>WQYM01000009.1 GCA_009781235.1 Bacillota bacterium
GCGTGCCTCGCCCAAATACGCCTTGTTTTTGCGATTCTTGGGCGAGGCACGCACTATTCCTACGGAAATTCAGATTAAAAAACAATGTACTATAGCAAGTGACAGCTCGTTTTTTACTCTGTGAGACAGCCCCTGTCATTTAATTACTATTATTTATGACTTCATACAGCGTCGCCGCCTCGTCCTTGCCTGCTTTTTCGTTCAGCGATTTCACGACAAAGCTTATCGTGCCTTTTCCAAGCTCAACCCGCACACTTTCTCCGATTTTCAGCCGGTACGCAGGCTTAACGGCGCGGCCGTTCACAAAAACGCGCTCGGAGTCCGCGGCGGCGTTCGCAACCGAACGGCGCTTTAAAATCCTTGAGACCTTTAGGAATTTATCGACCCGCATGCGTTTTACTACCTTTCGTCGACGAACTTTTTGGCGCGCCGCAGTACGCGGTACACCATCTGAGCGTCGGGGAAGGTGCCGTCTACCGGCACAACGTACCAGTTGCGGTTCTTGGGGAATTGCGCCCTGCGGACTTCAGGATGGCGAAGGGCAAGCCAATCGGCGTACTCGTCGGAGAGCCGCACCGTTACCGAAACCTCGCCGTTCCGCTCGTACACAAGCGCAAACGTTTTGTCGTTGGACTTGACCGGGGCGGGCAGATTTCTGCGCTTGGGCTCGCGCACAGAAGCCTTTTGACTGCGCTTAGCATAATTGAGCATACGCTTGCGGGTCATCCTGAAAGCCGGCTTGTGCGATTCCTTGAACGCCTGCAAAGCCTCCTCGTGCTCGGCGATTGCCGTCTCGAAAGCCGGGTCGATGACGTCGATATTTTTGGCCACCGCAGTTTCGATGACGGCGGAGTCGGCATACGCAGCCTCAATGTCGGTCTCATATTTGCCCAAGACCTCGTAGTAATACTTTCCTAATACATAGTCGTATGCGTGGTCGAGGATGGTAAAGACCTCGCTTTTGCGCGCGAACGAGGAATCGATAATTTGGTCGAACCAGTTGCCGCCGCCGGGAAAGCGCGCGTCGCTGCACGCCGTATAGGTTTCCTGCAGGCTTGCGGCAAACGCCTCGTCGAGGCGCAAGATTAGCTTAATAACGCCCTTCTTTTCGTACATGAGCGCGAAGCACCACTCGCCGCATCGCAAGGAATCCGGGAAATGCTTTTTGCCGCGCAGCTTGGCTTCAGCCAGCACGGGATACCGTTGGACGTCGGACTCGGTGTCTTCGATGTAATCCAAAACGTCCTCGCGCGAGAGCGTGAAGGCAAGAATCGGCACGGCGAACCCGCCGGATTTCTTTGCGACCACGAACGCACGGCGCAATAGCTCCGCCTCTTTTAAGAGCTCGTCCGAGTCGTCGTCGACAATTTCGTCGTCCGGAATGTCTTCCTCGGGCTCGGGTTCTTCCTCCGCCTCGTCTTCGCTCTCCGCCTCCTCCTCCTCCTCCGGTTCTTCCTCTTCTTCTTCCAATTCCGGCTCGGGCTCGGGTTCGGGCTCGGGTTCGGGCTCGGGTTCAGGCTCGGGCTCCGGCTCGGACTCCGACTCCGGCTCGGGTTTCTTTTTCATCAATAGTGCCGCAAGCCCTGCTAATGCATATGCACCAACAATTATGCCTAAAAATAACCAAACTTCAGGTGGGAACATGACAATACCTCCAATTGTGCTACAGTTTACCACTGTTTTGACCAAATGTCAACTAATCTGAGAATATAAATGTAAAAAGAAAAGCGTAAAAATGCGTAAAAATGAAAAACTTCGGATCTTTTTTCAAACAGTTGACAAAACGGCGCATGTGTGCTTTAATAATAGTATACCCTGAATTTTACATTTTATATTTTACATTTTAAAGGGGTGCCCTGTGCCAAGAAGCGCAAGACAAATTAAGATTTTAGAACTCATCGGCCGACATGACCTTGAGACGCAGGATGAGCTTGCAGGAGCCTTGGTAAAGGCCGGTTTTCCCGTGACCCAGGCGACGATTTCACGCGATATCAAGGAGCTTGGGCTCGTCAAAATCAGCGTGCCGGACGGCCGCCAAAAATATGCGCGCGACTACACCGACACAAGCGTTTCCGGGAAGGTCGTCGCGTTGTTCCGCCAAGCTGCGGTGTCTATCGATTACGCGCTGAATACCGTGGTCATCAAAACGCTTTCGGGCAGCGCTAATTCGGCGGGGCTTATGGTGGACAGGATCGAAAACCCGCAGGTGCTTGGGTGCGTCGCGGGCGACGATACCGTTTTGGTTATCACAAAGTCCGAAGCCGCCGCAAAAAAAATGGTCGAGACGCTGAATAAGATAATATATAGCTGACCCGAGGGTATAAAGAGGGCGTCGGCGGCAACAATTACGGTATGAAAATCGGGTTGCCGCGTGCATTCCTGTTCCATCGCTACGAGACGCTGTGGACGGAATTTTTTTTACGTCTCGGGCATGAGACGGTGATAAGCCCGCCCACCTCCCGCGCCGTATTGGCGGAAGGAATCAAGCGGTCGGTAGACGAGGCGTGCCTGCCCGCCAAGATTTTTTTGGGCCACGTTTCGTATTTAATCGGAAAATGCGATTATATTTTAATTCCGCGCATCGAAAGTTTCGGGAAAAATGAAAAAACCTGCGTGAAATTTAACGCGCTTTTCGACATAGCCCGCAACACGTTTTTTGAATGCCCTCGCAGGGTCGGGCTTAGTGACAGCGATTCCGCCCCCGGCGCTGTCAGTAAGCCCGACCCTGCGAGGGCGCCTCGGAGAACCGCGCTGATAACCTATAATGTTGACGCGTTAAAAGGGAAGCACGAGATGGACGGATTTGTGCGGATGGGGAAGATGCTCGGGACCAAAAAGGGCGAAAGCAAAGCCGCGTATTTACACGCAAAAAAGAGCGCGGCCGAGGTGGACGCCGCGCGGTTTTTTGAGGAACTAAAAAAGCTGTTTTTTCGCGGCAATGCGCATGACACGGGGAATCAGCTTCATAGTGTGTCTCCGTTGTCCCCATGCGCTTTGGGCGCGGCTCCGTCTATGGACACGGTATCCGGTTTCCCGGCTGCTGCCCGTCCTTGCGTGATGCTGGTCGGGCACGCGTATAACCTGCACGACGCATTTATCGGCGAGCCGGTGGTGAAAGTGCTGCAAAGCCTCGGCGCCGCCGTTGTTTTCGCCGATCGGCTTAAGAGCCCGAAGCTTACCGCGTCAATCACGGAGGAACTTACGCCGGGGCTGTACTGGACGTTTCAGCGAGAACTTGTAAACGCAGTCGGGCTGTATCGCAGCAGAGCCGACGGGCTGGTGCTGATAACGGCATTTCCGTGCGGCCCGGACGCATTGGCGCACGAGCTGATGCTGCGCCGCATGAGCGATACCCCGGTGTGCAGCCTGTTGGTGGACGAGCTGCAAGGGGAGGGAGGGGTGCGTACCCGGCTTGAGAGCTTTATGGACATAATTAGAATGAAAAATAACTTCGTTGGCGTTCGCGAGGCTTCGCCTCGCTCGGCTGAGGAAAACTTAAAAATGAAAACATAAAAATGGAGGATTTCAGGTAGTGCGCAAATTTTTCATCCGTCATTTTTCATTTTTAAGTTTTCATTTTTAAGTTTTCGCTGCCCTACATATGAACATCTCCTTTCCGCACCTCGGGTTCTACCATATCCCGATCAAGACGCTGTTATCCACGCTGTTCCCGGAGGCCGCCGTCACCCCGCCTCCGCCGATTACGCGGCGCACGCTGGAGTTGGGCGCGCGCCACAGCCCGGACTTTGTGTGTGCGCCGTTTAAATACAATCTCGGTAATTTTATCGAGGCGTTGGAAAACGGCGCGGACACGTTGTTTTCTGCCGGCGGGGGCTGCCGTTTCGGCTTTTACGGCGGGCTTATCGAACAAATTCTGCGTGATTTAGGCTATCGGTTTACGTTTGTAAGCCTGTTCAACGCAGACGGCTTAAAAATCGGAAGAATCCGCCGGGAGGTCAAGCGATTGGGCGGGCGCGCGGGATACCCGGGGCTCGCGCACGCATTGCTGCTGGCGTTTGCAAGCGTCGCTCTTATGGACGAGGTGGATATATATGTGCGGCAAAACGCCGCGTTTGAGGTCGAGCGCGGCGCGTTTGACCGTGTGCGCGCCGCGTTTTTGCAGGACTTAGCATCCGTGCGCTCATTTTCGGCTTTAAGAAAAACCGACCGCGTATATGCAGGCCGGTTTTTGTCGCTTGCCGTCCGCCGTCCGCAAAAGGCTTTGCGCGTCGGGCTGGTCGGCGAATTATTTGATTTGATGGAGCCGTTTGCTAACCGCTTCATCGAGCGGGAGCTGATAAACAACGGGATTTCGGTCAGCCGCTTTGTCAACGCCTCGTATCTGCTGAATCAGCCAAAGAGTTTGGAACGCAAGACGGTAAAGGCGGCATCGCCGTATCTTACGCACGCAATCGGCGCGGACGGCACATTCAGCGTAGCAAAAACCCACCGCCTTGCGCGCGGGGGTTTTGACGGAATCATCCATATTAAGCCGTTCGGGTGTACGCCCGAGGTCAATGCGATGCCGGCACTTCAAAATATCTCCCGCGACTGCGGGATTCCGGTAGCACATTTTAGTTTTGACGCGCACTGTGCCGACTCTGCCGTAAAAACGCGCGTCGAAGCGTTTTGCGATATGCTAAAAATGCGGAAAGGTCTGTAGGATCTATTCCCTAAATCAGTGGGCAATCAAATAGCCGACGCCCCGTACATTTACGATGGTGTTCGGATTCAGGCCGACGGCTGCAATTCTCTTGCGCAGCCGCTTCACCGCGCTCCGTACGGCGTTATTCGGCGTGCCGTCGTATGCTTCGCCGCGGATACAGTTATAGATATCCTCGTATGTCGAAGCGTTCTCGCCGTTTTTCAGCAGGGTGCAGACGATGGATGCTTCGGCCCTGTTCATCGGGATCGGCGTTTTCCCGATAAAGACCTTTTGCTGCTCACGCGAGAAAATGACGTTGCCGCAACTGAGCACGTCTGCGCCGGCCGCATTCCGGGCTTTTTCGGCGGATAAGTTCTTTGGCATGATTTAACTCCTCTAACCTTAAGGTTATTATTTGCAAGGCCTCTCAAAAACTGTCGAGGGTCAGCCTTGTTTTGACATGAAGTATACATGTAAAATGGGGACAAGTCAAGGATTTTTCGTTAGGTTTTTTTAATGCCTTTACTTATTTCTCACCGATTTTTACATATTTCTCCAGCATTGATAGAACCTCGGCAAAGTCGAGCGGCTTTCCGATGTGGTTGTTCATGCCGGACTCGAGACACTTTTCGATGTCCTCCTTAAACACGTTCGCGCTCATGGCGACAATCGGAATTTCCTTGGCCCGGGCCAATCCCGATTCCCGGATGAGCTTTGTCGCAGCGTAACCGTCCGCCTCCGGCATTTGAAGATCCATAAAAATCATGTCGTATTTCTCGGGCGCTGCCTTAAACATTTCGACGGCGATTTTACCGTTTTCCGCGCAGTCGATGGCAAGGCCGGTAGGCTCTAAGAGTGCGATCACGATTTCCCGGTTGATATCTACGTCCTCGGCTAAAAGAATGGTGTGGCCCGACAGATTCACGGCGGACGTGCCGTCTTCGCGCGGGTCGGCTTGCGAGGCGTTCAAACAACCGTTGATGCAATCCGCAATCGCCGAAACAAACAAGGGCTTTGGTAAAAAGCGCGTTACGCCGACCTCAGCCGCTTCGCCTTGGATATTGCTCCAATCGTATGCGCTTATCATGATAATAATCGGGTTCCCCTCGCCTTTTTCATAAATGATGCGCGCAAAGTCGATGCCGTTCATTTCGGGCATTTCCCAATCCACGAAGTAGATGTTGTACGAGCCGCTGTCCGCAATCTTTGCCAAAGCGTCGATTCCGTTAAACGCCGTGTCGCACGATGTCCCGATTTGCTTTGCCGCTTCTTGGAAGAATTGAAGTACGGTCGGGTCGTCGTCGACGGCCAGGATTCGGAGATCGTTAAGATTTACGCCCTCCGGGAATGGCTTTTTGAGCTCTCCCTTGCCTCGGGCAAGGTTGGCGGTAAAGGAAACCTTGGTGCCCTTGCCGAAATCCGAATCTATCCAGATTTTTCCGTCCATCATCTCTACGATGCTTCGCGAGATGACAAGCCTGAGCCCCGTGCCGCCGTATTTGCGCGTCGTGGAGGCCTCGGCTTGTTCAAATGCGTTAAACAGCCGCTTTTGCTGCTCGGGGCTGATGCCGATGCCGGAATCCTTGACCGAAATCAGCAGCGTGCAAACGCCGTTTTTCTCTCCCTGCAGCCGGGCGTCTAAATGGATGGCGCCGCCTACCGGCGTAAACTTGACCGCGTTGGTCACAAGGTTGGTGACGACCTGGGCAATCCGCTGATCGTCGCCGACGAGCGTGTGGGGGATGGCCGGGTCGATGTAAACCGACAACGCCTGGTGTTTTTCGTCTATGCGGAACGAGATTACGTCCACCACCCGTTGGAACATCCGTTCCGCTACAAATTCGGTGTACGAAAGGTCAAATTTTTTCGCCTCGATTTTCGACATGTCCAGCACGTCGTTGATGACCCCGAGCAAATGTGTGGACGCATCCTGAATTTTTTCAATGGCGTAATTCTTCTTTTCAATCTCGAGTGATTGCGCACCGATAGAAGCCATGCCGATAATCGCGTTCATCGGCGTACGGATTTCGTGGCTCATGTTGGCTAAAAAGTTGCTCTTGGCCAACGACGCCTGCTCCGCCTTTTGACGGGCCACCTGGATTTCAGTTACGTCGTTGCTGGTGATGATAAAGCCCACCTTATTTTTTTCTTGGTCGTAAAGGTAATTGGCGGTGCCCTTGTAGTAGTGGCCGCTGCTCTCTTGGAATAGAACTTCGGCTTCTTTACCTTTCAAAAGAGCGGTGATAGGGCAGTACTGAGAGCCGAACGGGTACAGGCTGACCTCGTCATACGGCGTGCCGGCCACCTCCTCCGCGCTCTTCTTTGTGAGCTCCAGCGCGGGGTGGTTCATATAAATGATTTTATGGTTCGTATCAATGATAGAAAGCGGGCTGGATACGCTGCCCTCGATGCTGTCGGCCATTTCGTCAAACGAGCCCGCCAGCGCGCCGAATTCATCCATCGCGTCGCTGCGCAAGCGGTATTGGCGGCTCCCCGAGCGAAAATGCGACAAGCCGTCCAGCACGAACTTTATGTTGCCCGTTAAATACGAGGACAGCAGCACGGCGAACAGGATGACGAGGATTAACAGAACGATGCTGGTGATACCGAGCTGCAGCGAGTTAAACAGCATACTGCGGTTTATCGCGGCCGTAATAAAGGCCTCCGTGTCTTTGGCGGGCTGGATAAAATTATCGATGCCCGAGCCCACGGCGACAAACGCAAAGCCGCGCTCGTTGCCCTGCGCCTCGGGAGCGTATTTCCCGGTATAGTAGTTAATCGAGCCCGCGGTGGTCGGCTTGTAAAGTCCGCTCCAAAGGATATAGAACGAACCCGAACGGCCTTCTTGTGTTAAATCCATCCAACCGGTGCATTGCGGCGCGTTGTTTAAAAACCGGCCGTCTAAGCCTACAAAGCCCGCCTTCGTCAGCGCGCCGGCCGGTGCTTTGTCCCGGGATTGGTAGTCGCGCACAAAGACGGGGATAGGGGAGCCGCTTGGGTCCTTTGCTTGCTCGCCGTCGTCGTTTAGCACATAAACGGGCTTCCCGTCGGAGCCTCTGGCCTGAATCGGGTACCCGTTTGCGTCCCTTAAAAGCCGTTCGCCGAATTGCGGCAGCATTTCGCGGTCATCTTGATTCGTTGCAAAAAACGCGCCCCAGCTTGTCCCGGCCAAATGGTTTTCCGTACCTGCCGGATCCCATTCCCACCACGGCGCGCCTTTGTCCTTGGTCGTGACCTGTTTTTTAATATCCTTGCCGCTCTCGTCCTTTCCCGTCACAATCTCTACGCTCAGTTTATTTTTAACGCTTAAGTTTGCAACCTCCCACGAGTCGTTGGCTTTCAGCCAATCGGAGCCGCGTATCCCTTCGTCGCCCGAATTGCTCCAAAGGTAAAAAGGCGTGTCCTTGGCGGGCTGGGGGTTGCCCTTTTCGTCGGGAATGGGCACGGTGCGCAATACGGGGTTCCCGGCCGCGTCCGGCACGTCCTTTTTAATGAATTCGCCCGGCGCGAATTTGCGCCCGTCCACTATTTTGTCCTCGGAGGTATAATTGCGCTCTAAAAGGTTGCTTCCCTCGAGCCACGGAACCTGCGGCTCCCCGGTCCTCGGGTCGTAACCGACGATGGAGTGGTGGCGCGGGTGGGCGATGGAGCGGCATTGGTAATCCCACAAAAACGCGTAGTCGCCCTCAAAGGCGCTGGGGAGCGGGACGTAACGCTCGATCATCGGTGTGATGTAGTCCACAAACTCCATGATGTGGTCGTGGTTTAACGCCATGGTGGCGTAGCCTATGACTTTGCCGTCCGCATCTGCTACGGGCGTCGCAAAGCGCACGATGCCCTCAAAACGTTGCCCGACCGGATTTTCCTTGCCCGCGTACGCCTGCTTTTCGGCTTCTTTGATAAAGTCTTCTCTCGACAGCGCCGCTTTTTTTCGCAATTCTTTGAGGTTCGGATGCGCTTGGTTCATTACTTTAGGGTCGTCGCTCAAAAAAACGCCCGGTGTGTACATGCCCGCGTAATCGGTGCCCACGTATGCGCCGATGACGTCGGAAACGTAAATTTCGCCGGGCTTTAATTTTGCAAGCTCGGCAAAGTGGTTCTCGGCCCGTATATAGGTATCGGATTTATCCGAAATGTCTCCCAAATTCGGATTTAACGGGTAGTGCACCTTGGTGGAGGCCGGATTGACGTATTTATAGATTTCGTAACCTTTCAGGTCGATAAACGAAACTTCGTCGTAAAAGGGCGCAAGCAAATATTGGCGGTCGATGCCGAGGCTCCAGTAGTTGAAGCTGCTCCCGTACAAGTCGTCGTCATTTTCTCTATTGGTCGAAACATCGGCCGGCTTTTTTTCGACGGGGTTGCCGTCTTTGTCGCGGAGCACCTTTCCGTCTTGGCCCGTTTTGTACCTGACCCCGGGCTTTTTCTCGACGGGGTTTCCGGCCTTATCGAGCAGCGTTGCCCCGTCTTGCTCCGTTTCGAATTCGACCCACCGTGTGCCGGCCTCGTTCAACCCCCATTCGCCCCGCACGTTGAGCCGACCGTTCCGGGCATCGGAAAAAGCCCGGTAGGCGGAAAAATAATCCTTCAGTTCTTCTTCCGACAAATCCGAAAAATCCCCGTCGCTGCGCGTAAGCGCCGCAAGCATCAAAATATCCTGATCCCGTTGCCCAAGGAACTTTGCGATTTCTGCGGCCGTATTCGTTGTAAGGCGTTCCAAATTTTCTCTCGCGCTGTCGTTCAGCGCTTCCGTCGAGTCGTTAACGGCGGTTTTGCGCAGCGAGTTTGCCAGCGCGGTGATTTGCGAGAGCGCGATTACGGTTAACAGGATAATCGGTATCACCATGGATACCAAAAAAATGAGAATCAGTTTTGGGCGCAATTTTAAATTGATGCGGTTTAAAAGCCTGCCGATGCCTTTGATTTGTTTTTTTGAAGACTTGTTTTCCACGAAACCCTCCGATTTGTACAAAAAGAATGGCCAAATACAAATAATCTCACTTGTATTATAAGTAAGTTTAGCATGTCTCACGCAATTTTGTCAACTAAAGAATCCCTTTAATTCTCCAAATGAAGAACATAATTCACGACATAGTTCATAAAAACGCGAAAATAAATGCGAACGCACTTATATCCGAACCCGGAATGTGGAACCGTTGCCCTCGGCGCTGTCAAAAGAAATTTCGCCGCCAAGCTTTGCCAGGATTTTTTTGGTAATCGCAAGCCCCAAGCCGCTGCCGCCGGTATTGCGCGAGGCGTCCGCCATGTAAAAGTGGTCAAAAATCTTCGGTTTGTCCTCATCTTTAATCCCGATGCCGGTGTCGGAGACGGAGAACTCGGCGGCATCCCCGTCGCGCTTGAGCCCTACCGAAATTTTTCCGCCGGGATTTGAAAATTTTATTGCGTTGCCGATTAAGTTTTGCCACACCTGATACAAAAGCCGCTCGTTATTCGTCACCGTAATTTCCTCTAAAGCCAAATCGAGCGTCAAATTCTTTTCGGCCCACTTTTGATGCAACAGCCTCAATATTTCGCGGATTTGCTCGGCGACGCAGAAAGTGTCGTCACGCTTTACCAGCGTCGTGCCGTCTAAGAGCGAGAGCTCGAGGATGCTTTTGCTAAGCTGCGCCAACCGGTCGCTTTCCTTTACGATAACGTCGGCGTATTCTTTCAGCGCAGCTTTGTCTATCGTTCCCTCGTCTGCGGCCGCGTCGATTAACTCGCCGTACGCCCGTATTGCGGAAAGCGGCGTCTTAAATTCGTGCGATACGTTCCGGATGAACTCCTTGCTTAAATATTCGTTATGCTTTAGTTCCGCGCTCATGCGGTTGAAGCTATGCGTCAAATCGGATATTTCGTCGCGGCCGCGCACCTCGATTTGGATGTCAAAATTGCCCTTGGAGACCTCGTCCGTCGCCGCCTCTAAGCGGCAAATCCGGGCGACCACGGTTTTGTTCAGCGCCAAAATAAACAGCGCGATGATGCCCGCGCCGAAGGCCGGCGGAAAAACAAAAATCATAAGGCGCATCCAAAGGTCCAGCGATTCCCGGTCCTCGGGCAGCCGGAAGCCCGTTGCCCTTGCAATCGAAAAGACGATGGACAATACCGCGTACAGCGCCATAGCCACAACGAAGAGCGTCAGCAGTATTTTGAGCGACAGCCGCGGGAACCGCGCTTTTTCCCGTGTTTTTTTCTTTAAGTCTTCCATATATTTTTTTTTCCTTTTTGCTTATTTTCTCTCCGTCGTCCTGAGCGAGCGCAGCGAACACCATCATATCATCATATCATCATAAGCGAAGCGCCATCATATCATTTCAGCAACGCCTTGTACCCCAGCCCCCACACCGTATGGATTTCAAAATCCGGGCTTTCCGCTTTTTCTCTAAGCCACCTGATATGCGTGTCTACCGTCCGGTCGGTCGATTCGACGTCGTAGCCCCAAATCTCGTTTAAGAGTTTTTCGCGGGATAAGATAACGTTCGGGTTTGAGAGCAGTTTAAAAAGCAGACGAAACTCTTTTTTGTTGAGCTCCACCGCTTTTTGGCAAACCGTCAGCGTTTGCGCGTTAAAATCAAGCAGGGTGTGGGGGAGCTCGATTTTGTTTTCGCTGTTTATCTTGTAGCGGCGCAAGAGGGCTTTTACGCGCAAAACGAGTTCCTTCATATGAATCGGCTTAACCAGGTAATCGTCGGTGCCGCTGTTAAAACCGCGTTCCTTGTCGTCAATCGTCTCGAGCGCCGTCAGCATTAAAATCGGGACGTCTTTGTTGACCTTGCGTACCTCTCTGGCAAAATCATTGCCGCTCATGCGCGGCATCATGATGTCGGTGACGATAAGGTCGACGTGCTCGCCGTTAAAAATTCCGAGCGCATTCTTCCCGTCATAGGCTTCGATTGCCGAATAGCCCTCGGCTTTTAAACTTTTGGCGATGGCGGCCCGCAGGTGCGGCTCGTCTTCGGCGATGAGAATTTTAAACATATTTTGTCTCCGCTCACATTATTTCGTAGGGGACGCCGCCCTCGGCGTCCCGCACCGCAGAACAATGAATTTCATCAAGTAGCATTTGCGGCAAACGAAAGCTTGCTTTCGGTTTGCGCAAATGCGCCCGCCGCAAAAGGTATGAAACCCCGCGGCTGCCGAGCCGACAGCCGCTTGCGGCTGCTGGCTTTGCGACAGCAAAGCCCAGAGAGGCGAGGCAGCGCGGAAAGCCGCCGCAGGGCGGCGGGTGCAGGGCTTGCCCTGCGGTTTAATACCTTTTATATGGCGCGGGACGCCGAGGGCGGCGTCCCCTACGATAGGGTTTATCTAAGCTTAGCAAAGAAACACAAAAAAATCAACTCTAATCGGGAACTTTCTATTTTCTATCCCCTGGCCCCTACAACGGTAAGTCTTTTCTCTTAAAGTACATGACGCCCGCCGCGTAGCATCCGGCGGCTACGGCGAATAGAATCAAAAACTGCCAAATCATATTCCCGCTGTAGGCCAAAATATCGGCGGTGTTGTACAGCGTGTTTAGCGACGCGTATTTAAAATACCCCATAATTTCCGCCAGCGACGAGAAATTTGACAGCAAATTGGCAATAAAAAAGAATACCGGGATTCCCGCGCCTATCAGCAGCGACTTAGAGGAGAGGTTAAAAACACATGACGCCAAATACGATATGCCGCTAATGGCAAGATGAAATAAAACGATGCCGAGGTTTAACAGCAAGAATGCGCCGATTTCGATGTCGAGCCCCGTCGCGCCGATGAACGCGAGCCCGACCAGCGTAACCACCGAAAACATCGCGACGATGGAGCCGGACAAAAAAAGCCCTTGCGTCATCGAGACCTGATTGCGCTTTAAAGGCTTTGCCATCACGAAAGATAGCGAGCCCCGGTCCACCTGGGCGGCAATCAGCTTGTTGGCCGTAATCACAATATAAATTAAGGGCAGCAGCATGGCGAACATTGTGTAGAACTGCTCCAAAATCATATTCGCCCCGAACGCGCCCGCGCCCTCCGACCCGCCCGGCCGCTCGCTCATCCGCCCGGCAAAGCTGTTTGCCGCCATCATTAAGATTAGCAGCATCACCGAGAGCCCTAGGGTGACAAAAAGCCAAAATTTATAATTGTCTTTGAGCGTTTTTTTGAATAAGGTGTTAGAAAACATTACGCCGCACCTCCGTTATGGCTTGGTTTGTCTGAATAAAACTTCATAAAATGGTCCTCTAAGGTCAGTTTTATCTCGGAGACGTATTCGATTTCGTACCCCGACAGTAAATTAAGGAGCGCGCGGATGTCTTTGTCGAAAACCTTGATTTTGACGCGGTTTTTGGCGTGGTTGACTTCCTCGAAGGCGAGTTTTTCCCCGGCAATCCGGAAGCTCTCCCCGGGCTTTGCAAACTTCACCTTAAAGGTTTTATAGCGCGGCCTTTTGATGTCGTCCATATGGAACGAGGTGACGATTTCGCCTTGCTTGATGATTGAGACCCGCTCGCACGTTTTTTCGATTTCAGAAAAAATGTGGGAGGAGAGCAGTATCGTTTTGCCCGCCGCTTTTTCTCTTTTTAAAAGCTCGGTAAAGGTGTCCTGCATCAACGGGTCTAAGCCGCTTGATGGCTCGTCTAAGATGAGGATTTTCGGGTCGTGGGCAAAGGCGCAGATAATGCCGAGCTTTTGTTTCATGCCCTTTGACATCCTTTTGACGTCGCCCTCCGCGTTTTTTAGCTGCAAAATCTCCAGCAATTCCTTGGCTTTGTCGAGATTCTTAGCGCCCGAAAACTCGGCGAGCCATTTAATTAAATCCATCCCTTTTAATTTTTCGGGGAAGTTGATTTCGCCGGGGATATAGCCGATGTCGCGGTTGGTGAGGTGCGCGTTGCCCCAAACCGGTGTGCCGCTGATGTAAGCTTTTCCCTTGTCGGGTTTAGAAAAGCCCAATATGTGGCGGATGGTGGTGGTTTTGCCCGCGCCGTTGGGTCCCAAAAACCCAAACACCTCGCCCGCGCCTATTTCAAACGAAACGTCAAACACGCCGCGCCCTCCGCCGTAATCCTTGGTTAGGTTTTGCACTTGAATGACCGCCATTGGGTCACGCTCCTTTGGGAGAGCCCCGCGTCGCCGGAGCCGCGGGCACCGAGCTAAAGCGGGGTTCTCCCGGTTGTAATGATTGGAGTGTATCGCCCGATTGTTAAAAAAATTTCAAAAACTAAAGGTAAATTAAAAAATTTTTCAACAATAAAAATACTGTACATCGGGCCGGATTTTTGATATACTTTTTATATGTTGTACCGCATCGTAACTTACGGCTGCCAAATGAACGTGCACGAGTCCGAAAAGCTTGCCGGCATTTTGGAATTGCGCGGATTTTTGCCGGCCGAAAGGGATAGCGACGCGGACGTAATCGTGATTAATACCTGCTGCATCCGCGAGAACGCCGAAAACCGCATTTTGGGGAATTTGGGGTTCGTCAAAAAGCTCAAAGAGGAAAACCGCAATTTGATTGTCGCCGTGTGCGGCTGTATGGCCCAACAAGACGGCGCGGCGGAAAGGCTAAAGGCGCGGTGCCCGTTTATCAACATTATTTTCGGCACGCACAATTTGGCCGAGTTCGGCGCGTATCTGGATAAGGCGATGGCGGGCAAAAAGGTGAGCGAGGTGTGGCCGCAAGAGGGGGAGCCGGCCGAGGGGCTGCCGGTGAAAAGGGGAGAGGGCGTAAACGCGTGGGTGAACATCATGTACGGCTGCGATAACTTCTGCACGTACTGCGTCGTGCCGTATGTGCGCGGGCGCGAACGCAGCCGAAAGAGTGAATTGGTTTTGGACGATATTAAGCGGCTTTTGGACGAGGGGTTTAAAGAGATTACGCTGCTCGGCCAAAACGTAAATTCTTACAGCGGTACGGACGCGGACGGAAATTATGTCAATTTTGCTTCGCTTTTAGAGCAGGCCGCGAACGTTTCGGCGCAAAAATACCGCGTACGCTTCACCACCTCGCATCCGAAAGACTTTTCCGACGAGGTGATTCGCGTCATCTCCGATAGCCCCAACGTTCCCGAGTTCATTCATCTGCCCGCCCAGTCCGGGAGTGACCGCATACTGAAGGCAATGAACCGAAAATATACCGCGGCCGACTACCTGGGGCGCATCGACGCAATCAAAAAGCTCATGCCGGACGCCGGGATTTCGGGCGACATTATGGTGGGCTTCCCGGGCGAGACGGAAGAGGATTTTTTAGACACTTTGCGCCTTGTAGAATCCGTCCGGTACATTAACCTTTTCACCTTTATATATTCAAAGCGGCGGGGGACGGTTGCGGCTTCGATGGACAATCAAATCGACCGTATTACTGCGCTGGGGCGCTTTCAACGCCTTGTGAATTTACAAACCTCCATCGGGTTAGAACTCGCTGCCGCCGCCGTCGGCAAGACATTAGAGGTGCTATGCGACGCATATACCGCAAAAACCCGCCTCTCGCGCGGCAAAACCGCCTCCGGCAAGATAATATGGTTTAAATCGGACACCGAATTAACCGGACAGTTTGTAAATGTTAACGTCACGCACGTAAAGAATAGCAACTTATATGGAGAGCTTATTTGAGGGGGAGGGATTAAGTCGTCGAGAGCCCATCCACAAACACGCCGGAAGGCGTTATGACATGGATAACCCCGTGCAAGCGAAGGGCAGCTCGGGGAAAAGGCAAAGCTAGTCTCGCAGCACCTACCCAAATCATCCACAAACACGCCGGAAGGCGTTGAGACATGGATAACCCCGTGCAAGCGAAGCGCAGCTCGGGGAAAGGCATCCACCTCTCCCGAACTCCGGAAGGAGTTCAACAATAAAAAACATAGGAACGCATTATGTCGGCATATCATCAAATACTCTATCATATCGTTTGTCGCACAAAAGGAAGCGAGCGAACAATTTGCCCGGAACATCGGGAGGATTTATTTCGGTATATTTGGGGTATTGTAAAAAATAAAGATTGCGTATTGTTTCGCGTCAACGGGATGGAAGAGCATGTCCATATTCTTTCCGATTTGCACCCCTCGCTTGCGTTGGCGGATTATGTGCGTGAAATAAAGGTAGCTTCCTCAAAATGGATGAAAGAGTCCGGCTTTTTTCCCGATTTCAAAGGATGGGGAATCAAATATTGTGCACTGACTTATTCGTACAATGATAGAGAAACGATAATTGACTACATAAAAAATCAGCAAGAACATCACAAACAAGAAAGCTTTCAAGAGGAAATCAGGCGATTTTTTAAAGAACAGGGCATCGGTGCGGATGAAAAATGGTTTTGGTCGGATGGTTGAACTCCTTCCGGAGTTCGGAGAGAGCGTTGCCCTTACCCCGAGCTGCGCTTCGCTTGCACGGGGTTATCCACGTTTAATGCCTACGGCATATAAAAAAGTAGGCAAATAGCAACTGAAAACCGTCAACTGTCAACTGAAAACCGTCAACTGTCAACTGAAAACCGTCAACTGTCAACTGAAAACCGTCAACTGTCAACTGAAAATTGTTTTCGACAAAGGAGAAAACCCCAATGCCCCTATCCCCCATGATGCGCCAATACTGCAAAACCAAAGAGGACTACCAAGACGCCCTGTTGATGTTTCGCGTGGGCGATTTTTACGAGCTTTACTTCGAGGACGCGGTGACGGCGTCAAACGAGCTGGATATCATATTGACGGGGCGCGACTGCGGGCTTGAGAGCCGCGTGCCGATGGCGGGGGTGCCGTTTCATTCGGTGGAAGGCTATATCGCCAAGCTGATTGGCAAGGGCTATAAGGTCGCGATTTGCGAGCAGACCAGTACGACGGCCGGGGTTGGGGGTTTATTTGAACGCGAGGTGCTGCGCGTCATCACCCCGGGTACGGTGGTGGATTCGGCGCTGCTGGACGAGGAAAAAAACAATTACATTGCCAGCATTTATTACGACGGGGGAGCGGCGGGGGTCGCGTGGTCGGACATCTCGACGGGGGAGTTTAACCACGCGCCCATCTGTGCGCCGATTGCCGTGCCGCTCGGGGAGCTTTTAACCAAAATCGCGCCCGCCGAAATCATCTGTAACGCCGCGATGCTGGAGGCGTCCGTAACGCTGTCCATCGTAAAGTACGGCATGGTGTGCCCGTTTTCGCTTTACAAGGAGCCCGCGTTTGATTCGGCCAACGCGCTGCAAAGCATCCTTGGCCAGTTTGCCCCCGACACCGCCAATGCCCTAAAGAAAAAGCCGCATTGTTTGTGTGCGTCCGGCGCGCTGGTGGAGTACTTAAGTGAGACGCAAAAACGCAAACTTTCGCACATTCGCACCTCCCTTGCCGCTGCGCCCGGCAAAAACATGTACATCGACGCTGCGGCCAGAAAAGCGTTGGAGCTCGTCGAAAGCGCGGTGGAATGCGATAAGCGCGGGTCACTGTTGTGGTTGATTGATAAGACCTGCACCAAGCCCGGCGCGAGGGCTTTGCGGAAGACTGTTTTAGAGCCCATGTTGGACGAAACGCAAATCAACTGCTCGCTAGAGGCTGTAGAAGAGCTTTTGAGCGACAGAATGCGCGACAAGCTAAAAACCACGCTCAAAAATACGGCGGATATCGAGCGCATCGTCGGCAAGCTTTCGTATGGGAATTTATCGCCTCGGGAAGCGCTGCGGCTCGGCCAATCGCTCAGTTTAATTCCCGACCTGAAAGCTGCGCTGGGTAAGACCAAAAGCCAAGCTTTGTCAGACATAGATGCCCGCCTTATCGACTATCCGGAAATTTATTCGGAGGTCATCGCGGCGATTTCAGAAAAAGCTCCGATGCTGATTCGCGACGGCGGGGCAATCCGCGAGGGCTATGACGCAAGGCTCGACGAGTGCCGCAATTTGCAGAAAAATACGGCGGGCGTGATTGCGGACTTAGAGGCGGCGGAGCGCGCCGAAACCGGCCTCAAGTCCCTGCGTATCAGCTACACGCGCAACTTTGGTTACTACATCGAGCTCCCGCGATCGCAGGCCGAGCTGGTGCCGTTTAGATACATACGCCGCCAAACGCTCAAAAACGCCGAGCGCTACATGACCGAGGAGTTAAAGCTGCTCGAAGACAAGGTGTTAAACGCGGCGGAAAACGCCCTGTTGCGCGAAGAAGAGCTCTATAAGATCTTGCTCGAAAAACTTTCCGCTTTCATTGACGCGTTTTTAGCGCTTTCCCATGCGATTGCCGAACTCGACGTGCTGGTGTCACATGCCGAGGCGTCTAAGGAATGCCGCTTTTGCCGGCCGCAAATCGGGGAGGGGATTCATAAACTCGCGATTACCGAGGGTCGCCATCCGGTGGTTGAAAAGCTTTTAAAAAGCGAGCCTTTTGTGCCGAACGATTGTTTATTAGACGAGGGCGAAAACCGCATCATGCTGATCACGGGCCCCAACATGGCGGGCAAAAGCGTGTATATGCGGACAGCGGCGATTATCACCATCCTTGCGCACATCGGTTGCTTCGTGCCCGCAAAGTCCGCGCAAATCCCCATCACCGACAAAATCTTCACCCGCGTTGGGGCGAGTGACGATTTATTGACGGGACGCAGCACTTTTATGATGGAGATGAGCGAAGTTTCCTCCATTTTGAGTACTATGTCTGACAAGTCGCTCTTATTGCTTGACGAAATCGGGCGCGGCACCTCCACCTACGACGGGCTTTCGATCGCGTGGTCGGTGCTGGAATACATTGCCGCACGCTCAAAGGCCAAGGTGCTGTTTTCGACGCACTACCACGAACTCACCGAGTTAGAAGGCGTTTTGCCCGGGTTAAAAAACTACAAGCTCACCCTGCGCGAGGCGGGCGGATCCATCGTGTTTTTACGTAAGCTCCTGCGCGGTTGTGCCAACCGCTCCTTCGGCATCGAGGTCGCCTCGCTTGCGGGTCTCCCGCCCGAAATTGTTTCCCGCGCCAAGGAGCTCCTAAAACAGTTAGAGGCCGCCGACATCGGCCGCCAAGCAAAAATGGCACAGTCCCACCAAATATCCATCTTTTCCTCCGCCTCCCGCGACGAAATCCAAACCATCTTGCGCGAGCTCGACCTCGACGCCGTCTCCCCCCGCAATGCTTTAGACATCCTTACCGATTTAAAAGAAAAGGCGGAAAAACAAAATGGCTAATATTCATCCGTTATCGAAGCAAATCAAAGAATACTTTATGAAGGACAATGGCAGCAGTTTTATAAAGAGAATAGGCGCTTTGATGGAAATTGAAGAAATCGAAGTCTTTCCGGATGAACCGGACGACGAAGAGGTATTCGCAGCCTTTAAAGGGGACGGCGCGCCATGCATTAGTTTTTCCAACGGAATCGCCTGGTTTGAATACGATTTGAACGACTATGCGCTCAATATTCCGTTTAACTACGAGCTGCACCCGACGGCAAGCGGGAATCCTTGGCTTAGGCAATATGTAAAAGAGAAAACCTTGTTCGACGGTTTTTCTATATACAGCGGGTACGAAACGAAAGGGATGGAGCAGCTTTTTGACGATATTATGGATTTAGCGAAAAAAATGAAAGAGAAAAGAGTTCATTTGGATTACATCGACCACTGGAAATGGAAAATGCTTGGTTACTATCCTGCAATTTTTGAAAAATGCCGTGTTTCTATAGTCTCCGGAGAGGTAATCGTTTGCAGTAAAAAGTGGAATGAAAAATATTTAAAAAGCCCAAAAATAAAGACCGTAACCATTCGCATATAGGGAGTATTATTATGCCCACCATTAACATCCTAGACCCCGCCATATTCAATCGCATCGCGGCGGGCGAGGTAGTGGAAAGCCCGCGCTCGGTCGTAAAAGAACTGGTCGAAAACAGTATCGACGCGGGTGCAAATGCGATTACAATTGAAATCACGGGCGGCGGTATCGAAAGTATTTCCGTTACCGACAATGGACGTGGGCTTGCAGCGGAGGATATGCCCCGCGCTTTTTTGCCGCACGCTACCTCCAAAATCCGCACCCTCGACGATTTAAACGCCATCGGAACTTTGGGTTTTCGCGGCGAGGCGCTGCCGAGTATCGCGTCCGTGGCGGAGGTGGTGATGGTTTCGCGTATGGGGAATGGGGAATGGGGAATGGGGAATGGGGAAGCAGGTAAATTAAAATCTGCTTACGAATCCCGAACCCCGAATCCCGAACCCCGAAAACCCAATTCATCCATTTTCCCATCCCCCAACCCCCATCCCCCATCCCCCACACTCGGCTATTCTGTCACCTACCAAAACGGTATCCTCACCGCCCAAGGCGAGGCGGGCGCCCCCGCAGGTACGTCCGTTACCGTTAAAAATCTCTTTGCCAACATCCCCGCGCGGCTAAAATTCCTTAAAAAACCGGCGCAAGAAAAAGCAAAGATTACCGAACTTGTCGAAAAACTCATCCTCGCAAACCCAAACATCGCGTTTGGCTACGTCGCGGACGGCCAAACCGTTTACCGCACCGACGGTTTCGGCAAGGAATCGGCGGTTTACGCAATCTACGGCGAGATGACGGACAGCCTGATTCCGATTTTAAGCAACGCGCCCGGGCTAAAAATCAGCGGCTATGTTTCCGAGCCGGCTTTTTCTAAACACAACCGCGCGTATCAGCATTTGGTGGTGAACGGCCGCGTGGTTGAGAACGAGGACGTCGCCTACAGCGTGTTTTTGGCGTACAAGGATTTTTTAATGACGCGCCGCTTTCCCGCATACGTCATCTATATCGACATACCGCACGACCTCATCGATGTTAACGTGCACCCAAACAAGCTCAGCGTCAAATTTGTTGACCCGACATCCATCAAAAAAGCCGTCTACCACGCGGTACGTAAGGCGATTTTTCCCGCTGGGGAAAATCGCAGTGGTCAGTGGTCAGTGGTCAGCGATCAGTTTAGGGGTCAGGAGACAGGGGATAGGGGGCAGGAGAGCGAGGAGTTAGGAGTGAGGAGTGAGGAATTGCGGATGGATTTAGGAGCCGGGGGCCGGGTGATGATTGAAGTTAGGGAAGTAGGGGCGGATTGTAAGTCGTCCGAATTCGTAGGGGTCGCCGTCCTCGGCGACCCGCGCCATATTGAAAATGTTGGTAATGTCGGGTCGCCGAGGACGGCGACCCCTACGGAAAATAACGTTCCCAATCCTTCCGCTATTCCTCACTCCTCACTCCTCACTCCTCACTCTTTCCGCCCCTTTGCCGCCGACACGTTTGCCGAACCCCCGCCCGCTGTGCCCGCCTTGACGCGGGCAGATGTAATGAGAAAATTGTCGGATGACACTCCTCACTCCGATAACCGTCAACCGTCCGCCGTCAACCGTCCGCCGTCAACTCCTAATTCCTTTTCTTGCAATCCACAATTCACAATCCACAATCCGCCACAATTTGCAGGCAAATTGTTCAACACCTACCTTATCGTCCAATCGGGCTCCGACGCGTTTTTTATTGACCAGCACGCCGCGCACGAAAGGCTCCTCTACGACCGTTATATAAGCGAAATCGACCGGGGCGTCCCGGCGGTTCAGACATTGCTTGTCCCGTATACCTTTACTGCTACGCCCGACGAGGCGGAGTTTTTGAATGACGTATTACCCGAATTATCAAAACTTGGATTCGAAATTGAAACGAAAAACGAAAAACGAAAAACGAAAAACGTCGGATGTATTGAATTGAACGCCGGCGGGGACGGTAACGCATTCACCGTTTCTCCCGGCCGAAAGGGTTGTCAGGGGGACGGGTGTCAGGGGGACGGGGGTATTTTGACAACCTATGATGCGGAATGCGTATTCATAATCTCTGCCGTTCCCGCAGTGCTGTCGGGAATGCGCTTTTCCGACTTTATTGCCGATTTGCTGGAAAATCCGCACCAAGCCTTTAAAAAATCCGGCTTTCTAAAAGAAAAAATCGCCCAAGCCGCCTGCAAAGTGGCGGTTAAGGGGGGCGACGACCTATCGGAACCCGAAATCGAATCGCTGATATCGCAAATGCAAGCCTCAAACTCCGTGCCGCTTTGCCCCCACGGCCGCCCGACGGTGGTGCGGGTGAGCAAGACGGAGATTGAGAAATGGTTTAAGCGGGTTCGCTAGACGGATAAAAGATGTTCAATAAGATAACAGACAACAGATAACAGATAAAAGAATGCGAATGATTATGTTTGTGAACCAAATGTTTTTACTCCCATAATAAATCAATAACCATATTCTTTTATCTGTTATCTTGTAACGCAATACGCAAATATTTACGCATAAGGATTGATGCCCATGGACATCTTCATTCCGCCTCTAAAAAAATTCAACCGCGACATTGTCGCGCCGCCGGACAAAAGCATTACGCACCGCGCGATCCTTTTTTCCGCGTTCTCGGAGGGGAATGTCAAAATTTCTAATGCGCTCTTGGGCGAGGACTGTCTTTCCACCATCGATTGCGTCCGGAAATTGGGCGCCAAAGTGGATATCGACGGTGACACCGTAACGGTTACGGGTACGTCAAACCCGCAATCCGCCGATTTGTACGTTGGCAATTCCGGCACGACCCTGCGTTTGCTTGCCGGTTTGTTGGCGCGGCAAACAGGAAAGACCTTTACGCTCGACGGCGACGCATCCATCCGTAAGCGCCCCATGAACCGCGTGATAGAGCCGCTGACCATGATGGGCGCGAAAATCTCCGGAGTTGACGGTAAAGCACCGCTCAAAATCGAAGGTACGCAATTGCACGGCATCCACTACCAAAGCCCCGTTGCCTCCGCGCAGGTAAAATCGGCAATTTTGCTTGCCGGCCTGTCCGCCGATGGGGAAACCTCTGTTACGGAGCCGGTTCAATCCCGCGACCACACCGAGCGAATGCTGCGATATTTCGGCGTAAGTTGTCAGGGGGACGGACCCATTGACCACGCCAGCGTGGTCAATGGGTCCGTCCCCCTGACAACCCCCGTGACAGCGGTTGTACGGTCCTCCGTCTTAACGCCCCGCGACGTTTCCGTTCCCGGCGATATCTCAAGCGCGGCGTTCCCGCTTGTGTTGGCGGCGGGAATAAAAGGCGGGCGCGTAACTGTGCGCGATGTCGGCGTCAACCCGACCCGCGACGGCATTTTGCGCGTATTCCAGCAATGCGGTACGCAGTTCCGCTTGTTTAACCTACGCGAAGAATTTGAGCCTGTAGCGGACATCGAGCTCGAATCCGCGCCCCTAAAGCCGTTCCATATCACCCGCGAGTTCGTTCCGCTCCTTATCGACGAAATTCCGGTATTGGCGGTGCTGGCGTGCATGATTGAAGGTGAAAGCGTCATAACAGGCGCGGAAGAGCTTAAAGTAAAGGAGAGTAACCGCATCGACACGGTCGTGGATAACCTTAAAAAGATGGGCGCCGACATCGAAGCGCGCCCCGACGGTATGGTGATTCGCGGAAAAGGGTATTTAGCGGGCGGAGCAGAAATCGACCCGCAAGGCGACCACCGCATCGCCATGAGCATGGCCGTCGCGGGGGCTCTTTCGCAAAACGGCGCGTTAATCAAGAACGCAGAATGCGCCGACGTAAGTTACCCCGGATTTTGGGAGCTTTTTAGAGAGTAGAGGATAGAGGCGGAGAATCAGGGCTTACGCCTACGCCTACGCTTACGTATGAGAAATATACGAAAATGGGTAAAATTTCTTTACTTGTTTGGTTAAAAGTGTTATAATTATTTGATTCACTTGACCGGCGGGTCGATGTGGGCATCGACCCCTACGGGAAAGAATGTAACCAGTCCCGAACCCCGAACCCCGAATCCCGAACCCCGAAAAAAAATGTTCTGTGACGAGTGCAAAAAAAACGAGGCGGTTTACCACTCGATAAAAATCCTGGGCGGCGTCAAGACGGAGCGCCATTTGTGCCCCGTATGCCAGGCCAAAGCCTCCGGCGCTAAAAAGCCGGCCCAAAGCTCCGGCCTTTCGGGCCTTTCGGGGCTGTTTTCTAATTTCGCCGCCGCAAGAGAAATCGGGCGCAGAGACAAGGCTTGCCCGGTGTGCGGCACGACGGGCCGCGCATTTTTAGAAACGGGGTATTTGGGGTGCGACCGCTGCTATAGCGAATTGAGTGAAATCGTATTGGCCCTTGTCAAAAAGGTGCAGGCAGGCACGCGCCACAAGGGGAAGCAGCCGCGCCTCTACGGTCAAAAGCTTCGAACCGGCTCCGACGCAAGTAGTGATGAGTGCGTCGCCCCGCATTCCGCCGCCGAATACGGGCGCTTGCGGCGTGAGCTCGAGTTGGCCGTTGCGGCCGAGAACTACGAGCAAGCCATGGTGCTCCGCGACAAGCTCAGAGCGATGAATTTGCAGTAGCGGTTTTCAAAAGGAAAGGGCAAGCATAATAACCTAAAGGAGCAAAAAAAATGAACCGATTCGGCGATTATGAATACAGCCTGGCGATGAAAGAGCATCACGCCAAAGAGCTTGCAAAACGCGCCAAGGCCGGCGATACGGCGGCGCAATATGAGCTTGC
Organism: Bacillota bacterium; assembly: GCA_009781235.1. Lineage (GTDB taxonomy): Bacteria > Bacillota > Clostridia > Christensenellales > Pumilibacteraceae > WRAP01. Next base: position 24,082 of record WQYM01000009.1, read on the forward strand.
TAATTTTTACTACAACGGTTCCGGCAGCACGCAAAACTACAAAAAAGCGGCGGAATGGTTTAAAAAAGCGGCCAAAAAAGGCAACGAGGACGCCAAAAGGCGGATGAAAAAAGCGCTGGAGCTTTCGGGCACGGAATATATTACGGGCAACACGCTAAACAACATGACCCCCGAGGAGCGTAAATACGCCGAGGGCTTGCAAATGCGCAAGGTCTTTGAGATCGAAGGCGAGGCATAAATGCAATCCAACACCGACATTGTAATATCCTCGCGCATACGGCTTGCCCGCAATGCGGCGGGGCTAAAATTTCCGGCAAAATTGGAGCCGGAGCGCGCAAAAAAGCTTCCCCGGGAGGTTTACGCGGCGGTTTCGCGCACCGGCCGCTTTACTTTGCGTTACGTGGAAGCCTTGAGCGAAATCGAGGGCGGCGTTTTAAAGGAAAAGCACCTTGTAAGCGAGGATTTATTGCACAACGCGGAATCCGGCGCGGCGGTAATCAACGAGGACGAAACCGTTTCCATTATGGTGGGCGAGGAGGACCATATCCGTCTGCAATGCATTCTTTCCGGGCAGGATTTTAGGAGCGCCTTTGAAACTGCCGACCGCATCGACGACGACATCGGCAAAAAAATCGCGTATGCGTTCGACCCGAATTTGGGCTACCTTACCGCGTGCCCGACCAATTTGGGCACCGGGATGCGGGCGTCGGCGATGATGTTTTTGCCGGGGCTGTCGATTTTGAACGCGTTAGAGGCGTGTGTCGAGGCGGTCGCGCGGTTGAATATGACGATTCGCGGCGTATACGGCGAGGGGAGCGATTCGGCGGGTTACCGGTTCCAAGTCTCCAACCAACATTCTTTGGGCGTAACGGAATCCGAGCTCTTAGACGCGGTGGAAATGAGCATCGGGCACATCGAGGACGCCGAGCTCAAAGCGCGCGAGGTGCTGTATAAGAACGGCAGCACGGGAATCCGCGACAAAATACAGCGCGCCTACGGTATTTTAACCAACGCTTATGTGCTCTCAAGCGGCGAGTTCACCCAAGCCATGGCGCTTTGTAAATTGGGCGCGTTCTACGGATTTATTAAATTTTCCGACCCGGAGCGCTTTGAAAAGCTCATGGTGGACGCCCAGCCCGCCTCTTTGCAAAGCATCTCCGAGGGCGCACTATTGCCCGAAACGCGCGACATATTCCGTGCGGCGATGGTGGGGAAAGTGTTGAGGAGTATTTCTTGACAAAAGCTAGTTTTCCCCGAGTGTAGCAGTGTAGCAGTGCACTACTGCACTACTGCACTAAAAAGCGACGAAGGAGCCATTATGCAATTTCCCATCACCGACAATTTGTCCAAAGCCCTACAGGCGGCAAAGGAGGCTGCCAACCGGTTCTCTAACCCCGGCGTAGGAACCGAGCACGTGCTGTACGGCTTGGCCGCCGTAAAAACCGGTATCGCGTACAACCTGCTAAAGGAGGCGGGTGTAACCGAGGCGGGGTTTGAGCCGGTTTTTAAAGGCGGCGAACATCCGGCGTTTTTTGGCGGCGCGGATTTCACCGACCGCGTCAAGCAGACGTTTTTACTTTCTTACCGTCTGGCGCAATCCTTGGGCGAACGCAAAATCGGCACGGAGCACATCCTGTATTGCATGCTTTCAGACCCCACCGGCATGGCATGCCAGATGCTGGCCAAAACCTACAAGGCGAATATCGGCGCGATGCAAAAGGCGCTGCAGGCGTTTTTTGAAAAAGGCATGCGGGGTGAAGATCCGGGCGGGGAGGGCGCGGGCGGCTCGATCGAACCGCAAAAACGGCTTCCCGCACAGTTAAACGAGCTCGGCGTCGACATTACGCGCAAAGTAAAGGAGCAAAAGACCGATCCGATTATCGGAAGAGCGGAAGAAATCGAGCGGATTATCCAGATATTGTGCCGTAAAACCAAAAACAACCCGGTACTGATCGGCGAGCCCGGCGTCGGCAAAACGGCCGTCATCGAGGGGCTTGCCAAAGCGATTGTAGAGGGCGCGGTGCCGGAGCTATTGAAGGGGAAAATCGTTTACGGCTTGGACATCGGTTCTTTGGTTGCGGGCACCAAGTACCGCGGCGCGCTCGAAGAAAAATTAAAAACTGCCATCGAACTCATTAAGCAGCAGGGCGACATCATCGTGTTTATCGACGAGCTGCACACCTTAGCCCAAGCCGGGGCAAAAGAGGGCGAGGTTTCGCCCGCCGACATCTTAAAGCCGTATTTGGCGCGCGGGGAGCTTCAGACCATCGGCGCGACGACCACCGACGAGTACCGCAAATATATCGAAAAAGATAAAGCCTTAGAGCGGCGGTTCCAGCCGATTATCGTTAATCCCCCGAGTGTGGACGAAACGGTTGAAATTTTAAAGGGCATCAAGGAAAATTACGAGGCGTTCCACAAGGTGCGCATTTCCGACGAGGCATTAGAGGCGGCGGCCAAATTGTCCGACCGCTATATTTCCGACCGTTTTTTACCGGATAAGGCGATTGATTTAATTGACGAGGCGATGAGCCGTGCAAAGGTCAGCCGCAACACCGCGCCTCCGGACGTTAAGCACCTCGAAGAGCAATTAATAAACGTCGAGCAGGCCAAAAAAGAGGCGGTTAAGCACGAGGACTTTAAAAAAGCCGCCAGCCTTCGGGACGAAGCGGCAAGATTGTCTAAAAAAATTGACGACGTAAAATTGGAGTGGTCAAAGCAAAGCGAGCGGGCGACCCCGACCATTGCTCCCGACGACATTGCCGCAATCGTCGCCAAGTGGACAAAGATTCCCGTAACCCGGCTCACCGAGACCGAAACCGAGCGCCTTATAAGGCTCGAGGAAACGCTGCACAAGCGCGTGATAGGGCAGGAGGCCGCGGTAACGGCGGTATCAAAAGCCATCCGCAGGGCGCGCGCGGGGCTAAAAGACGCATCCCGCCCGGTCGGCACCTTTTTGTTCCTCGGCCCCACCGGCGTCGGAAAAACCGAACTCACCAAGGCGCTGAGCGAGGCGCTGTTTGACGATGAAAACGCAATCGTAAGGCTTGACATGAGCGAATATATGGAAGCGCATTCCGTCTCAAAGCTCATCGGCGCGCCTCCCGGATACGTAGGGTTCGACGATGGCGGGCAATTGACCGAAGCATTGCGCCGCAAGCCCTATTCGGTCGTCCTTTTCGACGAGATTGAAAAAGCGCACCCGGACGTGACCAACGCGCTGTTGCAAATCATGGACGACGGCAGGTTGACCGACGCGCAAGGGCGGGTAGTCAGCTTTAAAAACGCCGTAGTTATTATGACCAGCAATGTCGGTGCGGAAAATCTAAAAAAATCGAAAAGCCTTGGGTTCGGCGATTCTGCAGCGGCGGAGGCGGACGAACAGCGCCGCACGGAATCCGTTTTAACCGACGCCCTGCGCCGCGCCTTTAAGCCGGAGTTTTTAAACCGTATCGACGTCACGTGCATCTTCCGCCATCTGACCAAAGAAGAAATCGGCCGCATCGCGGATATATTGCTTCAAAAGGTTGCCCGCAGCCTAGCCGAGCGCAAGATTACGCTTAACGTTTCCGAAAATGCGAAACGCTACCTCATCGAAAAAGGCTACGACCCCGAGTTCGGCGCGCGCCCGCTTCGCCGCGTCATCCAGACGGACGTTGAGGACGGAATCGCGGAGGCGCTGCTTACCGGCAAGCTTCAAGACGGCGCCGAGGCCTTGGTGGATTTAGAAGGCGGGGAGATTGTGATTACGTAAGGTTATACAGCACAAAAATATTATCGGCAAAAATGGTCGTATTATGCTCAAAAAATAGCATTATACGGCTATTTTTATGTTATTTTAAAAAAAGTACAAAAAATCTCAAAAAAAATGTAAGATTTTGACCCTCTCAATCGTGTTATAGGTGAAAAGGAAATAAAAATCTTACCTTTTCAGACGGCCCTCAAACAATGCCGGCGCGGCGCCGCGTAAGGCAGTCAAGGGGACCAAAAAAATAAAACTGCGGGAGGGCAGAACAATGAAAATCCAAGAATTAATCAAAAAGTACCACAAGAAACTAACGAAAGAGGCGATTGTTAAATCCGCCGTCGCCGGGTTCATCTTCGGCTTTATCGCCGGGGGCTTACTGTCCGCGTCCGCGCTCATATTCTCCTTTAACGGGCTGTGGACGGTATGGGTGGCGGGACTGCTCGGGTTGGTTGCAGGCTTGGCGGCGGGAAGGGTATTCTACCTCTACAAATTCAGGCCGAGCTTTAGCGATGCGGCGGCAAGGGTTGACAAGCTCGGGCTTGAGGAGCGCACGCTCACGATGCTGGAATTAGAGGATTCCGAGACGGTTATCGCAAGAGTCCAGCGCGAGGACGGCAAGGAGAATTTAAAAACCGTCAATCCCAAGATGATGAAGATGCGCTTTTCGGCGCGGATGATTGCGACCGTTGCGGTTGCGGCGATATTCGGGCTGTCGGTGGTGTCGACGGCGGCGGCCATCGCGGTGGGGACGCACGGCTCGGGTCAAAATGTGTCGCTGATTCCCGGCCCCGGTTCCGGCTCTAATTATACCGGCTCCGAAAACCCTGAAACCCCGCTCATTCCGCCCATGCCTGTTGTGCCGGTTCCCGGCGACGGCGACACTGACGGTGACGACGACGGCCCGCCGATTTTTACGGGCGGCGGTTCGGGCTCGGTGGTCAGCCCGCCCAACCCTGGGGAGGCGGGCATCATAAAGGGCGGCAGCATCCTCGACGGAAAAACGCCTTACGACGAGAGCTGGGAGGTTTGGGAGCAGTACTTTTTAGAGCGGATGAAGGACCCGACGCTTTCGGCCGAAATGCGCGCGCTTGCCGAGACGTACTACCTAAAGCTTAAGTCCATAACCGTATGAGTTGGACACATGGGGACAGTCCCCATGTGTCACCCATCGGACAGAGCGCACCATTCATTTGGTGCGCTCTGTCTATAGCCCATAGCCCGTTGTAATTCAGCACTACCTAGTGATAAGTTAAATCTTTTTCTTGACTATTTATCTTAAACATGATATACTCCCTATTAGGAGGAATATCATAATGAAAAAAATTGAAAAACCAATTGAACTTGGTCAAGCCGAGAGAGA
>WQYM01000010.1 GCA_009781235.1 Bacillota bacterium
AAGGGGCTGTCTCACAGAGTAAAAAACAAGCTGTCTCTTGCAATAGGACATTGTTTTTTTATCTGAATTTCCGTAGGGGCGAGGCGCGCCTCGCCCAAAAAATTTCCAATTATGGGCAAAACGCTTTGAAATTTACGAATTTGGGCGAGGCGTGCCTCGCCCCTACAGTTCGAGCGCACCTTATTTCAATAGCAACGCAAAAAACAAAAAGGGCTGTCTCCCGCCAAAATCTCGTGAGACAGCCCCTTAAGATGCCTAACTCTTATAACTGCGTTTACGGGCGGCCTCGGATTTTTTCTTCCGGCGGACCGAGGGCTTTTCGTAATGCTCCTTTCGGCGCATGTCGCCCATGATATTGTCTTTTTGGCATTTGCGCTTAAAACGCTTTAAAGCGCTCTCTAAGCTTTCGTTGTCGCCGACTTTAACAACCGACATTAAGTTTTACACCGCCTTTGCCCTTGGGACCTTTGTTTAGCTTTGGTAGTATATGATACTTTTAAGCCTTTGTCAACCGATTTTTAACGAAAAACGAAAAACGAACTTTTTTCATTTTTCATTTTTCGTTTTTCGTTTTTCGTTAAAAAATCCCCCCTACGTCTGCGGGCCGCGCGGGAGCAGCACGTCCTCGTCTGCGGGGGCGGTGCCATCCACCGTTCTTTGCGGCGCTGCGCCGCCGATGGTGGCGACGCCGTTCTCAAATTTTGCAACGCGCGTTTCGCGGCCCGACACGTTAGACGCGCCGCCCGTGTCGTTGATGACGTTCGACGTGCGGCCCTGGCTGAGGTTGCGCACATAAATCGACTCTATGACGATGCCGGGCTTATGCGGAACCTCCATGGCGTTGTCCAGCGTCGCCCCGAAGCTGTTAAAGCAATCGTACATCCCAAGCCCGATCGAATAGTGCACGTTGACCGTGTTCCACACCTTGTACGCGCTCCAGCCGTTGCGCGCGCCGTCGTGGCTCATGTACGCCGCTTGATTCGAAGGCCGGTAGGGAGACTCGTTTTGATAGAAATAATTCCTGCCGCGCTCCCCGTACCAAATCGTCTGGTAGCGCGGATAGTGCTCGACGAACGTGCCGTACATCGTTACGTCGTCGCCCGAAATAATCAGGCCGTACCTTGCGCAATCCCACGCGGTTCCCCTGCCGTGGTCGGCCAGCCACAGCCAGCAGTGGTCGCCGATGGCGTTGTTTGAATTAATTTGGAAAGAAACCTCCGTGTAGCCCGCCACGTATCCGCCGACGCGGCAGAAAATGTCGGAGAACAGCGACGGGTTTTTAGAATTGTCGTTGTCGCAGCCTATGCCGCCGACGCGGATTTGATACGTCGCGCGGTTGTGCGCGTCGAACATGATTTGCGCCACACTGACGCCGGGCACGTCGTCAATCAGCATCGCGCCGTAGCGGTTGGCGGACGTGGGGGCGAGAGAGGCGAACCCCGTGCCCAAAACGACGGTGTTGGGCTGCGTGACGCGGATCGGCTCCTCCGCAAAATACCAGCCGGGCTGCAAATATAAATGCTTGCCCTGCGCCAATTTATAGTTGATTTTTTGGGCGGAATCGCTGAGCGTCGAGCCACCCGGGCCGGCCTTTGCCACATAAAACTCAGACAATGGCACCGAAAAGCCGGGGCCGGGAACGATTTCGCCGTTAGCGTTCTTCCACGAAATGCCCTTGGTGTCCACGCGTACCGCGGGCACAAACACCCTATATTCGTCGGCGTCGCGGTCAAGGTAGAGGAACGGCTTTTCGCGCACGATCGGCGTTTCGTCGACCCACGTGTATTTTGCGTTTGCCACACGGCTCTCCGTCATATAGTTGCTCTCGTACGCCCGGCCCGCCGTAACGCCCGAGGCCGTGCCGCTGCACGTGCTGCCTTGGGTCATGATGTTCCACGCGCCGCCGTTCCAGGTGCGGTTAAAATCGCAGTTGCGGTGGTAAAACTGCTGCTGCCCGCCCATGCTTACGGAGCCGGACACGTGGGTATCCGATACAAACCCGCCCGACCCGTTGGAGGCGTTGTAAAAATACGACGCGTCGCCTAGCACGTTGATGCGCCTTGCCGGGGCGGCCTGCGAAACGTTCCACGCAAAAATCTTACCGGTGCCGGTTTCGAAGTTTTCGACCGACCGCCAGAAATTATGCGTTAAATTGCCCCCCAGCGCACCCGGCGAGCGGATGCCGCCGATTTTGGTTAAGTCCGGCGTGATGCCGAGCCCCGAGAGCGCCATATAAAACGCGATGTTAAGATCGGCGATCCCGGCATAATTTCCGGGCTTTAAGTAAAACTGGAAGCGCGCCGAGGACATTTGCGACTCGTTGTTGGCGCTCGTCAAGGGCTGGGCAATGTCGTTAATCTCCTTGGCGATGGCGGTTACGGCGTCATAAGCCGCGTCGTAAAACAAAGTATAGTCGCCGAATATTTTCTTCTCTAAGGAAATCCATTGGCAATTGATAAAGGGATTGGGGTTGTTCCCCTCCCATCCGGGCGGATTGCCCGGCTTTGTGAGCGGGATGTCGGCGCCGGATGCGTTTTTGGCGACGATAAAGTAGTAATTCTCGTATTTTTTGGCGTTGGGGGAAGTATCGACATACCCCCAGCCCGCGTAGCCGGGCACGCTGCCCTGCGCGTTTACGGTACCGATCGTCTCGCGCTGCCCCAGTCGGCTGCCGGCGCGGGAAATCGCATACGAGGACGCGCCGGAGACCGGTTCCCAAACAATTTCCATGGTTTTAGCCGCCGTGTAGCGGATATTTAAGCCCTCAAACTTTTCCGGCTCGTCGACGTAAGCCGCTCCCGAGGGCGCGGGATAATCGACGCCGGGCGCCGTGCCGGACGGGCCCGAATAAGCGGGCCGGTTGATATAAACGGGCGCGTCAAATTCGGGCGGCGTCTGCGTACCCGGGTTGCAGACGGGACAGGTGCAGCCGGGCGGGTGCGGATCCACCGGCTTACAATCGGGGCAATCGCAATCGGCGTCGTGGCCGGGCGTCACGGGGTCTCCGGGGCCCTTGCCGGCGGTATAATAATCAAAAGTGTAAACGGAACCGTCCGTATGGGCAAATGTGACCGAAAACCTGCCGTTAGCCATCGTTGCGGCGCTAAAAAGTCCCGCCACCGCTTCGTCGGCGAATATGACGTTTTGGCTCTTTGTCGAAAATTTTGCGGACTTGGGAACATCCTTCGCACCAAACCGCGTGCCGGAAAACTTTGCCGACTTGCCCGTAACCGTCACCTTGTCGCCCCAAAGCTTTACCACGTCCGCGTGCGCGGGGCTAAGGCTGCCCGAGCCTTCAAAGGGGATTACGACATCGCTTTTGCCCTCGGCCTTTTCGGTGATTTGCTTCAAGCTGTACTCGACGGGCTTACCGGGTCCGTCGCACGCTGCCAAGCTAAATGCCATAGCGATACACACCGCCAACACCAAAACGGCAAATTTCCCTGATTTGCTTGCTCCGTTACGCATATTAAATCCTCCAAAGCCACCACAAGGGTTAGGCCTATGCTACCCTGCGGTTAAGCTAGTTTATGATATCTTATCATGTATGCGTTCAAAAAGCAAGGATTTTTTATATATTATTTAAACTCAATCGCGACTTCCGTGCCCAAGCCCTCTTTGCTGGATACCGTAACGAGGGCTCCGTAGTAGGTGCAAATGTGCTTAACGATTGCAAGCCCCAGTCCCGTACCGCCCTCGACGCGGCTGCGGCCCTTGTCGGTGCGGTAAAAGCGCTCGAAAATGCGCGGAAGGTGCTTGCGCTCGATGCCGATGCCGTTGTCCTTGACCGACACCGCCGCGTGCCCGTTTTGCTTTTTAACGGCGACTGCCACGACGCCGCCGGGGTCGGTGTATTTGATTGCGTTGTCGATAAGGTTAGAGAATACTTCCGTCATTTTTTCTTGGTTGGCTTGAATAAACACGGGCTCGGAGCCGGCAATCAGGGTGAGCGCGATATTTTTTGCCGCGGCGCGCCGCTCGTACGCCGCGACGGCCTCCCCCGCCGTTTTTCCCAAATCCACCGTTTCCTCCAAAATGGGGGCGCGCTCCTCTAAAGCGCTCAAAGAGAGCATGTCGCCGATTAAGGCTTTCATGCGCAGCGCCTCGCGGTGAATCGTCTCGACAAACGACTTGTTGTACGTGTCTTGTGCGCTCAAAAGCTCGCTGTACCCGAGTATCGAGGACAGCGGCGTGTTCAGCTCGTGGCCGGCGTTGGCGAAAAATTCCTGCTTCTCTAAGGAGGTCTTGCGCAACTCCGTCACATTCTGTGCAGTAATCAACAAGGAAATCTCTTTAAGGAGTACCGGCAAAAAGCGTACCTCGTAGATGTCGCCGTTTACACGGGTATGGTCGTAGGAGATAAATTCGTTTTTGTAAATCGCTCGCTTGACATTATCGAGAATCGCCCGGTTGCGTATCGCTTTTTCGACGGGGACGGGGCCTGCGTAGTCAAAGCAGAAATAATTTTCAGCCGGTTTGTTGCAGGCAATGATATTTTCTTCGGGGTCGAGCGCCATGATGCCCTGATCGATATGGCTTAAAATAAGGTCGATTTTATGCCGCTCGGACTGGTACCCGTCCAGCGTCGATTTTAGTTTTTCGCTGATTTCGTCGATGTCTTGGAGCACGGTGTTAATGTCGTCGTGTTTGGTTAAAACAATGGGCTTCGATTCGGCGCCGGGCTTTAGGATATCGCCGAGCTTTTCCTTTATCATCATAAAAGGCTTGTTTACGCCGGCGGTCGCGAAGCGCGAAACGACGACGGCTAAAATAAACACCGCGATAAAGATGACGACGGTGATGCCGATGGTGCCGTACAGGTACGAGTTGATATTCTTGATAGGAACCGCGACCCGCAGCACGACCACCTGCCCCGGCGCGTCCGCGCCCGCGACGGATATGGCCTTTGCCACATATAAAAGTTCCACCCCGAGCGTCGCGGATTTTCGGATGGCCGAGCCAACTGCCTCCCTGTTTTTCAGCGCGGCTTTCACCTCTTTGCGGCCCGAGTGGTCTTCCATAATATCGGCAGATGTGTCGGATTCGGCCAAAACCGCCCCGTTTTCGGCGATTACGGTTACCCTGATGCCTTTGCCTCTAGCAAAACCGGCCATTTTTTCAAGGTCGTCGGAGAATCCGCCATCCTCCATTAACGCCCTAAAGACGCCCAGTTGATGCCCAGCATAATCCCTTGCGGCCGCCTTATTGGTATAATCGGCCACAATCAGCGTCGCTGCGGCAAACACGGTTAATACGCCCAACGAGAAGAGCAGCAGCGTGCGGATGAATATATTTCGCATAGTTTTGTTTGAATGACCTCCTCAAGAATAGAGAATAGTGAATAGCGTCGGATGGATTTGGTTAACGGATACCATTAAAAACGCTTGAAACAAAAGAAAGAATTTTTTGAACCTATCTGCATTTATCCATAGCTATTCACTATTCGCTATTCCCTATTCACTATTCGCTATTCACTATTCGCTATTCGCTAAACTAACCACCAGCTTATACCCCACGCCCCGGATACTCACGATGCAATCCCCGTTTTTTCCGAGTTTGCCGCGCAGGTTTTTGATGTGGATGTCCACCGTGCGGCTGTCGCCGAAATACTCATAGCCCCAAATGTCCCGCACCAAATCCTCCCGTTTGATAACCTCTCCCGCTTTTTTGACTAAGGCGTATAAAAGCTCGAATTCCTTGCCCGTAAGCTCTACGGGCGCCTCGTCCGAAAAAACGGTATGGGCGGAAGGATTCAGCTTGATACCGCCCGCAACGATGGTTCCGTCCTTTAACGGGGCTGCCGCTTGGCGCAAATGCGCCCGTACCCGCGCGATAAGCTCCAGCACCGAAAAAGGCTTTGTGATGTAGTCGTCCGCGCCGTAATCGAGCCCCGTAATTTTATTTACCTCGCTGGCTTTGGCCGTAAGCATAAACACCTTGACGCCCACGCCCGCATAGTGCGCGCGGATTGCCTTTAAAGCCTCGATGCCGTCCGTCCCCGGAAGCATGATATCCAAAATGACCAAATCCGGCAAGCACAACGAAAAAGCCGACAGCATTTCTTCGGCGGATTCGAATGATTTGACCTCGAAGCCTGCGTTTACCAGCGCGTACTGAATTAATTCGCGAATGCTCGGGTCGTCTTCGACATGGTAGATTAGGCGGGGCATAGAATTGTCCTCTTTATTGCAACTGCGTTTTTTCGCCGGTCTGAGCAAATACCACCCATCCGGCGATGTTTTCGGCGTGGTCGGCAATCTTCTCCAAATATTTGGCCGCCATCATTAAATATATGGCCTGGTCGGCGCATTCGGGCTGACCGCTTATTAATTGTATCATACTTTCCTTAAAGGAAGCAAACAAAGTATCCACCTCGTCGTCGATTTCCGCCGCTTTTTTTGCCAAGTTTACGTCCTGACGCATAAAGCTCGAGATGCACATGTTGACCATGATGCGGGTTTTTGCCGCCATCTGCGTAATAAGCTCCGGCTTTATCATGTGTTCCTCGTCACAAAGGTGCAGTACAATAGAGCAAATGTCCCGCGCCTGATCCCCGATCCGTTCCAAATCCGCCACCATTCTAAGACCCGCCGAAATAGCCCTAAGATCGCCCGCAATAGGCTGGTGGCGTAAAATGACGCGCAAAGCCTCGTTCTCGATGCGGGCGGCGAGCTTATTCATTTCCTTACCGTCGGCATTCACGGATTCGACCTCGCCCGTGTCCTGGCTTACGAGCGCGTCAAAACTTTGCCCGACGGTTCGCTCGACAAGCCCGCCAAGCCGGATAATGTCGGAGTTTAAGTCGTCCAGGTCTTTTTCGAAACGGCTCCTGAGCATTTCTATCCGAACCTCCCGGTAATGTAGTTTTCGCACTTTTGATTTTTCGGGCGCGAAAATACCTGGTCGGTTTCGCCGAATTCCAGCATTTCGCCAAGCAGGAAAAAGCCCGTTTTGTCGGAAATGCGCGTCGCCTGCTGCATGTTGTGCGTGACGATGACGATGGTATATTGCTTTTTGAGCTCCTCGCAAAGCTCCTCGATTTTGCCCGTAGAAATGGGATCTAAGGCGGAGGTAGGTTCGTCCATTAATAAAATCTTCGGCTCTACCGCCAGTGCGCGGGCGATGCAGACGCGCTGCTGCTGGCCGCCGGAAACGCTCAGCGCGGATTTATTAAGGCGATCCTTTACCTCGTCCCAAAGGTTAGCGCTTTTTAAGGAGTTCACGACGATTTCGTCCAAACGGCTCTTTTTACGGATGCCGTGGGTACGGGGGCCGAACGCAATGTTGTCGTAGATGCTCATCGGGAAAGGGTTGGGCTTTTGGAACACCATGCCGACGTCCTTTCGGAGCGCGTTGACGTTGGCTGCCTTGTATATATCCACGCCCTCGATGCGAATGCTTCCCTCGACCCGGCAGCCCTCGATTAAATCGTTCATGCGGTTAAAGCATTTTAAGAGCGTAGTTTTGCCGCAGCCGGACGGCCCGATAAACGCCGTAACCTCGTTGCGGCAAATGCTCAAATTAACGCCCTTTAACGCTTGAAAGGCGGTGTAGTACAGGTCTACGTTCTCGACCTCAATGATGACTTTGTTTTGTCCCGGTGAATTTTCCACGGTTTTATACCCCTTTTCGTCCAAAGATAACGAAAATCCATATTTTTTATATCTGTTATCTTTTATCTTTATACTACCGCCGCCGCTTTTTTAGCGGCTTTTTTTGATTTGCCCAAAAGCCTTTTTTGCAGCCACCAAACCAGCAGTGTGGAAAAAATATTTAAGGCCAACACGACGACAATCAAAACGCACGCCGTGGCGTAGGCCTCGTTGGTATGCCAGTTTTCGCGGGCCAGCGCGTACAGCGCGACCGCCAGCGTGGTCGCGTTTCCCTTATATCCCTTGGGCATAGGTTGCAAGGAGGCGCCCATCGTAAGCATGAGCGGCGCGGACTCTGCCACCACGCGCCCGACGCCCAAAATAAGCGACGCCAAAATTCCGGGCAGCGCAGAGGGAACGACGACCTTGTAAATCGTGCGCAGCTTGCCCGCGCCTAAAGCCAAGCTCCCCTCGCGGTAGGCGTCCGGCACCGACATCAGCGCCTCCTCCGTCGCGCGCACGGTAGTCGGGATGATCATGAGCGCAACGGTAACGCTACCGGCTAAGGCGCTGAGACCCCAACCGAAAATGCCGCAAAACAGGATAAAGCCGAATAAGCCGAACACGATGCTCGGGATTCCCGCCAGAGTGTCTACAAAAAAACGGATAATTTTTACGGTCTTGCTTCCCCTCTTGGGGTACTCCGCCAAATATATCGCGGTAAAGATTCCCAGAGGGAAGGCGATGAGCGCCGCAAGCCCCACCACCATAAACGTGGAAACGATGGAAGGCATTAAGCCCGTCTTGTCAACGATAGAGCCGTCGCTCATGCGTTGTGGGCCGTGGTCGGAAAACAAAAAGCCGGGATTCAGGTGTGGGACGCCCTTAACCAATACAAACGTAACGATGGCAATCAGCGCGCCGACGGCCAAAGCGCCGCAACCGATGGAAACGCCTTTCATAATGGCGGGAAGCTTGCCGATTACGGTTTTCCACGCGAATAAAACCCCGTTGACCGCCTTTTTTAAGCCGTTTTTGATTCTGACAAAGAATCCCGGACGACTCGTTGCGACCGGAGCCCGCTGCGCCTGCGGCTCGGCTCCGTCGTGCGCGTCCTCCGGCATTACCGCCGCGGATTTCGACAACGCAGCTTCGGCGCGCTCCGCCCGCGTTGACTGCGCGTCGATATAATGCAGCTGATCCGCGTCCGACGCATATACCTTTGGAGGGTCGGTCCCGGACGCCGCCGTCGCCCGCTTGTCACGGAATTGGCGGACTGCTTTTAAGGTTATCAAAGCGATGATTGCCAGCATGACCGCCATAATCACCGAACGGACTACCCAATCTTCGATAGCGACGCATAAAAGCACCGCAACGATAGCGCCGAACGCCGCGATAACGACCCCGCCGCGAAAACCGGATTTGCCGCCCGAAATCATGGTAAACGACGTGTTAATCAGCATGATAAAAACCAAAAGAACCGCGCTGATTGCCGTAAACGCGCCCACCAGCACGCTGGTGGGATCCGCGTCCCCGCCGCCCGCGCCGAATACGATATGCGTGGTCATGGTCCGAAACGACGTAAATAAATCCCCGGGCAGCCCGCCGGTAGCGTTGCCCGCCACCATAGCGACGGCCATCGTCTCGCCCAAAGCGCGCCCCGTCCCCAAAATCAGCGAGGCAAAAACGCCCCTTCTGGCCGCCGGAACCACCACGCGGAATACGGCCTGCGATTTGGTGGCGCCCAATGCGACCGCTCCCTCGAAGTACGACTCGTCCACCGCCTCTATCGCGGTTTTAGAAAGCGAGACGACGGTGGGCAAAATCATAATACCCAACACGATGCTGACCGCCATGATGCCCGACCCATACCCGAACCTAGAGAATTGGCCCAGCATAAACTCCGGCAGCAGCACCATCATTCCGAAAAACCCATAGACGACCGAGGGGATTCCCGCCAAAAGGTTCACGAGCTGCGTTAATATGCCCTTAATCCTTTTCGGGCAAAACTTTGCCAAAAATACTGCCGCAAAAAAACCGATGACGCCGCCCAGCACCAAGGCTCCGGCCGTAGCATAAATAGAGCCGACGATAAAATTTAAAACGCCGTAGCTGCCCTCCAAAGGCTTATCGTACACGTCGTTCTTATTGGCTAACCAGGTTTTTCCGAAAATAAAATCAAGCGGCCCGATTTTCGCAAGCGCGGGAAAGCTCTCGATTAATATGAAAATAAAAATCGTCAGGACCGCGATGATGGAAAAAATCGCGGACATTAAAAAGATGATTTTAAAAAATATTTCCTGCGGCTTGTTTTTTTTCTTGGCGAGCTCGTTCATATTAACCTCAATAATTCGAACGGAGCCGGAGAACGTTGTGTCCCCCGGCTCCGCAGGTGTTTTCTTGCGTCTTATTTTGCGGACATCGCTTATTTCCGCGCGTCCGGCTATACTACGTGCTTCAATTCGCTGAATCTCGTCACCGCACCCGTATACACATCAAACAAATCGTTGATGGTAATGTTATCAAGCATACCGTTTGTAAGGTTCACGATTACGGCGACACCCTCGAGCGCGACGTTAAATTGAACCAAAGCGGTGTTGGTAAACGCGGAGCTGGACATACCGATTATGTTGCCGACGGTATCCGCGGCAGCCAGGTCGCGTCCCGAGCCGGAACCTAAGAGGTTCGTGTCGAACATCGAACCGGCCGCCCAGGTATTCAACCTCAAGTACTCGTTCCTCAAATTGTTGAAGAGGCCTTCCATAGAGGTCGATCCACGAATCACAATCGAGCCGTTGCCGGAAGGCTGAGCGGAAAGAGGCGTATAAGAGGGCTTAGCTACGGTCGCGCCGGCAAAGGTGCCGTTCACCTGCTTCACTAATTTTGTGGCCTGCACAATGTCCTGACCCTGCGAGCTCTCGATAAACTTAATGAAGTCGGCAGCCAAAGGCGTGGCTTCCAGGCCCGCCTTGCGGCAGAACACGAACGGGCGCTGCAATTTGTAGGTTCCGTCTAAAACGGTCGCGTCGGAGGGGAATACGCCGTTGACTTTAAGCGTCTTTACGGTATCGTTCGTCGACGCCATACCCACATAACCGATACCGTATTTTGCTTGCGATACGGCGCTGATGACTTGGCCGGTAACCGAATATTCGCTCATCGTGGACACATACTTCACGCCGCTGGCCGCATCGGTCGTCGCAGACAAGGCTTTTCCGTTGGTCGGGCTGTCGGCGCGCGTGTCCTTTACTAAACTTTGGAAAGCGTCGCGCGTCCCACTGCCATCCTCGCGGGAAACGACATAGATCTCAAAGAGTTCCTTGCCGAGCCCGGTCACCGTCTGCGTCAAGTTGTTCAACTGGGTGGTAAGGGCAGCCAAATCGCCCGAAAGATCATCAAGAGCGGAAAGGTCAATGTCGATGTCGAGCGCTTTTAGCTCGTCGGCAATTTTCTTAAGCTCTTCTTTTTGGGCTTCCGACAGCTCCCCTTGGGTCTTCAACGCGCCGGAAATCTTGTTGAGCTCGGTGATAATGTTGGCGTTATCGGTTCTGAGCGCCTTAATCTCTTCCGGGTCAACGCTGGAGCAGGCCGCCGCGAAAGCGACCAGGCCGATGCACATACAAAGCGCAACCGCCATGCTTACAATTTTTTTCATACTTATTTACTCTAACTCCTTTAAAATTTTTTAATTTTCGCGCCGGCCTTAGAGTTTAACCGGTACGCTTAAAGTATACAAAACTATACGCGATAAAGTCAGCAAGGTTTAGTTAAGACTCGGTAAAGATTTGTAAACGTAAAGAGTCCGTAAAGAACCGTAAAGATTATGCTTGCAGTATACAAAAACCGCATAAAAAAGTCCGCAAGGCAATGTAAAGGCTGTGTAAAGATTTGTAAAGAATTTCTATGCGGAATAGGTATAAAAATAGGTTGATTTTTTGAGCGGTTCGGTTTATACTATATTTAGAGGTGAAAAAATGCTCGTTAATACCAATCAAATATTAACCGTAACCGAGGCAAATCAAAATTTTTCCAAAGCGGCGAGACTTGCGGAAAGAAACGGCAGCGCAATTATTTTTAAAAACAACCACCCTAAGTTCATGCTGGTCGACATAAGCCAAAACCCGCCGTTTGAGCTCACCGACGACGAAAAAATTGACGTAGCGGCAAAACGCGTGCTGGAACGGTATCGTTCCGCATTTTTGGAGTTGGCTAAATGATTAAATTCGAAAAAGAAAAGGTGCTGCTGTTGAACAAAGGAAATTAACGTGACCAAATACGCCATCGGCCTTGACGTCGGCTCGACCACCATAAAAACGGCGGTTATCGACGAGGGCTACAACATAATATTTTCAAGCTACGAGCGGCACTTTGCGGATATCAAAGCGACGCTTTTTAAGGTGCTGTCGGCGCTGTGCGAACGTTTCGACGATTTTTCGATTATGGTGACGGGCTCGGGCGGCATCTCGGTGAGCCGTTGGCTCGACATCCCTTTTATTCAAGAGGTGGTCGCGGGAGTTAAGGCGATTGAGACGTTTTTGCCCGATTGCGACGTGGCGATAGAATTAGGCGGCGAGGACGCAAAAATAACCTATTTGACGGGCAGCGTGGAGCAGCGCATGAACGGCACCTGCGCGGGCGGGACCGGCGCGTTTATCGACCAGATGGCAAGCTTATTAAACACGGACGCAACCGGCTTAAACGAGCTGGCAAAATCTGCGTCCATCACCTACCCCATCGCCAGCCGCTGCGGCGTGTTCGCCAAAAGCGACATCCAGCCGCTCATCAACGACGGCGCCTCAAAATCCGACATCGCGGGCTCGGTGTTCCAGTCGGTGGTGACGCAAACGATATCGGGCTTGGCGTGCGGCAAGCCGATTCGCGGCAACGTCGCGTTTTTGGGCGGGCCGTTAAAGTTCTTGCCGGAATTAGGCAAAAAGTTTGTCGACACCCTAAAACCGACAAAAGCGTACTTTCCGGAGAATGCGGAGGTGTTTAACGCGCTGGGCGCGGCGCTGGCTGCTACGCAGCAATTAGGAATTAGGAATGAGGAATTAGGAATGATGGATGGGACTAACAACAACGTTACCGAACAAAATCCCTCAACCGCAATTCCTCATTCCTCATTCCTAATTCCTAATTCAGCGGAGGCTCTCCGCCGCAAGCTCGCCGCCCTTGCCTCCCTTAATACCGCCGAGGTGGAACGGCTGGCACCGCTGTTTACCCCGCAGCCCCAAAATAAATCCACTTCCGAACCCCGAATCCCGAACCCCGAATCCCGAACCCCGAATCCCGAACCCCGAATCCAAGACGAAAGCCTTGCCGCCTTCCGCGCCCGCCACGCCAAATCCTTCATCCCCCATGCCGACATTTCCGCGCACCGAGGGTCGGCGTTTTTGGGCGTAGACGCAGGCTCTACCACGACCAAGGCCGTTTTAATCGATAGCAACGGCGCCATCCTGTACAAGTGGTACGGGGCAAACCGCGGCGACCCGCTTATGACCGTCGTAGAGATATTAAAGGAAATTTACGCACTTCTGCCGGAGTCCGCCTTCATAGGCCGCAGCACGGTGACGGGGTACGGCGAGCACCTCTTTAGAGCCGCATTACGCTTTGACACGGGCGAAATTGAGACGATGGCGCACCTTTCGGCGGCAAAAATCCTACTGCCCGGCGTCGAATTCATCCTAGACATCGGCGGCCAGGACATGAAGTGCCTGCGCCTTAAAAACGGCGTCATCTCGGACATCCTTTTAAACGAGGCGTGCTCGTCGGGCTGCGGCAGCTTTATCGAAACGTTTGCCTCCGCGATTGGCTTATCCGCCGAGGAATTTGCAAAGTTAGGTTTAGAATCCGCCTCCCCCGTCGATTTGGGCTCGCGCTGCACCGTGTTTATGAACTCGCGGGTCAAGCAGGCGCAAAAGGAGGGCGCAAGCCAGGCCGACATCAGCGCGGGGCTCGCCTACTCGGTCGTCAAAAACGCGCTGTTTAAAGTGATTAAACTGCGTGATGAAAAAGAGATCGGCGACAAAATTATCGTGCAGGGCGGCACGTTTTTAAACGAGTCGGTCTTACGCGCGTTTGAGCTCATCAGCGGCAAACAGGTCGTACGGCCCCGTGAGGCCGGTTTAATGGGGGCTTACGGCGCGGCAAGTTCGGCGCGCAATCAACACACAGGCGGAGAATCGGCGTTAATTACCAAAGAGGAATTAGAAGCACTTAACGTAAAAAAGACGACGGCAAGATGCGGGCGGTGTGAAAACAAGTGCCTGCTGACAATTAGCGATTTCGGCGGCGGCAACCGGTTCATCTCGAATAACCGTTGCGAAAAAGGCGGAGCTGTCGGGAAAAAAGCGGAAATTGTTACAGAAAAACCTCCCAACCTGTTCGACTACAAATACAAACGCTTATTCGATTATAAGCCTTTAGAAATGAACGACGCCGTGCGCGGGCGCGTCGGCATCCCCCGCGTGCTCAACGTATTCGAAAATTACCCGTTTTGGTTTACATTTTTTACAAAATTAGGCTTCCGCGTGGAATTAAGCCCGCACTCCTCCCGCGTCGTGTACGAGCAAGGCATCGAAACCATGCCGAGCGAGTCCGTGTGCTACCCGGCAAAGCTGGCGCACGGGCATATTGCGTGTTTGAGTGAGGAGTTAGGAGTGAGGAGTGAGGAACGAAGGTTGGATAGATACGAATGTACAACGCACCGCTACAGCCGCACAATGAAGGACGGGATTGCGAGCGAACCCGTAGGGGCGGAAGCGCCGAATCCCAACCGTAATTCCTCATTCCTAATTCCTAATTCCTCCTTCATCTTCTACCCCTGCATTCCTTACGAGCTAAAAGAAGACCCGTGCGCCGACAACTGCTACAACTGCCCGATTGTGGGAACATACCCGGAAGTAATACGCCTGAATATGCAGGAAGCGTTTAAAAGTGGACCGTGGACAGTGGACAATGGACAGTTTTCGTGTAATGAATCATTTGTAGGGGCGGATGGCAATCCGCTCGCAATTCGAGTTCCGTCTGTACATTCGGGCGGATTACCATCCGCCCCTACGGAAATCAGATTGCCTCAACCGTCATCTTTTCCCCAACCGTCCACCGTCAACTCTCCACAACCATCCCCCCGCTTCCTCTCCCCGTTCCTCCCCTACAACAACAAAAAAAGGCTCGCAAAACGGCTTGTCGAGGAATTTCCGCACATTCCGGCGGCCGAAATCCGCGCGGCGGTTAAGGCGGGGTATGCGGAGGACGCGGCGTTTAAAGCGGACATCGTGCAAAAAGGGCGCGAGGTTTTGGCGTGGCTAAAAAACACCGGCGGGCATGGGATCGTGCTGGCGGGCAGGCCGTACCACCTAGACCCGGAAATCCACCACGGCATTCCGGAGATGATGACGGGATTCGGGATGGCGGTTTTAACGGAGGACGCGGTGTCGAGCTTTGCCAAGGTTCCGCGCCCGATCCGCGTCACCGACCAGTGGACGTACCACTCGCGCTTGTATTCCGCCGCCAATTTTGTACGTAAAACCGACAACCTTGATTTGATTCAACTCAACAGCTTCGGGTGCGGCTTAGACGCGGTGACCACCGATCAGGTGCACGAGCTATTGGCGGCGGCGGGCAAGCCGTACACCACCATTAAAATCGACGAGGTGAACAACCTGGGCGCGGCAAAAATCCGCGTACGCAGCCTTATCGCCCTCATAAACGAGCGTAAAGCCGCCTCCGTCGGGGCAAAGCCGGTTTCGGCGCCCGAATCCCGCCCGCTTTTCACCAAAAAAATGAAGGCGGATTACACCATCATCGCGCCGGAATTTTCCCCGATTCATTTGGGGATTTTAGAGGGCGCGCTGCAAAAATTCGGCTACAAGATCGAGGTGCTCCCGGACAGCAAAACCGCCATGGACACAGGGCTAAAGTACGTCAACAACGACGCGTGCTACCCGTCCGTGATGACCATCGGGCAAGTGATTGACGCGCTATTATCCGGCAAATACGATTTAAATAAAACCGCCGTCATGCTGACGCAGACCGGCGGGGGCTGCCGCGCCACCAACTACATCGCGCTCTTGCGAAAAGCCTTAGCTGAAACCGGCATGAGCCAAGTCCCCGTCGTCAGCCTTAACTTTGCGGGCTTAGAGAAAAACCCCGGCTTTAAGATGACCATCCCGTTGCTTCTGCATATGGTAAAAGCGGTGGTGTACGGCGACTTATTAATGCGGCTCCTGTACCGGACGCGCCCGTACGAGCGCGAGAAAGGCTCGGCAAACGCCCTGTATCAAAAATGGGCGGAGATTTGCAAAACGGCGATGGCAAACGAGGGCGGCAAGCATTTTGCAGGCAACGTCAAAAAGATGGTGGAGGAATTTGCCGCGCTGCCCGTCCGCAATGAAATCCGCCCGCGCGTCGGTATCGTGGGCGAGATTCTGGTTAAGTTCCATCCCGCCGCCAACAACCAAGTCGTGGAGCTGATTGAGCGCGAGGGCGGCGAGGCGGTGATGCCCGATTTACTCGACTTTTTCCTGTACTGTTTTTATAACGACAAGATAAAACTCGACCTGCTGGACGGCACGCGCCGCAAGCTAATAAGGAGCAACATTTATATCAAATACTTAGAGCACGTTAAAAAGCCCATGTATAACGCCCTTAAAGGCACCGTCTTTGGCGCTCCGACCCATATCGCTAAAATGGCCGCCGAGGCTAGCCGCGTTGTATCACTCGGCAACCTTGCGGGAGAGGGCTGGTTTTTGACGGCGGAGATGCTGGAACTGATGCACGCGGGCGTGCCCAACATCGTGTGCGTCCAGCCCTTTGCATGCCTGCCAAACCACGTCACAGGAAAAGGCGTAATTAAAGAATTGCGCCGCCTCTATCCCCTATCCAACATCGTCGCCGTCGACTACGACCCCGGCGCGAGTGAAGTAAATCAGCTCAACCGCATAAAATTAATGATGAACACCGCGTTTAAGAATTTGGAGGCTAAACCGACAAAATGAACGAGCCTAGCTACACGCTTATTGAAAAAATAGTATTAGACGAACGCGGCATTCTGTATATTATGCCGCAAAAGGGGTCGCTTGAGAAGATTTACAGAAGCGCGACGGGCGTTCGTTGGGACAGCGCGACAGCTTCTCTATGCTCGGAACGCCCGATTGACAACGTTTGGGGTGTTTTGCAATGGTATGCGCAAATGCTGGCGGCGGTAAGAGACGAATACGGCTTATTACTCAAGGCGTACAAGGATACGATCTTTGAAAACATTGGCGACGGTGTCCAAGCGGCAATTTTGGAAGTCAAACTGCCCGGACAAACCAACAATGCCGCTACGGATTGCACAGAACCGATTCTAATAAAAAAAACCAAAAAACGGAGTATGTTTTTTTCGCAAACCGCTTCCAAAAAAGAAGAAACGGCACGGTTGAGCTCGAAGTCGGCATCCGAGATATTTTTGACATCACCTATAACGAGAAATATTCACTTGAAGATTTTTTTAGCCAAGCAGTTATTTTAGCGGGTACATATAATCATAAAGATTATAAAAGCCTCAGCCCTAAAACCTTAGTCATCGATTTATACCCAGCATCAAACCTTCCTATTGTTCTAAAAATAAGCAAGCAAGAGTACTTAATATTAAAAGAAAAATTTCAAAAGCCAATTGCCTTGATTAATAGCCGCCCGACAGAAAGGCCGCCGTGATTGCGCTCTTGAGGAGGTAAAAAGTATTTTCAAACCATTTAAATCCGTAGGATTTTTACGTGAATAACCCCGAGTAAGCTTTGCGCAACTCGGGGTAAAGTGCGGCATCACACAACCGAAACTCCGTAGGAGTTCAATGTGGCGCTTGCGATGTGCAAGGTTTTATGTTGTACTCCTACGGAGTACAGGTGGAGTGTGGTCGCCTGCCCCGAGTTACGCAGGCTTACTCGGGGTTATTCACGTTTTACGCCTACGGCGTATCAGTGGTAAACTTTTTCATAACTGCTTTCACTTTTCATTTTTCATTTTTCATTATCTTCCCTACCCCACTATCATCCTTCCCGGTGCAATTAATCGGTTGGTGCGGACTTTGATGGTAAATTCATAGCCACCGGAATCCGATTCGTCCGTGTCGGCGGTAATTTCGACCGCATTAAAATCCAGCGCCATGTAATTGCTCAATACCGCCGTTACGTCGCTTTTTAGGACGGTCAACAGCGTCTCGATGCCGCTGACCCTGTCGGCCAGCATGACCTGCCGCATACGCTCTTTGATGAGTTCGCTTTGTTTACGCATATATCTCCTTTTAGAAAGCGAATAGCGAATAACGAATAGCGAATAGCGTTAGATAAATGATAAGGGCTCAAATAGTTCTTTCTATTATTCCGGACACTTTTGTTGCGCACATTAACCCAATCTCATCCAACACTATTCACTATTCGTTATTCACTATTCGCTGTTTTAAACTTTCCTTCTCAGACTCCGCTTCAGGTTTCCCCAAAAGCCGCGGTACTTTTTGGTGACGTCAAAAATTTCGGCGGTTCCTAAGTGGACGTTGCGGGCAAACATGTCAAAGGCGGGCCAGCCGTCGGACTTGCGGTTCACCGTAAGCCCCAAATTACTTAAGAGGTTTACCGCGTCGTCCTCGGGGATAACCCCGATCGGCGCGGTTTTTAAAATTTGGCAAATGTCTTGGTAGTCCACCATCTCGGAATTAATCATAAGATCGCCGCGCGCGCGGTTGATTACGACATGGATTTGGCGCTTTTGGTAGCCGGCAAGTAAGCCTATCACCTTATCTGCGTCGCGTATGGCCGAAATATGGGGCGTTGTGACGACGATAGCCTCGTTGCAGGCAACTACCGCGCGATGAAAACCCTTCTCTATTCCGGCCGGGCAGTCCACCAATATGTAATCAAACGAGGGCGATAACACGTTCACCAACGCGCGTAAATTCTGCCCCGTGATGCGCCCGTCGTCGTAGCTGTGCGCGGAGGGCATAACATATAGCCCCGGCACCTTGTCCTCAATCAGAGCCTGGCGCGGGCGGCAGCGGTTTTCAATCACGTCGATGAGGTCGTACACGATTTTGTTTTCGACGTCCATCACGACGTCTAAATTGTTGAGCCCGATGTCAGTGTCGATGAGAACGACGCGCTGCCCTAACTTTGCGAGCGAGCGCCCCAAATTGGCGGTGAGCGTCGTTTTGCCCACCCCGCCCTTGCCGCTGGTGATGACGATTGATCTGGCCATGAAAAACCTCCGGTTTTTCAGTGAATAGTGAATAGTGAATAGTGAATAGTTAGGGATAAGTGTGGGGGCGCAACCGAGCCTATTTCTTTTGTTCCCTAGCGATAGACTTGGCTTACGCGCTTATAAATTCATCTTAAACTATTCATTATTCACTCTTCACTATTCACTAAATCCACTCGCCCAGTATAAGCTCTCCGCCCATCCCCGCCCTATCCTATCCTGTCGAAACACTTGTATTTGTGCCGAAAAAAACTTGTACGTATGCGCATATGAAAATAAAAAACCGTCCGGGAGCAAAGCCGGGCGGAAATGCGATGTATGAACATATGTTTTGCGTTGTTAAACAATCACTCCTTTAAACCAAACCAACCACTCCAAGTAAGAATCCAATATGTTGAATCTCAGTACCAGCGCAGCGAAAAATACCGCCGAAACAATCAAAAACGCAAAAAAATCGCCCCATTTTAGCTTCATGATTTTCATGCGGGTTCGGTTTTTCGCGCCCCGGTAGCAGCGGCTGTCCATCGCGTCCGCCAGCTCGTCGGCGCGGCGAAAAGAGCTTACAAATAGGGGAATCAAAATCGGCAATAAGGCTTTGGCGCGCCGAAACAGATTGCCCGATTCAAAGTCCGCGCACCGCGCCTTTTGGGCGGAGATGATTTTTGTCGTCTCCTCCGAGAGCGTCGGAATCAGACGCAGCGCGATGCTCATTATCATCGCAAATTCGTGCACGGGAAATTTAATCCACGATAATGGCTTTAAAAGCCGCTCTATCGCGTCGGTCAGCTCGACCGGCGTTGTAGTTAAGGTTAATAGCGTCGGGCCGATAATCAGCAGCACCAGACGGCAGGCAAGCATTCCGGAGTTAATGAGCGCCCGGTCGTAGATTTTTATCACCCAAAACTCCCATAAAACCTCGCCCGCGCCCCTGTAAAAAAAGACCGTTAAAACAAGCGTAAAAGCAAGTAAAAACAGAATGGCACGTAAAGACCGGAATAGCTTTAGTATGGGGATGCGCGATACCATGGCAAGCGCAATCAGCAACAAAAACGTGACGCCGAACGCAAAAAAGGTGTCGAGAAAAAAAACCAGTACGATGTAGGCAATCGTCAGGACCAGTTTGATGCGCGGGTCAAGCCGGTGCACCGGCGAATCGGCCGCGTAGTATTGTCCGATGGAAACGTCTTTCATTTTTAAATAACGAATAGCGAATAACGAATAACGAATAACGGGGGATAAGTGGTGGGGAGTTCAAATAATTCTTTCTTTTGCTCCAAAGCGACATGATTGTGAGCTATCAACCCTTTCCCATCCGACGTTATTCGCTATTCGTTATTCGTTATTCGTTTTGCATATGTCCTTCCGATAGTGCATACCCTCGAACTTAATTTGTCCCAGATTTTTGTACGCCTTATCCCGCGCGGCTTCTAAAGTCTCCCCCGTCGCCGTAACGCCAAGTACACGCCCGCCGCTTGAGACAAGCTTGCCGTCCTTAAAAGCCGTGCCCGCGTGGAAAAGCGTGACGCCGTCGTCCAACTCCCCTATCGAAATCTCCTTGCCTTTTTCATACGCCAGCGGGTAACCGCCGCTTACCGCCACGACGCACACGCAAGGCCTTTCCTTCCACGAAAGGGTTACTTTGTCTAAAGTTCCGTCGATGCACGCGTCGAACACGTCCAATAAATCGTTGTTGAGACGCGGCAAAATCACCTGCGTTTCGGGGTCGCCGAAACGGGCGTTGTACTCTAAGACTTTGATTGTGAATTGTGGATGGGGGATGGGGAATGGGGAATGGGGAATGGGGAATGGGGAATGGGGAATGGGGAATGGGGAATGGGGAATGGGGGATTTGGGATTAGAGGTTCGGGGCTCGGGGCTCGTGATTGGATTTTCCGTAGGGGGCGACCCATTGGGCGCCCCGCTGAAACAAACGTTGCTTGTAAGATACGGGGCGCCCAATGGGTCGCCCCCTACGAAATCTTGAACCGAATCCCCTCCGACGTTTTTCGTTTTTCGTTTTTCGTTTTTCGTTTCCCCAACCATCAGCCCAAAATAAATCACTCCCTTAAATTCCCGCCCTTCCGCCTTCAGTGCGCGCACCGTGGGCAGAAAAATTTCGTCGTATGCACGGATGGACATATTGTCCGTATAGCGGGTTTGAGGGCTGAATGTGCCCATTCCGCCCGTATTTAGGCCTCTGTCGCCGTCGAGGGCGCGCTTATGGTCTTGGCTGGACACCATCGGCACCACCGTTTCGCCGTCGCAAAACGCGAGCACCGAAACCTCAAACCCCGTCAAAAATTCCTCGATTACCACCCGCTGCCCCGCGGTTCCGAACGCATTGCCTTGCATGATTTCGCTAAGCCCTTGTTTTGCCTCATCACGCGTAGTACAGATTAACACGCCCTTGCCGAGCGCCAAGCCGTCCGCCTTAATTACCACCGGAATCGGGCAAGTGTCTAAGTACGCATCCGCCGTTTCATAATCCGAAAAAGTTTCGTACGCAGCCGTCGGGATGCCGTATTTTTGCATGAGGTTTTTGGAGAATACCTTGCTCGCCTCAATCTCCGCCGCCCGCGCGGTGGGCCCGAACGCACGATATCCCGCCGCATTGAGCTTATCCACAAGCCCGAGCGCCAGCGGGTCGTCGGGTGCGACCACCGTCATGTAAATGTCGGGGTGCGCGGCGACGAACGCGACGATTTTGTCTAACTCCGTCGCGCCAATTTCACTATGGCATTCGGCTAAGCCCGCAATGCCCGCATTGCCGGGAATCGCGTACATTTTACCGACGCGGCTGGATTGCGCCAATTTCCACGCAATCGCGTGCTCCCGGCCGCCGGAACCGATTAACAGTATGTTTCTTTTCATAAAAAATCCTATAATACGCCGTAGGCGTAACTCATGGACTAACCCGGGGTAAGCGAAGCGCAACCCCGGGTTAAGGGGCATCTCCTCATGTACTCCGCAAGGAGTACAACGTCGCACCCGCTACGGGGTGCGGGAGAGGTGGACACCCTATCCCGGGGTTACGCTTCGCTCACCCCGGGTTATCCACATTCAAATCCTTTCGGATTTGAATTGATTGCTTCATTTTCGCGGGCTTACAATCTCAGAACCTATCTACTGATTTCATACATAAACCGCGTTTTTTATTTAGTGCTTAAAATGCCTCTGCCCTACAAATACCATCGCAATCCCATGCTTGTCACACATATCGATGCTCTCTTGGTCGCGGATGCTGCCGCCGGGCTGGATAATCGCCGCAATTCCGGCTTTGGCCGCTTCTTCCACGCAGTCGGGGAACGGAAAATACGCGTCCGACGCCATCACCGCTCCCCTCGCCCGCTCTCCGGCACGCCCTAAAGCCTGCTTGGCGGCATCAATGCGGTTGGTTTGCCCGCCCCCGATACCGACGGTTTGGTAGATGGTAACGGGCAATTCCCTCGACACGCGGCGCATGGTGTCCTCCTCCAGACCTTCCACTACCGTCCACTGATAATCATCCGTTTTGCCCGCCACCACGATACCGTTGCTCTTGGTGTGTTTCACCACGGCGTACGCAAATTTAAGCCGTGCGAGTTGTTCTTTCGTCGGGGTACACTTAGTAACCACTCGCATTTCCTCGGGGTTATAAAGCGAATCATCCTTGTCCTGCACCAGCAATCCGCCGTATACCTTTTTCATGTCGCGTACCCCCGACATCGAAAGCGATTTAAACAGCTCCGGTATTTGCAAAACGCGCAAATTGGGCTTTTGTTTAAAGATTTCAAGCGCTTCCGGGGTAAAATCGGGTGCAATTACGATTTCCAAAAAGATTTTAGTCAGCTCGGCAGCCGTTTCGCCATCCACCGTGCGGTTAAACGCGACAATCCCGCCGAAAATCGACACGGGGTCGCATTCATAAGTGGCCCGATACGCCCAAAGCGGGCTGTCCGACGCCCCAAACGGGATGTGCGCCAAGCTTGCGCCGCAGGGGTTGGCGTGCTTGACCGCAACGCACGCGCACTCGGAAAACTCGTTCAGTAAATCCAGCGCCCCGCCCGCATCGTTAATGTTGTTGTACGACAGCTCCTTGCCCTGCAATTGCACCGCCGTCGATAGCGAGCCGGGGGCGGGCAACGCGTCCGCGTAAAACGCGCCGGACTGATGGGGGTTTTCGCCGTACCGTAAATCCTGTTTTTTGGTAAAGCTCAGCGTGAGTTCGTCCGGGAACTCAATACCGAGTTGTTTGCCCAAATAATTTGAAATTAAAGCGTCGTAGGCGGCGGTGTGCGAAAAAACCTTATACGTCAGGCGCTTTTTAAAGGCTAAATCAATCCCGGCACCCGCCAGCAAGCCTAAAACCTCCGCGTAGTCGTCCGGGTCTACTATCACGGCAACGTCCTGATAGTTTTTCGCCGCCGCCCGTATCATGGTGGGGCCGCCGATATCGATGTTCTCCACCGCGTCGCAAAACTCCACGCCGGGCTTTAAAATCGTCGCCTTAAATGGGTACAAATTCACCGCGACGATGTCGATGGTGCCGATACCCAATTTTTCGAGCTGCGCCATATGCTCCGGGTTTTGGCGCATCGCCAAGAGCCCCGCGTGCACCGCAGGGTGCAGCGTTTTAACGCGGCCATCCAAACACTCGGGAAAATGCGTCACATCGCTGATTCTGATGTTCGGGACGCCGGCATCCGACAGTGTTTTGGCCGTCCCGCCCGTCGAGACAATCTCAAAGCCGAGCTCTATCAGGCCGTTTGCAAACTCTACGATTCCAGTCTTATCGCTGACCGACAATAATGCGCGTTTTTTCATGGCTCAATTTTAGCAATAATAAAAATTAAAGTCAAGTAAAAACATATTTAAAACGCTTGACAACCTCTTTTTTGTGTGGTATTATTACTGTGCCTTAAGAGGAAGTCCTTTTGGGGCGCCATTGTGGTGACGATAGCGTAGGGGTTCCACCTGTTCTCATTCCGAACACAGAAGTTAAGCCCTATTGCGCCGATGGTACTTGTTTGGCAACGAACCGGGAGAGTAGGAAATTGCCACATCCCAATAAAAATCACCTTAGGTTTTCCTTGGGTGATTTTTTTGTAGGAAGGCGTTGACAAACGCGTACCGAAAGTATTACAATAGACCTATCACCTAAAATACATAGAGGTTTACAACATGTCAAAACAAGAAAAACAACGGAATGAACTCCTGAGAAAGCGGAACGCGGCCAAAAAACGGGAAGAGTTAATCAAGCAAGAAAAACTAAAAAAGCGCCGGAAGCAACTGCGCATCGTTTTGATTGCAAGCGCTGTTACCGCCGTCGTTTTAGCGGGAATCATTACCTTGTCTGTTATTTTCGGCGGAGGGTGCGACTCGCACGCGGGCTGGTGCGACGGGTGCAACGGGAAGGTTGCCGTTTCCGAATGCCACTGTCACGGTAATTGCGCCAACAAAAACTGCAAATGCCACGACGCGCATAGTCACTAATTATGGAAAAACACATCAAAACC
Source organism: Bacillota bacterium (assembly GCA_009781235.1). Classification (GTDB taxonomy): domain Bacteria; phylum Bacillota; class Clostridia; order Christensenellales; family Pumilibacteraceae; genus WRAP01. Next base: position 24,320 of record WQYM01000010.1, read on the forward strand.
GCTGCCGTTTCGGACGCGCCCCTTATCGCTGCGCTGGCCGACGAGATTTGGAAGGAGCACTACTTCCCCATGTCCGGCGAAGCGTACGTTTTGCACCTGTTAAAAACGCTGCAAAGCGAAGAAATCATCGCCGCCGACATCGCGTCCGGCAAAGCGATTTATTATCTTTTGTATTTAGACAATGCGGTTGCGGGCTACTGCGCCGTAAACCTCGAAGAAAACTCGGTATGCCTCTCTAAACTTTACGTAAAAAAGGCATACCGGCAACTTGGCCTCTCGCGCATGATGCTGGACTATATAAAAGAGCACTTCGCTTCAAAAAACTACATCCACCTCATCGTCAACAAGAAAAACGCCGGTTCCATCGCCGCCTACCAAGCTTTAGGCTTTTCCATCACCGGCGAGGTGGTAATCGACGCCGGCAACGGTTTTTACATGTACGATTATGTGATGAAGCTAATGATAAATGACGAGTGTTCGGAAAACTCAAACCATCCGTAGGGGTCGCAGCCGAGTGCGTAGCGCGAACGCCACGCAGTATTTACAAATCGACCCGCGGGCTAATCTGCGGGCTAATCTGTAGATTAGCCCCTACGGTTAGGGATGCTTGTTACATATTCGTAGGGGGTCGGGGCTCGGCCCCCTACGGGAAGATATTGTGACGAGGTTTCCGAACAAATCTGATAATACAAATAGATTCCGGCGACTATTACTTTGTATCCGGCGGTGATTCTTCAAAACGCCTTTGTTTTACTCGTGCCACGTTAGCCAAAACATTAACCGAAAATCTAGCTATTATAGCCAATCTTGCCGTAATATAGACCAAAACCCATAAGGCCGACATTACTTTAAAAGGAACATACATAAAGGAGAACCCAACAAACATCACAAAAAATATTATGTTTTGAAACAAAGTTCTAAAAGAATGAAATTCTGATGCTTCTTTGAAAATTTCGTTTTCGTGCCATATTATTATTGCAAGACACCTAATATCAACTATCGCTTCATATATAAATATTATTGAGCATAAAAGCAATGGGGAAGGAAATATTATCGCGAGAATCACCCATGTTACCACATCCGCAGAGGCGCCATAGTTAACCCCAACAAGCATAAAAACCGCAATGGGTGCGCATATGCACACGCCTACGATACTGGCCGCTATATTGATGCCCATACCGCATACCAAAAGCCGGCGCGCTTTAGGGTCTATCTTTTTCTCTTCCATAATGCCGCCTCCTTTCTTGCGGATACTATTACTGCGACAGTAATATCGCACGCAAACATCGACTGCTGACCTAATCATTGTACTACTATCCGTGTCATACGTCAATAGTTTACGCAAAAAAAGTTTTTGGATTTGATTCCAAAAAACGGGCGTCGAACAATTAACGTTCGACGCCCGTTCAGACTGAAGACAAAACCCCATAAATCGGATTGCGATTTATGGGGTTTTGTGATATAATAGATTTATGTTAAGCGTTAAAGAAAAGGAATCCCGCAAGCAGATAAGATATGTCTGTATCGAGGATTTGGTTCCGCAAAATCATTTATTGCGCAAGGTTGAGAACGCAATAGATTTTGGATTTGTCCGTGCCGAGGTAAAGGATTTATACAGCGTGGACAAAGGCCGTCCGAGTATTGATCCGGTTACGCTTGTGAAGCTGTGCGTCATCAATTATATGTTTGGTTATAACAGTATGCGCCGCACGATTCGCGAATGCGAGGTCAATGTGGCATACCGTTGGTTCATCGGTTATGATTTGACGGAAACGATTCCGCACTTTACGACGTTCGGCAAGAATTACAAACGCCGTTTCGAGGGCACAGACATATTCGAGCGCGTTTTTATACGCGTGTTAGCTATGGCGATTGAAAATGGGCTTGTAGATAAAAGTACGGTATACATAGATGGAACGCACATCAAAGCAAACGCGAACACGCACAAAAACTACAAGAAGTTAGTGGAGAACGAAGCGCGAAGTTACGACGCGCAGCTTCGTAAGGAGATAAACGAGGATAGAGAAGAATACGGCAAGAAACCGTTTGACGATGACGATGAAAGCGGCGCACCGGAGCAAAAGGAAATAACGGTTTCCAAAAGCGACCCCGAAAGCGGACTTTTCCATAAAGGCGAACACAGAAAATGCTTTGCGTACAACGCCCAAGTCGCATGTGACAAGCATGGCTGGGTGTTGGCGGCGACGGTAAACAGCGGAAACAAACACGACAGCACGCTGTTTGAGGAAGTTTATGAGACCGTAAAAGAAAATGTCGGCAAGCCCGACGCGGCCGTTTTAGACGCAGGGTATCTAACGCCCCATATTGCAAAACACTTAATCGACGATTGCGTAGATCCGTATATGCCCTACAAGCGCCCCATGACAAAGAAAGGATTTTTCCCGAAATATGAATATGCCTACGACGAATACTACGACTGCTACGTTTGTCCAAACAACCAACCCTTAGAATATTCCACGACCAACCGTGACGGTTACCGCGAATACAAATCCAATCAAAAAATATGCGTAAGCTGTCCGCACCGCGAACAATGCACCCTAAGCACGAATCACACCAAAGTCGTAACCCGTCACATTTGGCAAGATTATTTGGAACTCGTCGAGGATAACCGCCATACCAAAAAAGGCAAAGAGGTTTATGAGCGGCGAAAAGAAACGGTAGAGCGTGTGTTCGCCGACGGGAAAGAAAAGCACGGGCTTCGGTTCACCCGCCACAACGGCTTAGCGAAAGTTAAGACGCAGGTTTTGCTTACCTTCATGGTCATGAATCTCAAAAAACTGGCCAAGCTGACGGGTGGAGTACCCGCGTTTTTTCAAGTTGTCTGCGGCTTTTTTCACTTCCGCCGTAAAAAACTCGCTTTATAGAGGGAAATCTAAAAAATAAAATCCCAAAACAACAAAAGGCACTTCGCAAAATTCGCAAAGTGCCTTTTGTCTGCGGTCTGACAGCCCTACAATGACGTAAGGCTGTGTAATTTTCCTACCCCCACCGAGAATCGAACTCAGAACTGGGTCTTAGGAGGACCCCGTTATATCCATTTAACTATGGAGGCAAAATATTAACTTTTTGGGGCTTTTGAAAGGATGAATAATATTTTTTGATACTTTTTTGATACTTTTTTTTCGCGTAATTTGAGTAAAACACCCTATTTAGCGTTAAAACTGCGGATTTTACACAATATACGGCAGTTTTTGAGGATATAGCGGTTCCTTAGGAGGGGGCTGTTATATCCATTTAACTACGGAAGCAAGGGGGAACGGTTAGAGTATACCGAACCCACGGAGAAATGTCAAGCAAAACGGCATCAGCCGATCGGCACTATCTTTGCGGGCCGACCGCCGTCGGGGATGGCAAAAGATTCGTCGGCGGGCGGAACACCGATTTTGGCGGCGGAGCTTGTGACGGCCGCTCCGTTTATAAACTCAATGACGCGCTTTGGTGGCGTCGTGCTTCCGCTGCCGGAGTTGTCGCCCGTTCCGTTGATGACGTGGCGGATAAAGCTGGTGGCGCGGTTGCCGCCCAAGCCCACCGTGCAAGCGTGCACGACGAATACGTCGGGTGCGTGCGGGACTTCGATCGCGTTTTGTATACGCACCGTAGCCGAACCGTCTCTAAGAGCGCCTGTGCGGTTAAACACCTCGTAGATGCCTAATCCCGCCGCAAAGTGGTTTTTGACGCCGTTGCCCACCTTATACGCGGCGTACCCCTCCACCGTTCCGTTATGACTCATGTACACGGACTGGTTGGTCGGGTCATAGGGCGTTTCGCATTGATAAAAATACGTGCGTCCGTGCTCGCCAAGCCACAGCGTTTGGTATTCTTGAAAGTGTTCGACAAACAAGCCGTACACCGTCACGTTGTCGCCGCTTACCAGCAGGCCGAATCTCGAGGTATTCATCTCCCAGCCGACAGATTTTTGGCGGTCGGCATTCAACGCGGCGTAGGCCGGGTGTGAGCCGGAGGTCACCTGGCCAATCGGCACGCCCAGTTTTAGGTCGGTCATGCCGTGGTCGGCGCGCCAAATCCACGAATGGTCCACGATAACGTTATTAGAATTGATTTGCAGCGCGACGTCCACGTTGGTAGATTTGCGGAATCCCCCGTTCCTAAAAATCAGGTCGGAAAGGACGGTGGGGTTTTGCGCGTGGCTCTTATCCGCGCCCACATCCCCCGCCCGCGCCAGATACACCGAATCCTTGCCCGAATCCAGCATGAGCGCAGCTGCCGTTACGCCGGGCACGTCGCCTAG
>WQYM01000011.1 GCA_009781235.1 Bacillota bacterium
CAAATCGAAAATTACGTGAGAAACCAAGGAAGAAAGTACACAAAATTGCACCAAGGTCAACTATCTATGTTTGACTAGGGGCAAACCGATACCCCGACGTCTTGCGTCGGGGAGGTTCATTATCGGAAAAAGTCGGCGGAGAAGCACGACCCTGACGGAATGTTTTGGTATGGGACTTGTTTTGAAGACGGAATTGGAACAGAAAAAGACTACGTTAAGGCTAAAGAATGGTATGAAAGAGCGACGGCGGATAGAAGAAGTCCGCAAGCTAATATAAACGCGATGAATGCCTTAGCGCGAATGCGTCAAAAAGGGTTGATATGATTTTCATACAGAGTACGCCATCGATTAAAACTTAACGAGGTCAATTTTCAATGCCAAAAAACAAAAAAGAGTTCGCTTTATCTAGCGAGCCGCAAATCGACGAGAGGCCCATATTCACCCGAATATCGGAAATCATCGAAAGCCGAAAAAGCCGCGCGGGGGCATACGCCAACCGCGAGGTTACGCTTATGTTTTGGGAAGTGGGCCGATATATCAATTCGGTGATACTCGGTAACGAGCGTGCTGAATACGGCAAAAAGATTGTGTCGTCGCTGGCGACACAATTGGTTGAAAAGTTCGGCAGGTCTTTCGAATTAAGAAATCTCCGTCGCATGATGCAATTTGCGGAATATTTTGTAGACTTTGAAATTGTGTCGACGCTGTCTACACAATTGGCGTGGTCGCATATTATTGAGTTGCTTCCGTTAGGTAACAACGACGCGCGGCTGTACTACGCAGAGGAAGCAGCCGAAAGGCGTCTAAGCACAAAGGAACTTCGCAACCAAATCTCCCGCAAAGCCTTTGAGCGCCGCGAGATTGCCAACACACAACTTGCCAATCAATCTGCCATCCCCTTTAACGTATTTAAAGACCCCTACTTATTAGATACGCTTGGGCTAAAAGAGAACTTCTTAGAGGCCGATTTAGAAAAAGCAATCCTAGTCGAGCTTGAAAAGTTCATCTTGGAATTCGGGCGCGGGTTTGCGTTTGTCGAGCGTCAAAAACGCATGATAATAGACGGCGACGACGTGGTGCTAGATTTATTGTTTTATCACCGCCATCTGCGGCGGTTGGTGGCGGTCGAGCTCAAAATGGGCGCGTTTAAGGCAGAGCACATGGGGCAAATGGCGTTGTACCTCAAATGGCTCAACCGCTACGAACGCCAAGAATGGGAGGAAGCCCCCGTCGGATTGATACTTTGCGCCACGGCAAAGCGCGAAAAAATCGAGCTGCTGGAGCTTGAAAAAGCGGGTATCGCCGTCGCGGAGTTTTGGACGCACCTGCCGCCCAAAGCCGAGTTTGAAAAGAAGATAGCGCAAATACTGGCGGAGGCGAAAGAGCGGTTAGCGCGCCGTAAAACGTTCCCGCTCGGCAAAACTCAAAAACAAATCAAATACTTCTTCGACCCGAAAGACGACGAGGAAGGAAACTGACAACAAAAATTACATCCGCCATACGCCGTAGGCGTTAAATGTGGATAACCTCGCTTGCTGGGCGAAGCGCAGCTCGGGGAAAGGAGAAATTAATAATTATGAAAACGGAAACCAAATGTGTTCAAAGCGGCTACAGCCCCAAAAACGGGGAGCCGAGGGTGATACCCATCGCGCATTCCACCACGTATAAGTACGATACGACGGATGCGGTGGGGGATTTATTCGACCTAAAAGCGGCGGGGTATTTTTACACGCGGCTTGCAAACCCCACCTGCGGGTTTGTCGAGGAAAAGCTGGCGTCGCTCGAGGGCGGCACCATGGCGGTAATGACCTCGTCCGGCCAAGCCGCGTCGCTGATGAGTATTATGAACGTAGCGAGTTGCGGCCAGCATATCGTGACGGCGGGCGAGATTTACGGCGGCACGACGAACCTTTTTTCGGTGACGCTAAAAAAATTCGGCATCGATTTTACGTTTGTCAATATCAATGACCTGGCGGCAGTGGAGGCGGCGATAAAGCCGGAAACGAGGGCCGTGTTTTGCGAAACGCTGGCAAACCCCGCGCTTTCGATCGCCGACATCGAGGGGCTGGCAAAGCTTTCTCACCGCCGCGGCATCCCTTTAATCGTCGATTCGACGTTCGCGACCCCCGTGTTGTGCCGGCCTTTCGAATTCGGCGCGGACATCGTGGTGCACTCGTCCTCTAAGTACTTAGACGGCCATGCGGTGGCTTTGGGGGGCTTTATCGTAGACGGCGGCAAATTTGATTGGGCGGCGAGCGGCAAATTCCCCGGCTTTACCGAGCCGGACGAGAGCTACCACGGCACGGTGTATGCGCGCGATTTCGGCGGCGCGGCGTTTGCCGTTAAGGCGCGCGTGCAGCTTATGCGCGACCTTGGCCCCGCCCCGAGCCCCATGAACGCATTTTTAACCAACATCGGCATGGAGACGCTGCACCTCAGAATGCCGCGCCACTCGGAGAACGCTTTAAAGGTTGCCGAGTTTTTGCAAAAGAGCGGCAAATGCGAATCGGTAAAGTACCCGGGTCTCAAATCCGATCCCGATTACGCGCGTTGCAAAAAATACATGGGCGGGCTTGCAAGCGGCGTCGTTACGTTTGACTTGGGCACCCGCGCACGAGCGGTAAAATTCATGGACTCCTTAAAACTCGCCGCCATCGTCGTACACGTCGCCGACGCACGCACCGGCGCTTTGCACCCGGCTTCCGCCACGCACCGACAGCTTTCCGACGAGCTCTTAAAAGCCGCCGGCATCGGTCCCGGCACGATTCGCTTTAGTTGCGGCATCGAAGCGGCGGACGACATTTTAGAGGACGTGGCGCAAGCGCTGGCTAGGGTTTAGGGAGGCAAGTATGCTAGTATTAGTCCCCATCCTTATCACGGTTGTTGCCGCGGCGCTTTTTGTTCCGTCGTTTTTGTCGTACCGCCGGAATGCCGAACTTTGGGCGCGTTTTAGTGAGCCGACTAAGGATCGCTTTATATGCGGTTTTGGTTCGGGAGCTTTTTGGATTGGGGTTGTTTGCATGGCTCTTTTTGACGCAGTGTATTGGATTTTTTTCTTTACCGCCAACCTCAATCAATTTGCGGATATTTTCATGCCATGCTTTTGTTCGTTTTTCATCCTGGTGGGTCTGTTTTTGTGCTATGCCGTTCCGCGGGAACTCGTTGCCGTGGACGGTGACACCGTAACACGCTCGTCGTTGTTTACCAAGACCCGCATATATTACTTTGCCGGCATGACGCACGCCAAGCATACGCATAACGGAATCACGGTGTATTCCGACTAAAAAAAGCTGTTTACGGTACTGTCTCATTATCATGTCGGGAGGCACAGCAGCGGTATTGTTTCGTACCCCAATTTCGACCTGTTTTATCAAAAGCTCGTCCGGGAGAACATTCCGATAGAAAAAACGGGCTTTCACCATTAGAGCCTAAAAAACAAATTTCACACCTAACTTTGTTTTTGCATACAATGAACCAATGAATGCGTGGCCCATAGGCGTTTTTGACAGCGGGGCGGGGGGCTTGAGCGTACTCGAGGCTTGCCGCGCCCTTTTGCCACGCGAGGATTTTATCTATTTATCGGATGCACGCCACGCGCCGTACGGCAATAAAGCGGACGCGGAAATTGCCGGACGGGTTTTTACTTGTTGCGAGCGGCTGATAAATCTCAACTGCAAAGCGATTGTCGTCGCTTGCAACACGGCGACGGGCGTTGGTATAAGGACGTTACGGGAGAGGTATGAGCGGCCGTTCGTCGGGTTAGAGCCCGCCATAAAACCCGCAATCGAGGCGGGTTTCAAGGGGGAGATTGTTTTATTTTGCACCGAGGCCACCGCCCGTCAGGAGAAGTTTTTGAAATTGCTTGGGCAATTTCAAAAGGGGAACGGAGAATGGGGGATGGGGAATGGAGATATCGTAGGGGCGGATGGCAAGCCGTCCGAATCCGTAGGGGTCGCCGTCCCCGGCGACCCGTACCTTTATTCGCAAGAATCACAAAGTATAAACAATGTCGGCATCGGCGGGTCGCCGTCCCCGGCGACCCCTACGGGAAGGAACGTAATTAGGCCAATCCCGGACTCCGGATTCCGAACCCCGAATCCCGAATCTCCATCCCCCATAATCATCTCTCCGCAAAAAAACCTTGCCGCGCTGATTGAAAATCACTTTGACAACCTAGATCTCATCCGCCCGCAGGTTTACGATATCCTATCGGCTCACAAAAACGCCGCTGCTATTATTTTAGGTTGCACGCATTACGTATTTGTCCGCGAAATGATTTTAGATTTTTATCGGGAGCAAGGGTGTGAAATCCGGATTTTCGACGGCAACGCGGGCGCGGCTCGGCGCTTGAAAAGTCTTTTAAAGCAAGGGCAATTATTGACAAACAGAAAAACAGCAGGGGGTGTGCGGCTTATTTTAGGATAAAAAGTTATTGACTTTTTCGTCGTGACATGATAGGATGTACGGAAAAAAGGAGACGAGCGTGTTTGGATTTTTTTTCAAAAGAAAGAGTCAAAAAAGAGGGAAAGGCCCTTATTTTGCGATGCCGAAAAAGGTTGAATGCGAAAAGACGATGAAATTGACGGGTATGACGAAGGCTGAGCGCATTAAAGAAATCCTGAGAGTCGCCGGATGGAGTGAGGGAAGAAACGTCGATATAGCAGCTATAGAAGAATTGTACCAAAAACACGGCGCGTTGCTGACAGAGGGCGCAAAAAATTTTTATCGGGAGTTCTATGGCATTGCCGAATACTGGTGGGTCAAATGGGAGTTCAATCCTGCGTGGGGAGCCGACGTTAGTTTTGCGTTGGTTCCGGATTTCGACACGTTATTATTAAACGAATATGACAGACGCATAGAAGAAGTATTTGAAGAAGATTTTTTTGATCAGAAGGAGTTAGCGGAACTTACGGCTATGGCACAGGAAGCTTTTAGCTATGTCGGAGATATTGGATACTACTATCCGTCGGATATATTTGTCGGCGAAAGCGGAAAGATATATAAACTCAATTCAAATCATATCGAGAGGATGCAAACGTTTGCATCGATATGGGAGTTTTTAGAATGGGACTTAAAGAACTTGGATTTAGCTTATATAACGGCATTGAACAGCGAAGAATGGAAAAGTATGGGGTAGTCTACCTTTGGAACGGTAAAAAGTCTTCATCATCCGTCTTGTCGTAGATAAAGTCGCGCTCGATAAGGTCGGCGCGCAGGATGGAAGTTGCGCCGTATTTACGGCGGATTTTTTCGACCGCGAGGTCGAGGGAATCCGCTTTTTTCTTTCCGCCAAGACTCGTGTCGAACATCGAGGCTTGTCCGAATCCGCCGTGAATTAAATCAAAAACACTCACCGTCACCGTACGCAAGGGGGGAGAGCCGTTCCAAAGGGTTTTTGCAAGATCCGTCGCGGCGGCGGCAATTTCATTAGAACTGCATACCGCCTCCGGAAGCGTGCATTGCTTGGCAACGTGACGTAGCTCATTCGAGCGCAAATCGATTGCGATGCCAAACCCCCGAACATCGCCATGGCGCAAGCGGGCGGCAATGCGGTCGGACAAGTAATACACCAAAGCGGATAAATCGGCCAAATCGCATATATCGCGCTTTGCGGTCATGCCGTGCCCGTAGCTTTTGTTTTGATGGGAGGACACCGCCTCGCGCACGGGCTCGTCGTCGAAACCTGCCGCCGCGTTTTTTAGCTTAACCCCTACGATGCCGAATTTTTCTTTTAACACCGTCTCGTCCGCAGTCGCCAAGTCGCCGATGTTGCGAATGTTGCACTTTATCAGTTTTTCCGCCGTTTTTCGCCCCACCATAAACAATTCACCCACGGGGAGCGGCCACACGACGGACTTAAAGTTCTCAGGGCTTATCACCGTGGTTGCATCGGGTTTTTTAAGGTCCGAGCCTAATTTTGCAAAAATCTTATTAAAGCTAACGCCCACGGACGCGGTGAGACCGAGCTCGTTTTTGAGCGCGGCGCGGATTTCGTCCGCCGCTTCTTTCGCATATGCGAAAGAAGCGGCGGACGAAATTGAGTGAGAAATTAGGAGTGAGGAGTGAGGAATGTCGGAAGGATAATTTACGCTGTTGCCCGTAGGAGCCGCACTCCCGTGCGGCCCGCCGGGACGAACGTTGTTTGTAAGGTGCGAGCCGATGAGGGCGTCGGCCCCTACGATTGGTTGCGTACTCTCGGGCTTTTGTTCCCTTACCACGCCATTCATCCGCCGTTCCTGCTCAGCCGGGCGAGACGAGGCCGATGCGGAAACCACGTCAGTATTCCTAATCCCTAATTCCTCATTTTTCCTAACTTCTTGCTCCTCGCACCCTGTGTAGTCCAGCCAGCACTCATCCGCACCGAAGGGCTCGACCAGCGGGGTATAGCGGTTATAGATTTCCTTCGCCTTTTTTGAAAAATGCATATAGCGGTCAAACTGCGGCTTAACGGCGACCAATCCCGGGATTTTTTGTCGTGCCTCCCACACCGTATCGCCGGTTTTAATGCCCGCCGCTTTAGCAATATCGTTTTTTGCCAGCACGACGCCGTGTCGGTTTTCGGGGTCGCCAGCGACAATCAAGGGCATGTTTTTAAGCGCCGGGTCTCGAAGGCATTCGACCGACGCGTAAAAGTTGTTGAGATCGCAATGGAGGATTATGCGGGGCATAAGGATAGTATAGCATTACAAATTACAAATTACAAATAGCGGACAAAAATAAAATCACTGCCGGAAGCAGTAATTTTACCAAAATCTGGAAATGGCGGAGAGGGGGGGATTCGAACCCCCGTGCGCTTTTGGCGCAAACTGATTTCGAGTCAGCCCCGTTATGACCTCTTCGATACCTCTCCGTACGGCGTTATTATAGCACGGCAAAAAGGGAATGTCAAACAAGTTGCCGCTATATTTTTGCTTGCTTTTTTTGTTAAAAGGGTATAAAATAACACGTATGCACCACAACGTATTAATTATCGACGATGAGGCGGAACTCGCAAGCGCCACCAAAGAGTACTTTGAGGCGTTTGACGTTTCGGCGGACGTTGCAAAATGCGCGGCCGAGGCGCTTGCGTGGCTAAAAAGCAACACGGCGGATTTAATACTGCTGGATATCAACCTTAAAAACGAGAGCGGCTTTGAGCTGTGCAAAACGCTGCGGCGCGAGTTTAACATGCCGATCTTGTTTATCAGCGCAAGGCTGTCTCGCGACGATATTTTGCTGGCGCTCAACATCGGCGGCGACGATTACATCACCAAGCCCTATGAATTGAGCATTTTATTGGCGAAAGTAAAGGCGCGGCTTGCAAGGGCTCGGCAAATTAATAACAAGGTGATTAAGGCGGGGGATTTGACGATTGATTTGGAGCTGCGGCGAGCCTATAAAAACGGTGCCGAGGTGGAGCTCAAAAACAAGGAGTTTTTGCTGCTTGGGTATCTTTTGCAGCATAAGAATAAACCGCTGAGTAAGGACGAGATTTTTTCCGCCGTTTGGGGCGACGGCTTTTTTTCGGACGGGACATTAACCGTTCACATTCGTCGGCTGCGGGAAAAAATAGAAAAAGACCCGGAAAACCCCGAATTCATCAAAACGGTGTGGGGTGTGGGGTATGAGTTTAATGAAGAATAAATCCCTCCCCATTTTAATCGCTTGTATTGTTCTCGCGGCTGTAACGGTTTGCGTAGTTTTGGCGACGCAAAACCCGGGTGAGGTCGATACCGTGAAGCTCAACGAGATAAAAAACCGGATCGGGCAGAGTGCGGCGGAGGGCGAAAAGCCCGAGCTGTCCGGAATAGCGTTAACGGTTACCGTCATCGATTTTGACGGCACGGTTTTGTATTCCAATTCAAGGCAGGCGAAAGAGATGCAGGGTTTCGACGCTTGGCTGAATCATGCATATAAAAACGGTTGTGTGATTATGGACTTTTCGCAAGGGAAAATTTTGGTGGAAAGGCCTAAAAGCCATGCCGCCGGCGTCGCTATGTGGGCGGTGGCTGTTTTTTCGGCGGTGCTCGCCGCGCTGCTGTTTTTATACAACGCCTACATCCAAAAGACGATGTTCGCGCCTTTTAAACGGCTCGAGGGCTTTGCGGCCTCCGTTGCCGCGGGCAATTTGGACGCAGCGCTCCCGATGGATAAGCGCAACGCGTTCGGTAAATTCTCCGAGAGCTTCGATATTATGCGTGCCGAGCTGAAAAAGTCTAAGGAAAAAGAAATCGAGCTGGAAAAAAGCAAAAAACAGCTCGTCGCCGAACTCAGCCACGACATCAAAACGCCCATCGCGAGTATCAAAGCGGTCGCCGAGGTGCTTGCTTTGCGTGAAGCGGACGAAAAAAAGCGGAAAGACGTCGGTATTATCCACCAAAAAGCCGCCGAAATGGACGCGCTCGTTACGGATTTATTTAATTCGGCACTCCAAGACTTGTCCGAGTTAAAAATTACGGCCGTCCCCGTGGCTTCCGATGAGATAGCGCGCATCGTAACGGGTGCAGATTATCTTTCTAAAATAGGCGGCGGCGTTAAAATTCCGGATTGCCTTGTTTTAGCCGACCCGCAAAGATTTAGCCAAATAGTCGGGAACATCGTGGGCAATTCCTACAAATACGCCGACACGCAAATTTCGGTGACGGCGGAGATTGTTGAGCGCTGTCACGGGGTCGGGCTTACTGACAGCGGCGGCGACAGCGGCAACGCAGTTAAGGTTGGTTGCGCTGTCAGTAAGCCTGACCCCGTGACAGTTATGGTGAACCGCGCTGTCAGTAAGCCTGACCCTGTGACAGCGCTGGCGGTCGAATTCCGTGATTACGGGGAAGGGGTTGCCGATGAAGAGCTCCCGCTGATTACTCAACGGTTTTATCGCGGCAAGAATAGTCAAAAGTCGGCAGGATCGGGGCTGGGCCTCTATATTTGTAAGCTTTTGCTGCAGCGCATGGGCGGGTTTTTGGACTGCTACAACACCGGTGACGGACTTGCGGTAAAAGTGTTTTTGCGCCTGGCGTAGAGGCCGGAGCCTGCACCGACCCGAAAAGCCGGACAATGGCTCTGGCCATAATACGTTTTTAAGGTGTCGCCGGATTCGGGTTGACCAGAATCAAGGGCTGAGTGAAGCGGAAGGTGGCACCGGAGTTCATCTGCATTTGCGAGGTCGGGTGAATGTAGATTCCGGTTGCGTCAAAATAAATCGGTATCGCTTCCGGCTTGGTTAAGGAGCCGCCCTGCATGTTTTGGAACCAAACGGTTCCCATCGTAGGGTTGCCTTGATACCACGCGAGCTCCGGGAATTCGGCGGGCGTCGCCAGATAAACGTTCGTGTCTTGCGTCCACGTGTGGCTGCCGCTCAGCGTGCCGACCCCCCAGTAATTGTACGTCGGGCCTATCGATATCACCGAGGTGCCCAAACCAAACATAAGGTCGGACGGGGGAAAGCCGTTTTGGGTATTCCGGATGACGGTTCGCACGTCCGAAATTTCGACGGATTGCTCGATGATCGCAATGTGATTCCAAATATTCTCGATTTCGGAGGTGAATTTTTGGTCGAGGTTTACGATATCCTGCCGAATCGTCGTGATATCGCCTTGGATTTCGGTGATATCATTGCGTAGCTCCGTTAAGCTGTTGCTGATTGCCTCGCAGTCGCAAAGGCTGTTTTCAATTTCGGTAAGCCGCGCGTTGATTGCGTCGCAATCGCAAGCGATGCCGCGCACGCCGAGCCGCGCGATGTTGGTGAACTGTGCCATTATGCGTGATCTCCTTGTACAAAGCTGTTGGGGGGATTTTCGGGACTCGGGGCTCGGGATTCGGGGTTCGGAAAAGGATAACAATTATCTGCTTACGAGCTTCGAATCCCGAGCCCCAAACCCTGAAAAAAAAACTGCTTACGAATCCCGAACCCCGAACCCCGAATCCCGAATCGAACAAAACACCACGCTGACGCTTGCCTTGTTGCTTACGGCATCGCCTGCAGGCGCAGTCACCACTCCCGTGATAACCACCGCCCTGGCCTCGCCCGGCGCCATGTCGTCGACGGCCAAAACTCCGGCCCAATCGAGCCAGGTTTTGCCTCCGTCCGTCGTATATTGCAGCTCCGCGAGTTTTTCGTCAAACGCATCGGTCAAAAGCATTTTTGTCGCGTAATACTCCGTCGGATTTTCGATGGCGATTTCATAATACAGCCGCCCGCCCGTAGTGGCGATAGGGCTAGAGACCGCTTTTGTGACGAGAAGTGTCGGCATAGTGCTCCTCTTAACGAAAACGCCGGGTGGCCGGTGGTTTGTGGTTGGTAAGCAGTTAAAAAAGGGTGTAGGTATCAGGGCACAAGGCACAGGTATCGGTCAAACAGATTATCCACTACCTGTGCCTTGTGCCCTGTGCCTTGATACTTTAGTTTGTCAACCGCTCGAAAAAGAAATCTGCTTATCAACCACCAACCACCAACCACCAACCGCAACCACCGCCTACGCCTCCGTGTTCCCGACGGCCGTTGCGCAGAAGGTAATTACGACGGGCTCGCCGCCGGCAGGAACGCTCTCTAACAGGTACGTTAAATCCGGTGACGTCGTGGCGGGCTCGACCGGCGTGCCGTCCACCTCCAGCGAGCCCTCGACGTAAACGAGGCCGCTAGGCAGCGGGTCGCGGAACATTACGTCCAAAAGCTCTACGTCGCTGTTGTTGGTGACGGTTACCGTGTAGCAAATGTTTTTGCCCAGGATTACGTACGCGCAACTTGCTTCTTTGACGATGCTAAGGTCGATAACGGTCGTTACCACCTCGTTGCTTTCTACGCTGATGGCCTCTTCGCAGAGGTCAAGGTCTAAAAAAGACGTGTTTTCTAAGGTTGCCATAGGGGATTCTCCTTTCAGTAAAATAATAGTAGGTACAAAAAGCACAGCATCATGCAATCACAGCGGCAACAACAACGGCCGTATCGACGGCACGGGATGCGAACGCGTGTCGTCACGCGGTTACTTGCCGCTATATAAGGCGCGCCGCAAACGCGCAATTCTACAAAGGACTGGTTGGTTATCTCGTTATACATCGCGCGGCCTCTCTTTAGTTGCAAAAATAGAGCTTCCTATCTCCATTGTATGCGCTTGCTCTTTTTAGGTGTGCGGGAAACTAAAAGGTTGTCGAGGGGTCAGACCCCGCGACAACCTTTTATTCGCTTTTTACTAGCCCCTACTCTCTACTTCCTGTCTTTGAGTTTGGTGTATCCGGTCGGTTCCATCACGCATTCGTAGTTGGGGCGGATAATTTTGCCGTTGTTGGACATTTCTTCGATGCGGTGGGCGCTCCAGCCGGCGATGCGTGCCATGGCGAAAATCGGCGCGTACAATTCGGGCGGAAAGTTGAGCATCGAGTTTACAAATCCCGAATAAAAGTCGATGTTGGCCGAAACGCCCTTATAGATGTTGCGTTTTTCGGCGATGACCTCGGGCGCGAGGCGTTCAATTTTCTCATACAATTCAAAATCGTCACACTGTTTTTTGTCCTCGCACAAGGCCCTCACGTACTTTTTTAAAATCAGCGCGCGCGGGTCGGAGAGGGAATACACCGCGTGGCCCATGCCGTAAATGAGGCCTAAGCCGTCGAAAGCTTCCTTGTTGAGGATTTTTAACAGGTATGCCTTTACGGTTTTGTCCGATCGGTCTTTTAAGTTTGCCTTCATGTCCTCGAACATTTTGACGACCTTGATATTTGCCCCGCCGTGGCGCGGGCCTTTGAGGCTTCCGAGCGCCGCCGCGATCACCGAATAAGTGTCGGACGCCGAACTAGACACCACGTGCGTCGTAAACGTCGAATTGTTGCCGCCGCCGTGCTCGGCGTGCAATACCAGCATCAAATCCAGCACCTTGGCTTCGACTTCCGAATATTTAGAATCGGGCCGCAAGAGGCGCAACATGTTCTCGCACGTCGATAATTTTGGGTCGGGGTTGTGGATGTACATGCTCTCGCCGTCGTGATAGTGCTTGTAGGCGTGGTACGAGTATACCGCGATTAAAGGGAACTGGCTAATCAGCCCGATGCACTGGCGCAGAATGTTCGGGATTGAAATGTCGTCGGCGTTTTCATCGTAGGAATACAGCGTTAAAACGCCGCGCGATAGGGAATTCATCATGTCGGATGAGGGCGCCTTCATAATCACGTCCCGTACAAAAGAACTCGGCAGCATCCGGAACTTGCCGAGCAAGCTGCAAAATTCCTTCAGCTCTTTTGCAGTCGGAAGCTTGCCGAACAGCAAAAGGTAAACGGTTTCCTCAAAGCCGAACCGCTTTTCCGCGTCAAAACCCGCCACCAAATCGCGGATGTCGATGCCGCGGTAGCGTAAAATCCCGTCGCACGGCGTCGTGCGATGCCCGTGCTCGTCTTTATCGAACGCGATAATCTCCGAAATTTCGGTCAAGCCCGCCAGTACGCCCTCGCCCGTCACGTCGCGCAAACCGCGCTTTACATCGTACTGCTTATAGTACGAGTTGTCGATTACCGTGCTTTGCCGCGCCATTTCGGCCAATCTCTCAATTTCCGGCGCGGTGTCTTTTAACATTTTTTCATAATTCTGCATAACTCAATCCTCCTGTATGCCATTATTCCATTATGCAGTATAACATATAAATCGAAAAAAATCAACAAAAAACGGCAGGTGTTTTACAACGAAAAACAAAACGAAAAACGAAAGCCCGCATGAAAACGGTCTAAGGTGTGTTTATGCAAAATCCGGCGATTAGGCGGAAGCCCAAATCGCATAAAGCGTTGTGCCGACGGGGATTAAGGAGTATTCCGCATTGTTGGCAAGTGCATAGGCTGTGCCGGAGCCGTCGGCGGCCGTATTCCAGCCGTCAAAGACGAAGCCTGCGCGGTACGGAGCGGAAATGCCGTTTGCCGCGTTAGGGTTCGTGACGGTATTCGCCGTAGCCTTGGTAAACGATACCACGTATGTTTTATCTCCCGAGAGCGTGCAACCCCACACGACGGGGCGGCTCCCGTAGTTCCAGGTGCTGACCTGCCAACCGGCCGGTCGGACGGGCGCGTCGGTAAAAATGGTCGCCCCGGCGCAATTGAACCCGTTTGAGCCGATATTCACCACGGAGGAGGGCAGCACAACGGAGGTAACGGAGGGAAGATAGGAAAACGCGTAGCTGCCGATATCCGTCACGGCGGCGGGAATGACGAGCGTCGTTAAGCCGGAGCAGCGGGTAAATGCGGATTCGCCGATGCTTTTAACGGAGGCGGGCAACTTCAGCTCGGTCAGGCTGCAGTTTTCAAACGCCCGGTCTGCGATGGCCGTCACGGATGTCGGTATCACGCTGTTTTTACAGCCGACTACTAAGGCATTGTCCGCTTTTCGGACCAAGCAGTCCCCCTCGTCCGAAAAATAGGCGTTCCCGCCCGCCATCGTGATGCGCTCCACATTGCCACAGCCTACCAAAGCGCTCTCGCCGATTTCCGTCACCGTGCTTGGGAGCTCGACGGCGGTAAGCTCCGTGCAGCTGTAGAATGCGAGCGCGCCGATGCTCGTGCAAACGCTGCCCGGGCTAAAATCGACCTTTTTGACCTTAGCCACGTTGCGCAGCAGCCGTCCCGGAATCCTCGTAACGTCTGCGCCGATTGTCACCGTAATCCCGGTGCCCGTGTTGCCGACGAGTGAAAAGACTCCGTCCCCCGTTATATCGAGCATATTAACCGCGTTAAAGTTAATTTCGGTAACCGCATAGCATTGGTAAAACGCTTGGGTGCCGAGCCCGCCCATGAGACTTGTGCCGACGGCGCTGCTGCCGATGGTGATGCCCGTGATAGCGGAGCAGTTTTTAAACGCGTAGCTTCCCACAATGGTCACCGCGTCTGGGATTACGACGGAGGTGAGCGACGTACATTCCTCAAAGGCGTTGCTGCTGATGCTCGTAAGGGAGGCGGGGAAACTGATGCTCGTTAAGCCGCTGCAATACCTAAAGGCGCTGCCGCCGATCGCCGTACAGACGCTGTTTGCGGCAAAAACTACTTTTTTGATTCCGGGCTCGTTGTAAAACAGGTTGCTCGGTATCCTGGTTACGTTCGCCCCGATATTCACGATGACGCCCCCGCTCGCAGAGCCCGCGCCGCTAAAAGCGCCCATGGTGTTTAAGTCGCTTGCGTTTGTCGCGTTGTAGTTGATTTCGTTGAGCGCCGCGCCGCCGTTGAACGCGCTTTGGCCGATGGTTGTCACGCCGGCCGGGATAGTGATGGAGGTTAAGTCCCGGCAGCGGTAGAACGCGCTC
Source organism: Bacillota bacterium (assembly GCA_009781235.1). Taxonomy (GTDB): domain Bacteria; phylum Bacillota; class Clostridia; order Christensenellales; family Pumilibacteraceae; genus WRAP01. The sequence continues at coordinate 14,244 of WQYM01000011.1, forward strand.
TGACCGATGGTGGCGCAGACGCCGTTCGGCGCAAAATTCACCGCTTTCAGCTTCGGCGTGCCCTGATCCGGCGGATTGATATAGCCGCTGGAATGCGGGTAAAACAAATATGCCGGAACCTGTTTTACGTTTGCCCCGATATTCACCGTAACGCCTACGCCGTCGATGCCCGCATTGTAAAACACGAGGTTGCTGTAGGATAGGTGCGGCATTTCTGTAGCGTTAAAGTTGAATTCCGTCAACTTTTTGCAGTCGCGAAACGCTTCGGAGCCGACGGAAGCCAGGCCTTTTCCGATCGTAACCGAGGTAAGCGAGGTGCAGCCGTTAAACGCGGAATTCGCAATGCTCGTCACGCTGTCCGGCAGAATGACGGTGGTAAGCCCGGTCATGCTCTCAAATGCATATTGACCGATTGCCGTGATCGCCTTGCCCTCGTATTCGTCGGGGATGACCAGCACGGAACGGTTGAAGTCCCCGCGTGAAACCGTGTAGGTGTCCCCGGTCGGCATGCGGTACAAGTCGTCCAGGCCGTTCCAAAATGCGTAAACGGTCACATCGGAGGCCACCTTCCATACCGATGTGCTTGCGCCGTTGCTTCCCGTGTAGCGCGTACCGCCGGGGAATGCCGAATACCAGCCGCCAAAGGCGCAGTACGGGCGCGGCGTCGTGGGGACGTCCAATGTGTAAGCGCTGTCAAAGGTGATCCGCGCCGTCTTAACCGCCGAATCCCCGCCGCGAAACGAATACGTCACGGTATATTGGTTTGCCGTCCAAACGGCCGTCACCGTTTTATTTCCCATACTGCCCTTAGGGATTGAAACGGTATCCCACCCTCCCGTATAGCCCGTCCGCGTCGGGACGGTAAAGGTGTATGCGTCGGATTCTATCGTGAAAGTGGTTTTGGCGGAATTTGGGTTAACGACGCCGGAATATCCGATATTTGCGTACGTAACGGTGTAAACGACGGGCGTCCAGATTGCCGTGACCGTTTTGTTTCCGTACGAGCCTTTCGGGAAACTCGATGTGCTCCAAATCCCCGTATAGCCCGGGCGGGCCGGAGCGGCGAACACAATCGCGTCTGATTCCGGCGTAAATTCGGTGACGCTTGCGTTCGGATTGACGACGCCTGGATAATCGAGATTCGCGTACGTAATCGTATAGGTAATCGGCGTCCACACCGCTGTCACGGTTTTGTCGCCGATGTTGCCCTTTGGAATGGACTCGGCATCCCATACACCGGTATAGCCCGGACGGGTCGGGAGGATAAACGAGTAGGTATCGGATTCTACGGTGAAGGTTGTTTTTGCCGCGTTCGGATTTGCGGCGTCGGGAAATCCGAGGTTCAAATACGTAATCGTGTAGGTGATCGGCATCCACGCCGCCGTAACGGTTTTGTCGCCGATGCTACCCGTGTGGATGGCCGCCTGACTCCAAACGCCCGTGTATCCGGGGCGGGTCGGGGCGGCTAGATGGATGGCACCCGACTCGGGGGTGAATTCGGTGACGCTTGCGTTCGGGTTGACGACGCCCGCAAAATCGAGATTCGCGTACGTAATCGTATAGGTAATCGGCGTCCACACCGCCGTAATTGTTTTTGCTCCCGCACTGCCTTTCGGGATGCTTAAAACGTCCCACGTTCCCGTATAGCCGGGGCGGGTGGGCGGCAAAAAGTCGATGGCTTCGTTTTCGGCGGTAAAAACCGTATAAACGTTCGGGTTTTCGACGCCGGGGAAGCTGAGATTGCCGTAGGTAATGGGGTATATCGCGCCGCTGTAGAGCGGGACCCAAACCGCCGTTATGACTTTATCGCCCGTAGAGCCTTTAGGAATGGATAAAACATCCCACGTTCCCGTAAAACCGTTCCGGCCGTCGGGCAGCGCGAAGGTGATGGTGTCGCTTTCTACGGTATAGGCGGTAATTTCGTTGGGGTTCGAACCGGCCAAAAGGTTTGCGTATGTTATGGCGTATGTGATCGGCGCCCATCTTGCCCAAACTTCGACTTGCTTATTTTTGGGTTTAATTTCCGCGTCGAATACGGCGGCCTCCGAGACATCGGCCGAGCTGGTGTACAGTGCCAGAGCGTATCCGGGACGCGGTTCGATACCGGACAAATCCAGTTCGGGCGCTGTCCTTCCGTAAACATAAGTCAGCGATTTTTGCGGGAGGGCGCTGCCGGATTCGTCGATTATAGTATAGGTAAGCTGAATCGTGTTTTCGCGAACGTATTTTTGCTCTGCCCTTGCGTCGGAGGTTGCCGCTAACACCGAAATCAACACGATTGCGCAAACCGCGATCAATCCCGCAGCCGCGCCTAAAAGGATAAACATTTTTTTGCGTTTCGGTGAGGGCGGCGCAGGGGCAATCGCCGTCGGTGAGGGCGGCGCGATGAGGGCATCGCGCCCTACGGGTGGCGGGACGCCCGACGGGTCGTCCCCTGCGGTTTGGGATGCGGGCGGGTCGCTCGGGAAGCTTGCGGCGCTGGCGGGAACCTGTCGGCCATCACCGTTCGCCCCCGTAGGGCGGGGACTTGCCCCGGTTGACCCTGACCCATCGAGCGCCTCATTGGTTATTGCGGGTTCGTTGCGCTCTCCTGTAAGCAGTTCGTCTACGCTCACGCCCAAAGCTTTGGCAAGCGGCGCTAAGGTGTCGATGCCGGGCATGGTTTCGCCCGTTTCCCACTTTGACACCGCCTTATTCGATAAGCCCAATTGCGCGCTGAGCTCCGCTTGTGTTAAGCCTTTCTCTTTGCGGAGCTCGTATATAAAGTTGCCGAACTTGTTTTCCATAGGATAAGTATACTAAATTTGCGGCAAAACGCAATAGAATTTTGTCGCCTGCCAAGAGAATTCAAAAAAAACCCTAACAAAAAACCTCCCGCTAAAATCGGGGAGGCTTCTTGTCGCTCTACTTGCAGGACTTCGTCGCCGAAGAGTTCGAACAAGCTTTGCTTGCCCTTGCCGCTCTCGCGGTAAAGGCTTTTGCGTGCGCTTTGCTCATAGATGGCATCGAGGGCACACTCCTTTGTAGCTTTTAACACTACAAAGGTTAGTTTGCGGGAATAAAACAAGTTTTATTCAACGAAAAACGAAAAGTGAAAAACGAAAAACGAAAGATAAGTGTCTATCGGTTCAAAAAACGCTTACTTTTGTTCCTAAGCTATTTTTTGTCTCTAACCCCAAATCCCTCCACCGTTTTTCATTTTTAGTTTTTCGTTTTTCGTTCCACAGGCTACCTTCCGATGAAGGCGATTTCGTTGGTTTTTTTCATTTCCAAATATTCGCGCGCGTATTTTTCTACGTATTCGTTCGTTTGGCGGTATTCGATTTCGTCGTTGGACCTCTCAATAATCCCGTCCAGTTCATCGATTTGCGCTTGTAACTTTGCAATCCGGTTGGTTTTTGCAACCAACGAGACGACGTTGGCAATCAGCCCGATCAGCAAAAATATCGCGAATATGACGCACGCCGAAACGATGATGCTTTGGATGCGCCGTGTTTTTTCTTTTTCGGTCATGCCCATACTATATCATAAAAAAATTTGTTTGTAAAGAAAAAAACTTATGTAAAATAATTGACAAGAGGCGACTAAGCGTATATACTATTCAAGGTTTAGCATCTTTAAACAAAAAGTTTACTAAAAACTTACAAAGTAAATCAAAAGTTTAGTATGCCTAATCTTCGGAGTGCTATGGAAATCGGAGTAAAAATTAAAGAATTGCGGCTAAAAAACCAACTGACGCAAGAAGAGTTGGCGGATCGCTGCGAACTTACCAAGGGTTATATCAGCCAGCTTGAGAACGACCTGACCAGCCCGTCGATTGCGACGCTCTTGGACATTTTGCAGTCCTTGGGAATTTCGGCGTCGGAATTTTTTGCCCACGAAGAGGACGAGCAGTTGGTGTTCTCCGCGAGCGACATGTTCGAAAAGGAAAGCGGCGGACAGCGGATTCGGTGGCTGGTGCCGAGTGCGCAAAAGAACGCGATGGAGCCGATATTGACAGAGTTATCGCCCGGCATGGAAACCGAGAAGGACCTGCCGCACGACGGCGAGGAATTCGGCTATGTGTTAGAGGGCAAAATCACGCTAAACGTGGGCAAGCGTTCCGTGGCGGCGGGGGAGGGCGACACCTTTTATTTTCGGCCCGCAAAAACGCATTTTATTAAAAATTCCGGCAAAAACAGGGCGAGGGTGCTTTGGGTGAGCTGCCCGCCTACTTTTTAATCCAAAGGTGTGCCGTGGCAAAAGAAATAAAAAGAAAAACCGAACCGAAAAACGGCCAAGCGTCCGCAGGCTCCGAGAAATTTGATAAAATCATAGAGCTTCGAAACGTATCAAAGGTTTACGACGGGACGACCGCCGTAGACGATATCACGCTGTCGATTAAGCGCGGTGATTTTGTGACGCTGTTAGGGCCGTCGGGCTGCGGTAAAACGACGCTTTTAAGGATGATTGCGGGATTTGAGGAGCCGACGAAGGGTACAATATTCATCGAAAAAGAGGATGTCACCGACCTTCCGCCGCATAAGAGGCCCGTCAACACGGTGTTTCAAAAATACGCGCTCTTCCCGCATTTATCCGTGTTTGGCAACGTTGCGTTCGGGTTAAAATTAAAAAGGGTTCCTGCCGGGTGTAAGACGGGCAAGGGCGGCGCCGAAGTCCCGCTGCTCAGAAAATATACCAAGGCCGAAATCAACGAAAAGGTGGATAGAGCGCTAAGACTCGTAGGGCTCTCCGGGTACGAAAAACGCGACGTAAACACGCTGTCGGGCGGCCAGCAGCAGCGCGTCGCGATCGCCCGCGCCGTCGTGTTAGAGCCCAAGGTGTTATTGTTGGACGAGCCGCTCGGCGCGCTTGACCTTAAGATGCGCAAGGAAATGCAAATCGAGCTGATGGCCATGCATAAAAACCTCGGCATCACGTTCATCTACGTCACGCACGACCAAGAAGAAGCCTTAACGATGTCGGATAAGATTGTTGTGGTCAACGACGGCGCAATCCAGCAGGCGGGCACGCCCAAAAAGATTTACGACGAGCCCGCCAACGCCTTTGTCGCCAACTTTATCGGTGAGTCTAACATCCTGTCCGGCACGATGGCCGCCGACTACAAAATCGAATTTTGCGGCGCGGAATTCGAGTGCGAGGACAGAGGGTTTTTAAAAAACGAAAGGGTAGACATCGTCGTCCGTCCCGAGGATATCCGGGTATACGCAAAGGGGAGCGGCAAGGGGACTTTGAGCGGGAAAGTGCTTTCCACCGTGTTTAAGGGCACGTATTACGAGATGAACATCGCTACCGAGCATTATGAGTTTACCGCGCAAAACACCGAGGGGAAGGCCGCGGGCGCCGAGGTAGAAATAAAAATCCCGCCCCATGCTATTCACATCATGAAAAAAATGCGCACGGTCAACGAGTTTGTAACGGAGGTTTCGGGTGAGGATACGGTGGAAATTGCGGGCGGTGAATTTTCTTTTATTAACACGCAAGGATTTAGCAAAGGAGATAAAGTAAAGGTATCCGTTCCGTTCGACAAAATTGAGCTCACCGACAGCGAGGACGACGGGGTAATCGGCGGCAACATCGGCCAAAGCCTGTATAAGGGCGCGTATTACCAGGTGCAGGTGTACACCGACACGGACGAGGATTTTTATCTCGACACCACCGACGAATGGGACTTAAACGACCGCGTGGGAATCAATATCGCGCCGGAGGGAATCAAGGTGGAGCGGTGTGACGGGGAAAGTGAGGAAGTAGGAAGTAGGAAGGAGGAAGTAGAAAGTGGAGGAGAGTAAGAGGCAGGCAGAAGACATTATAAAAATTAAGAGCCTTCAATTTGCAAAACGTATCTTGAAATTATATAGGCATTTGTGCGAAACAAAAAAGGAGTTTGTACTAGCTAAGCAAATTCTTAGAAGCGGAACAAGTATTGGCGCAAATGTTACCGAGGCAAAATGCGCCGTCAGCAGAAGAGAGTTTTTGGTTAAAATGCAAATCGCGTTTAAGGAGTGCGTCGAGACGCTTTTTTGGTTGGAATTATTAGAATCGGACAGCTATATTACAACGAATGAGTATGATTCCCTAAATAAGGATTGCGAAGAAATTAGAAAAATACTGTCGGCAATAACCAAATCAACAAAAAGCAAAGCATCCAAAGTATAGATAACTTTCGTAACCATAAGTATCTGCACTTCCTACTTTCTAATTCCTACTTTCTACTTTAATTTATAAGGAGTTCCATGACCCAACCGGCACACATCGCAATTAAGAAGCGCAAGCGCCATTTCGCGCTCCGGCGGCAGCACTTCAGCTTTCCGTACTTTTTTCTTTCCGCGCTGTTTGTTGTGATTCCGTTGGTAATTTTATTGGTGTACGCGTTTCGGGATTTGGGGGGAGCGTTTAGTTTTTCTAACTTTGCCAAATTTTTTACCGAGGCGACGGTGCGCAATGCTATGGGCAGGTCACTGTTGCTGGCGCTTGCCACCACCGCCGTTTGTCTGGCGCTCTCATACCCCGTCGCGCTGGTTTTGGCAAATTCCCGCTTCAATAAAACCGTGGTGCTGGTGCTTTTGTTTATTTTGCCGATGTATATCAATTCACTGCTCCGGACGCTGGCCTTAAAATCCGTTTTTGAAATGATAGGCCTGTCGGACGTTTTTACCCGGCTGGTCATCGCGCATGTGTACGACTTTTTCCCGTTCATGCTGCTGCCGATTTACACCGTGCTCGTCAACATGGACAAAAGCTATTTGGAGGCCTCTAACGACCTCGGCGGCAACGCGGCCAGTACGTTTTTAAAGGTGACGCTGCCGCTTTCCGTCCCGGGCATCGTCAGCGGGATCCTGATGGTGTTTATGCCGACCGTATCAATGTTTGCCATCCGCGATATCGTGGCGGACAGCGACCGGTGGTCGTTGTTCGGGAATTCTATAGAGCGCAAATTTAAGTACGAAGAAACCTACGGCGAGGGCGCGGCATACGCGATTATACTGCTTGCGATGGTGCTTGTGACGATGCTGGTGGCAAGCCGGCTGAACCGAAAGATACAGGAAGATAAAAGATAACAGATAAAAGATAACCGAAATCGGCTGAAGGAGTAACGAAAGTTTGAAAAACAAAAAAATGCAAAAAACGATTGCCTTGTCGTTCGTGTTTGTCGTGCTGGCACTCATGTACGTGCCGATATTGTTTTTGATTATCTATTCGTTCACCTATACGAACAGCGGCCTGGTCGGAGATTGGGGCGGGTTCGATTTAAGGTCTTACGGCTACATTTTTGAGACGGAGCGGAACGGCTCATTCGAAAACACGCTGCTGGCCGCGCTCGGCAACACCCTGCTGATTGCCGTTACCTCCGGGTTGCTCGCCGTTTTAATCGGAACCGTTTCGGCGGTGGGGATTTTTTACCTTAAGCGCAGGATGAAGGCGACGGCGAACACGTTAAATCAAATCATCGTCGTCAACGCGGACATTGTAACGGCCGTTGCGTTTATGACGTTTTTCTTTCTGATAGGCTTAAGGGATTACGGCCTTGTGACGCTGATCATCGCCCATACCATGATTACGGTGCCCTTTGTCATCCTGACCGTTTCGCCGCGCTTAGGCCAGCTCAACAAAAACCTCTATGACGCGGGGCTCGATTTGGGCGCGGGCCCCATGCGCACGCTGTTTACCGTGGTCATGCCGCAGTTAATCCCATCGATGCTTGCCGCGTTTGCCATCGCGTTTACGCTTTCGGTGGACGACTTTGTGGTAACCTACTTTAACAACGGCGGCGCGGGCGGCATCAATACGCTCTCCACCTACCTTTACACCAGCTTTAAGCAAACCCGGGTGGTTCAGCAATTGCGCGCGCTTTCGAGTCTGATTTTTATCCTAAGTTTTGCAATATTATTGTTTGTGAATTTCCGAAAAAAGCGCAAGGCAAAAAAAGACAATTCCCCGATTCATTCGGTTTAAAAGATAGATAAAACAAAAAATAAATTTTTCAAGGAGAACAAAAAAATGAAAAAAAGAATGGTAATGCTGCTTTGCGCCACGTTTGCGATGTTTGTATTTACGGCCGGCTTTGCAGGTTGCGGCGGCGCGGCGCGCGAGGACACCCTCAAGATTTACAACTGGGGCGAGTACATCGACCCGGACGTTATCTCGATGTTTAAGGACTGGTACAAAGAGGAAACCAAAGGCAAGACGATTAAGGTCGTCTACCGCGAGTTCGAAGAAAACGAGGACATCCTGACCAGCCTTAACAAGGGCGGCGATTGGGATGTCGTATGCCCGTCGGATTACATGATTGCCAATTTGATGCGTAGGGATATGCTGCAGGAATTGGATCCGGCCGTCATCGCGGAATTTTCGGCTAAGGGCGACCCGATGATAAAGGAGCTGATTCAAAGCATCGACAAGGACAACAAGTATTGCGTCCCCTACATTTGGGGTACGTTCGGCATCATGTACGATTCCACCAAGTTTAACGAGGCTCAAACGGCAAAGCTCGACTCGTGGGCCGCGCTGTGGGACGAGGAATTTGCGGGCAAAATTTACATGAAAAAACAGGTGCGCGACGCTTATACCGTTGCGATGCTGTACCATTACCGCGAGGATCTAAAGGCGGCGTCTAAGGATTTTGACGACTATGAGGCCGAGGAATACAGAGCCTTACTCGATAAAATCTTTCAGGTATTTTCGGACGCCGAGCTAGAAAAGGCCCAAAAGGAGCTTAACGTGCAAAAGACCAAAAGGCTTTTAAAGAAGTACGAGGGTGACGAGGGCAAGATTGAAATGGCCTCGGGGCTGAACACTGCGGGGAGCTTGGGGATGTTTTGGTCGTGCGACGCGGGCTTTGCGATGAACGACATGGAAGAGGAAGCGTCGTTTTTCTCGTGCGGCGGCTCGCCGAAAGTTGTGCCGGGCAACAAAAACCTCGGCTATATTATCCCCAAAGAGGGCGCGAACCTTTGGGCGGACGCCTGGTGCATCCCGAAAAACGCCAAAAATGCGGCTGCGGCGAACATGTTCATTAAGTTCACGCTGCAAAAGGATGTCGCGAAGCTGAATTCCGAATACGCGGGCGCGCCGAGCGCGAACAAAGACGCGTTTAGCGAGCTGAAAGCGCAGTACGAGGCGGATACCGAGTTCTTTAAGGATGCCGGCAACCCCAAATTTAAGGAGCAATACATGGAAGCGCGTTTCCCGTCGGCAAAGACTTTGGAGCGTTGCGCGGTGATGGCGGACTTCGGCGAGCTGTTCCAAGCGTTTAACGACATGTATGACAATATCATTAACGGCTGATAATCAAGATTATTTTTTTGATGCCGTCGTGGTCGGGATAGGCCACGCCGGCATCGAAGCCGCTTTAGCGCTTGCCCGGAGCGGGTTTAAGACGCTCGCGTTGTCAATATCACTTGACAACGCGGGCTTTTTGGCTTGCAACCCGAGCATCGGCGGCACGGCTAAGGGGCATTTGGTGTGCGAGGTGGACGCCTTGGGCGGGGAGATGGGCAAGGCGGCGGATGAGACGATGACGCATCTAAGGATGTTGAATTCCTCCAAAGGCCCGGCGGTGCAATCCTTGCGCGCCCAAATCGACAAATACCGCTACCACGACCGCATGAAGTCCGTCCTCGAAAACGAGCCGAACCTCACCCTGCGCCAAGGCGAAGTGCGGGAGATATTAACGGAAAATTGTCAGGGGGACGGTGGTGTTGACAATATTTTGGGTTATGTAAAAAAAGGTATAGCTATTAACCATGTGTATGAGGACTCGAATATTGTCAACACCACCGTCCCCCTGACAATTTTCGGCGTAAAAACCGTTTCGGGGCTTAAATACTGCGCAAAAGTTGTCGTGATTGCTACGGGCGTGTATTTAAACAGCGCAATCATTACCGGCGATGTGATAGAGGAGCGGGGGCCGAGCGGCTTTGCGCGGTCCAACTATTTGGCGGACAGCTTATCCAAGCTCGGTTTTCGGCTGCGGCGTTTTTAAACCGGCACGCCCGCCAGGGTGAAGCGCGATTCCGTGGATTTAGGAAAGTTAGAGGTTCAGTACGGGGAGGTTACCTCCTATACTTTTTCGACTGCGTCGAAAAAAGTGGCCGGTGGCCAGTGGTCAGTGGTCAGTGAAGCGGAAAGGGAAGAGGGGTCAGGGGTCAGGGGTCAGGGGTCAGGGAAAGCGGATGGGAGCAATATTACAAATGCGGATGGGGATAAGAATGAACCCATAGGGGCGGTTGATATTCTGCCCGAACGTATGGGCAATGCGCAAACTGCGGGCGGAATATCAACCGCCCCTACGGAAAACAATTCGTCGAAGCCCACCGCACTTCCTACTTCCTACTTCCTACTTCCTACTTCATCCGCCGTTCCTCACTCCTCACTTCTCACTCTTCGCTCTTCCCCCCCGAACCCCGAACCCCGAATCCCGAACCCCGATGCCCAAGTATGCTATTTAGGATATACCAACCCCTCCACCCACCGCATCATCGCCGACAACCTCTCTAAAAGCCCCAAATACGCCGGGCTCATCAAGGGCGCGGGCGCGCGGTACTGCCCGTCGGTCGAGGACAAAATCGTTCGGTTTGCCGATAAAGAGCGCCACCCGTTCTTTTTAGAGCCCGAGGGCGCAAAAACGCAGGAAATGTATGTGCAGGGCCTCTCGACCGGCCTGCCCGCCGACGTTCAGCTAAAGCTTTACCGCTCGATTGAGGGTTTTGAGAACGTGCAAATCATGCGCGACGCGTACGCGATTGAATACGAGTGCATCGACCCGACCGAATTGTTCGCTACCTTGCAGTGCAAGCGTTGTGCCGGACTGTTTTTTGCGGGGCAAATCAACGGGACGTCGGGCTATGAGGAGGCCGCGGCGCAAGGCGTTGTGGCGGGAATTAACGCCGCTCGGTTTTTAAGGGGAGAGCCCGGCCTTATTTTGCCGCGTGAGAGCTCGTATACGGGCGTTTTAATCGACGATTTAGTGACCAAGGGCACGGATGAGCCATACCGCATGATGACCAGCCGCGCCGAATACCGCCTGCTGTTGCGCCAAGACAACGCGGATTTACGCATGGAAGAGTTTGCGAGGCTCGGCGGGATTTTGGGGAAGGAACGATTAGACGCGGTCGCTCAAAAACGCGCGCAAATCGAATTAGGGAAGAAGCGCTTAGAAAAGCGTCTGTCCCAAAAAGCCGTAACGCAATTTTTTGAGCGCATCGGCGAGCCCGCGCCGCAATCGGGGCTCACCGTTTCGGACGTCATCCGGCGCAATCTCGTTACCTTTGAAAATTTTACGGCA
>WQYM01000012.1 GCA_009781235.1 Bacillota bacterium
GTTTAAGGTAGTGTTCATGCCGTCGCCCACATAGGTACAAGGGTATTCGCCCAACTCGACGTAGTTAATCCCCTCGCGCACCTTGTTGGACGCATTGTATGTAGCGTTTCCACCGTCCCAATTTCCTGCACCGTAAGTAAGATACAAAACCGCGAACACGGACTTTTTGAGCGCGTCTAATTCGGAGGACAGCGCGTCAATATCCGCCAAAGCGTCGTCTAAATCCGATTGCAAGGCGTCAATATCCTCTTGCGCGGCGGTACCGTCGGCAAGCAATTTATTTATTTGCGTTTGCTTTGCCGTCAAATCGGATTGCAGCGCGTCGATTTTTACTTGCTTATCCGCGATGGCGGCGTTTAAGTCCGTTTTGGCGGTGTTTAACTCGGTTTGCAAAGCGTCGTGCTTTGTTTGTAATTCGCCGTATTTGCCTTTTAACTCGTTCAATTCGTTTTGAAGTTCCGTCGGGTCGAAACTGTCCCCGAAGCAAGCGGCAAACACAAAAGCGAACGAAGCAACCAAAATTACGGCGGTTAAGGCTTTGCACAGTTTTTTCATATAAAATCTCCTAACAGTCAGTTTGCATAAATTATACACCCCATTCTTGTAATACGCAACCGTTTAAGTATTATTTGCAAAAAAAACGGCGTGTCATGCGGCTTCATGCGGCTGTAAATTGTTATTTCGGGATAAAAAACCGATTTTGTAAAGACGCGCCCGCAAAAACGATAACCCCCGAATAACGCAAGTAATTTTACGGAAAAGGCAAGCGCGTCAAAATACGCCGCATAGTGTTGTTCGGAACAGAAAAATTGCAACCCCGAAATTTTTTGTGTATAACTTTGCTACCGTGAATTAGTCGGTATAGTGATTATCAAGGCGCCGGCGATTGAAGCAACCATCGCGCCGATTACGCCGACGAACAAAAGGCCCGGCTTTTTTAACGTGTAGTCTTCCATGGTGAAAACCCTCCGATACGCGTATTATACGGGCATGTTCCGCCTGCGTCAAGTAATTAGTCGTCGAAAAACACGGTTTAATGCGATTCTAATGTGATTTTAATATGATTCTAATGTAACCGCAATTTGCCAAACGCCGCAGCAGGCAAAACCCGCACAAAGTCAATTAAGCCCTTATGCTGTTAAAAAACAGTTGCTGCAGGCTGGATCCGCTTTCAATTAAAAGCGAGGAATGTCGAAGAAGATTAACGGAGCATCCATCGCGTCCCTTAATCCACCCGCACAAACTCCGCCGAATCGATATCTAATTTATCAAGCGTAACTACTAGACAGCGGTGTGTCATCGCTGCTTCTGCATTACTATTCGGAATACGTCTAAATTCTATTTGTAGTTTTCTATTGCTACGTTTTACTTTTTTCATCTCAAAATAGATTCTGCTGTGATCATAAAATACGTATATAATCAACATTTTTTTCGCAAAATCCGTCGTAGCATACGTGTCGTCCATGTCGAAATCGGAAACTCCCAGTAAAACTCCGTCGAATGCATTGTATCGCGCTTTCCTCTCTTCGCTAAATAATACGTCAAAATCCGCTTTTGTTTTTATAACGAAAGTTCCTCCCTCATAATCAAATAGATATTCCGGAAACAAGGATCCCGCCATGCGGTCTAACACAGACCCCTCGTCAAACACGGCATGGTATTTTTGTCCGCACGCCGACAACGCCGACACGCAAACCGTCACAATTAATGCCACAACCGTTACAAATCTTTTTTTCATACAATTTCCTCGCACTATGCGCAAGTCCAAGAGACTGCGCCGTAATCCACATAAGCACCCGTTTTGGAAGTATATTGATGAACTTCGATGCGCAATTGCGTATAGCTTGAAGTGTAATATGAAGTATACTCAATATTCTCGAGCCTAGTACAATTATTAAGATAAGAACCGGCCATATTTTTAATATAAAAATCATAATCCGTACTGGGCACGTAGCAATTATACACATGGTTTACCCCGCGCGCAAGACCGATAGTCCCGCACAACGTACGTATGACTCGTTGCGCGTGCACGGTTGCATCGATCGGCGCGTTTGAGGGATGCGTGTATATATTTAAGCGACTAACATTCAGTTCCGTGTGGCTGGTTTTCGACGTAACACCTTTTGCTTCTATTACACCGATATTGATGCCCGCGCCGGTATATGTCTGGCTAGTCGCGCCGGTATCGCTTAAAACGGACGACATGGTATAAATCGGCATAAAGTGAGAAGTGGGTTCACGAAGTGCAGTCTCCTCGCATTCCAATACTGCGCCGATGTAAATCCAAGCGATCAATTCCGAATTTTTGACGTCCTCAATCGACTCGCGATAGCCTACAAATACTGCGACGTTCTCAAATACTACTTGAACAAATGGACCGTACGCATCCACCGTCACCTCGTAAACTTCGGATTCAAAAATAAAACCGATATCCGCAATAAATCGACGATTGCGCGGTTCGTGGTAGGCCTTTTGATTTGCGTGATGTCCAGCAAGGACTGCGTCCACATCCTCTAGCGTCGATTCCACCGAATGATTTTGACGGAATTCGCATTCAATCTCCTCGAAGTCTAAACAAAACACCGTAATGATTTCTTGATTTTCCGGGATATTCTCCCAAAAATCCTCAAAGTCCTCCGACATTTCTTCCTCGCCGTCTTTTTCGTAGACGTATCGCAACACCGGCAAAGTTTCACCGGTTTGCATGAGCGGCTTTGCGTTCGGCGCGAATCCGCTCTGCGGCGCTTGCGCCGTGCACCCCGCCACGGAGAGCAGCATAACGGCAGCCAAAACAGCCGCTAATCTTGCTAATCTTGTTTTCATCCTGAGAGCCTCCTTGCGTATATAAAATTTTTAGTGTCACTTTAAGTGTCACGTGATGAACTAATTATACCACGCTTTCCGGCTTTTGTCAACACCCCCCCCCCCGCTTGTTTTGCTATAATATTTTCTTATACCTACGCCTTTATACTGTAAAAAAACAGTTGCTGCAGGTTGGGCTCGGAATCAAACCGCCCCGTAAAATGCGAGGTGACGGTTTTTGCGCCGACTTTTTTGACGCCCCGGATGCTCATGCACAAATGTTCCGCCTCAACGAAGACGGCGATGCCGTCGTTGGCAAGCGTCGCGTCGATTTTTTCGACAATCTGACTGGTCATACGCTCTTGGAGCTGGAGGCGGCTAGCGTACAGCTCGACGATGCGGGCAAATTTAGAGATGCCCAAATTGCAGCCCTTGGGGACGTACGCCACGTGGGCTTTACCGAAAAAAGGCAGCAGGTGGTGCTCGCACACCGAGCTGAAGTAGATGTCTTTTACCAGCACAAAGTTGTCGTAAGTTTGCTCAAAAAATACGGCTTTTCTGAAGGAAACGTCGGGCTTGTCGTAGGAAGAAAGCACTTCCTTGTACATCTGCGCGACGCGCTTGGGGGTGTCGACCAGACCCTCGCGTTTCGGATCCTCTCCAAGCGCAAGCAGGATTTCGGTTACCGCTTTTTCGATTCTGTGTGTGTCCATGGGGGCAGTATACCCTTTTTTCGCGCAAAAATCAACTGTTTTCGAGGGCACAGGGCTCAAGGCACAGGGTGTCAGGGGGACGGTGGTATTTGTATTCGAAGAATCACGCAGTACAACTTGGCAACGCGGCATTTTTTTCTGCACAACACAAAGTTGTACTGCGTGATTCTTCGAATACAAACACCACCGTCCCCCTGACAACTTTCTTATCCTCCAATCAACGTTATCCCCAGCCCCAATAAACAACTTGCGGCATACAGCCCGCCGATAATCAAAAGATTTTGCTTGAGGTTTTTATTTTCTTTAAATAGGACGGCATACGCAACACCCGCCGATACGGATAGACCTGTTACCGCCGCGCCGAGCGTTAAGCCGCCGAGCGCGTAGGCTTGGGTGATCACGACGGAACCGCCGCAATTGGGAATCAACCCTACCAAGCCCGCGATAAAAGGCTGCGCCGGGGCGGCGGAATTTAAAAAATCGGTAATCGCCTCTTCCCCGACAAATTTAAACAGTATGCTGAACGCGATATTCACGGCCAAAATAAACGCGCCGATGGTAAGCGTATGGAGGATCGGGTGGGATAGGAAGCCCCAAATTTTTCGGGCGGTGCTTCGGGATTCGGGATTCGGGGCTCGGGATTCGGAATTCGGGATTCGGGGCTCGGGGTTCGGGATTCTGGATACAAATCCGTCTTCTTTTAACTGATCACTGAAAACTTCCCACTGACCACTGTTCCGGGGCAGAGCCGTAATCAAGGATTCCTGATTCCCCGTAGGGCGGGGGCTTGCCACCGCCGTGGGGCTGGCTCCCACCGTAAAACACGCCCTGTCCCCGGGCTCGGGACACCTTGAATCCGATGCATGGTGATGGTGACTGCTTTCCTCTGCTTCCGCGTTCTGCTTTTTGACTTCCGCACTCTTCAAAACATGCCCGTGGCAGCCGATGGTTGCCATACTATTAATGTCCGAAGGGCGCGATGAATCAACGCCCCTACTGTCTTTTGATTTCTGTTCCCTGCTTCCCAATCGATGCCCGTGACAACCGATGGTTTCGGCACAATCATCCTCCCCTAACCCCTGATCCCTAACCCCTGACCCCTGACCCCTGACCCCTAACCCCTGATCCCTAACCCCTGCTTTGCCCCTAGCACGCATCAGCGCATTAATCACATAGCCCGCCGCAATGGCAAACACAAGCTTAATCCCAAGCAGCGGCAAAATCTTCCCCCACGCATCGGGATTGGAGATTAATATCGGAATCGCCTCGTCGCTGGTCGCGATATATACGGCGAGTAGCGTCCCTAAGCGAATATTCCTTTTAGAAAACAGCTTGGTCGCAACCACGGAAAAACCGCACTGCGGCACCAGCCCCAGCCCCGCCGCCGCGGCCGGCGCATACCAACCGTTGAGCATCTTGGAAAAACGCATCCGCGACGCTGCCGAATACTCGAACCACTCAATTAAAAGATGCACTGCCAGCAAAAACGGCAGCAAAATTAAAGTGTCGAGCCCGGCGTCGCCGAGGGCTTCTAAGACGTCGAAGAATATATCCATGCTGTACGAGATAAAAGATAAAAGAAAAAGGGTGTTTTGCCGATTCCCTATCGATTTTTAGCGGATTTGAATTTCGGTATCGGTATCGTCGCCGTCCTCTATTCGGTTGCAATGCAGAGGGATGCCGCCTTTTAATATCATATCGTCCAAAACCTTCTGAATACTATCTTTTGTAAGCTTTTCAATCAAAATCATGTCAGTAGCGCAAAAATATAGTCCGCTTAAGCATTCCCCAGTTGATTTATTTTTGCGACTTAAGCTAATAATATTCTGATACGTAAAAAAAGTAGCGACCCATTTTGTTCCGTCGCTTAACGTAAACCATACGTTCATATTGTCGTCATCTTCATTCCACGGGTCATCCCAATAATCAGATTCGAAACGTATGGATGTTAATATAAGTATTATTGCTTTCACATTCATCTTCTTTCCCTAACCCCTGACCCCTAATCCCTACTCCCTAAACTACTCCTCTGCTTCCTCGGGCAATACGCGCAGTTTAACTTCTAACACGCGTTTGACGTTGGCCTTGGTGACGGTTATCTCTAAGCGGCCGTACGTAGCTTGTTCACCCGCCGCGGGAATTCGGCCGAACACCTCGGTTGCAAACCCTCCGACGGTAGTCGAATCAAACTCCTCGTCGCCCTTAATTTTGAGCGCCGAGAACATGTCGCTCAGCTTTTCGGTTCCCGTAATGATATAGGTTTCGTCATCGATTTTGCGCATGAGGATTTCCTCGTCGTCGTGCTCGTCGTAAATCTCGCCGACCAACTCCTCTAAAATATCCTCTAAGGTGACGATGCCCGACGTGCCGCCGAATTCGTCCACGACGACCGCCATGTGCACCTTTGCCTTTTGCAACATCCGCAGCACCGTGCTGATTTTCATCACGCGCGCGACGACCAAATTATGCCGCAACACGTCTTTCACCTTCTTTTTCCCCTCGATGCAAAACTCGTAAAAATCCTTTTGGTGCAAAATGCCGAGGATGCTGTCCATAGAGCCGGAATACACCGGCATACGGATAAAGCCGTTCTCGCGGAATTTTTTCTTGATGTCGTCAAATGAATCGCTTTCCGACACCGCGATTACGTTGACTCTTGGGACCATGACGTCCTCGACGTTGATGTCCTCGAACTCGATTGCCTGACGGATTAATTCCCCGGCGTGGCTTTTAATGCCGCCCTCGCTTTCGGCCGTTTCGACGTAGGTTAAAAGCTCGTCCTCGGTAATGATTGCCTCGTTTTTGATGCGGAATACCTTTTTAAGCAGCTTTTTCCACAACGAAAACAGCACGGTAAGCGGCCACAACACGTACATGAGTAAAAATAAGAACGGGTAAAGCGCCATCGCCGCCTTTTCGGGTGCTTCCTTTGCGAGCGTTTTTGGCGTAATTTCGCAAAAAATCAGCACTACAGCCGTTAAAATCACGGTGGAGAGTACAGTGGCGACACTCTCTAAGGAGGTGTCTTTTAGCAGCTCTATCGCAAACAAGGTCGTAAGCGACGCGCCCGTTACGGTAACGGCAGTATTGCCGACCAGGATGGTCGTAAGCACCTTGTCGAATTTTTCCAACAGCCGCAGCGTTTTGGCGGCGCGTTTGTTTCCGCCGGCATCCAACGTCCTGAGCCGCACCTTATTCGCCGCGGAATACGACGTTTCGCACACGGAAAAAGTGGCGTTAAGTATGAGCAACGCTATGATTGCGACGAGTAACCCTATGCTATATGGGCCCATGTTGGTTTTTATATACCTCCGTGTTTTACAAGTGAAAAATGAAAAATGAAAAATGAAAAGTTATGGATAAATGATTACAGATAGCAAGACCGACTTCTTTTGTCCCAAGTGTTTTTCTTGAATTTCCTATAAGAACTCCATCCAACACTTTTCACTTTTCATTTTTCACTTTTAATTGCATATGCCAGTATCTTTGCGTGGTCGAACGCAATGCCGTTTTTGTCGACCATGCGGGACGCGCCGATGTCTATGTTGCCGCTCTTATCGCGCTTTAAATCTACCGTCGCCTTTACTATGATATCGCCGCTCGTCAGCGTTAATGCACACATGTCGCTATTGCCGGAAACTTCGAGAGTAAACCACCGCGCGTCCCGTGCGTCGTCCCCGCCGAAAACAGGCGCAGACGCATCCAAAACGGCGGTAAAGCAATGCGTCGTAAAATCCCCGCGCGGGTCTCTCCCGGGCGTCGCAACGACGCAAAGCGGCTGTAATGCGACGCCCGACAATCCCGTCTCCTCATAAAGCTCCCTGGCCGCCGCAGATTCCGGGCTTTCTCCCACATCGATAAAGCCGCCGGGAAACGCCCAATCGCCGATGTCGGGAAAGTTGCCGCGCCGAATCAGCAGCACCTCTACACGGCCACCGGCTTTGCAAAACAAAATAACATCCGCCGTTTTGGCCGATTCGGAGAACCCGAGCGTTTTATACTCGGCTAAAAATTCGGCGAGCGTCTGCCCTTTTTGATTCACTTTTTCAACATTCATGCTGATTGCATGTAATTATACTGTTTTTTGTGTACCCTGTCAAGTGGTTAGAGGATAAAGACCGGAGGTTGAAAAAAAGGAGCTGCCTCGCGTTTTTCTTCGTGAGACAGCCCCTTTTTACCTTTTTTAGTACGGGACGCGCGAGGCGACGGCTTCCTTAAGGGAACTTTTACTTTTTAGCCGTCTTTCTCTTACGGAGCCCCAACAGCGGCAGCGTGATGACCAGCGCGCCGAGGAGGCCCATCATGATGAAGAACCCGCCGTCGAACAACGTTCCGGCTCCACCCGCGCAACCGCCTTCTTCCTCTTGCGCTAAAATCGTCACGGTGAAGGCCGCGGTGCTTCCCTCGTAGGTGACACGGATGGTCACGTTCCCTTCGCGTTCGGCATAGAAGTCCGTAACCGTGCACTTGGAGAGGTCAACCGCCACGAGCTTGCCGCCGCGCGTTACCATCGAAACCTCTAAGCCGTCCCAATTCGGTTCTTCGCCCTTCTCATACACCGTCTTGGTCGGCTTTTTCACAATCACGATGCCCGTCATCAAATTGTCGAGCGCCGCTTCCACCGCCGTCAGAGCGGCGGAATTGGTGACCTCTTCTTTTTGCGCGGGCGTCAGCTTGTCATAAACCGTGCGCGCTAAGGTAATCGCAAACTCCGTCGCACCGGTAACGGTTGCCGGGATTGCGTCAATCCTTGCAATCGCCGCGTCAATCGCCGCTTTATCCGCCGCCGCAGCCTTTAATGCCGCGATTTTGGCTTCGGCCGCCGTAATCTTGTCGGCGTCGGCGCCGACCAACGCCTGTTGCGCGGGGCTTAAGACGCCGTATGCCGTGCGGGCTCTTTGAACCGCGCCCTCGGAGGCGGCTGTGATATCGTCAATCGCGCCTAAGGCGGCAATCATCGCCGCGACCACCTTGGCCGCGTCCGCATTCGCCGCCGCAGTTTTTAATTCGGCAATCTTTGCCTCGACGGCGGAATGACAACTGACAACTGTATTCGCAGAATCACGAACGTACAACTGCCCCCCCGTAGGGGCCGCCGTCCCCTTGCCCTAACGCTTTTCGGCCAGCGCGGCAACCGACCGACGGAAAACCGGGTGAATCAAATTCGGCTGCAACTCGCACAGGGCTTCCAGCACAAACGCGCGGTTATGCAAATCGTAGTGCGGCACGGTGAGTTCGGGTGTGGAGATAATCGCCTCGTCATAAAACAGAATGTCTAGGTCAAGCGTGCGCGGCTCCCAACGTTCGGGGCTCGGAACCCGGGATTCGGGATTCGGGATGGTTACATTCTTCCCCGTAGGGGTCGCCGTCCCCGGCGACCCGCAGATACCGACATCGCCCTTTCCTCCCGCAACACAAGGGGACGGCAGACTGGGGAAAAACTTTCCATATTGGAAGTTGTCGGGGGGACGGAGTTCAGGAGGGCGGCAAAAAGCAAGTTTTTGCCGTCCTACGGGCATAAAATCTCCGCTGACGCTTCGATTTTCTGTCAATGCGCTGCCGTCCCCGCAGACAACTTCTCCCTGCCCCGGCGGACGACCGGGAGTTTTTCCCCAGTCTAGCGGGGAACTTTGTGTAATCTTGCTTGTCTTAACTACAGTAGGAAGAACACAAAGTTCCCCGCCCCCTTGTGTAATTGCGCTCCTTACGCGTCCCGATTTTAACTCTATCTCCTGCAACGCCGCCAGCAACTCGTACGGCTCTAAGACGGTGGAAATTTTAGCGACGGCGTTTAAAAAATCCGGCTGATCTGTTTTTCCGTACGGCGCGGTGTTTTTAAAGGCGGAAACCGCCACGACGGTGTTGACGGCGGCCGGTTGGGATGGAGTTGCAACACAAGGGGGCGCAACACAAGGGGGCGGGGAACTTTGTGTAATTTTGCTTGTCTTAACTGCAGCGGGCACAACACAAAGTTCCCCGCCCCCTTGTGTAATTTCGCCGCTAATCCCTCCCCCAATCAACTCCAGCGCGGTTCTCAAATGCGCCTCGCGATCGCCCAGGTTGGAACCCAACCCGATAAAAGCGGTGTGGCGGGAGCGGGAGCAAACGGCGGAAACGTAAGCAAGCGGCAGCCCGATGGGTGCGTCCGGCTTCTTGACCTCGATGCGCGCGGCCTTGACAAGCGCGTATTTGCCCAGCAGCATCAGCGCCAGCCCGTCGGCGGCGGTTTCGATGAGGTGAAAAGTGTTTTGCGTCATAAAATCCGCAATATCGCGGCAGACTTGCGCGTAGTCGACGGTAAAATCCAAGGAATCGGGATTCTGGATTCTGGATTCTGGGTTCGCTTTTTGTGGATTGCGGTTCGTAATTTGGAATTTTTCATCCTCTGAAAACTGGCCACCGGCCACTGGCCACTGACCACTCAACCCCAATTCCGCGCATACCAAAAAAACCTGACCGTTTATTTTCTCGCTCTCGTAAACGCCGTGGTGCGCATACATCTCTAAATCGACAATTTTTATGGTTTGCATTTTCTGTTCCTTTCGTTAGATTCATAATTCAAAATTTTTTGGATTTCTTGTTCAATAAAATATTCTATCTCGATATATACATTTTCGGCATTCTCTAAAACTCCTTTCTTTGACTTATCCATACCCAAAAACTCTCTCATTTCTTTTTTGTCATCATTCGGCGTAGAAAGGGCAAGCGCTATCCGATGACCCGCCTTTCCGCTCGCGCTCTCTATGCCTTTCAATTTAACGGCCAACGATTTTCCGTTTGCAAAAAGAAGGATCTCCCTCTGGGGGGAGCTTAGGTAAATGTGATGAGAAAGAGCTTCCTTGTCCAATATAAACATGAGACCTCTTTTGCTTAGAAAAAAAATGCTTTCAACTTTGTACGTTCTTTTAATACTCATTTCGATTCTCCGCGTTTTGTATCGCTTCCGTCATGGCGATTACTTGTTTGTTCGCTTTTATGTCGTGCACGCGAATAAAGCTCGCGCCGTTTAGCACCGCGATGGCGGTGATGGCGAGCGTGCCGTACAACCGCTCGCCCTCCGGCACGCCCAGTGCCGCACCGATGAAGGATTTGTTGGATGCGCCGACCAGCAAGGGGAACTCGCAGGAGCCGATGCCCTCTCCGACTCGTCTGAAACGCTCTAAATTGGCAAGGCACCAAAGGTTTTGTTCGACCGTCTTCCCAAATCCGATACCGGGGTCGAGTATCACCTTGTCGAGAGCGATTCCGGCTTTTTGACAAATGGGGACAGCCCCCGTTTGCCAAGCCAACTCCCATGTGATAAATGGGGACTGTCTCCGTTTGTCACTATCCCCATTCCCCAATTCCCGCGGTGTTATCACACATGCGACGCCCGCGACCGCAATCACCAAGGCCATCCTGTTGTCGGAAAGGCTGGTTACGTCGTTGATCATGTCGGCGCCGACCTGTATCGCCGCTTGCGCCACTTCGCTTCTGTAGGTATCGCACGACACGGGAATATCAAACCGCGCTTTAATCGCCTCTATTACAGGCACGACGCGGGCAATTTCTTCCGTAACGGGAACCTCCGTAAACCCCGGCCGCGTGGACTGCCCGCCGACGTCGATAATATCAGCTCCTTGGGCAATCATTTGCTCCGCTCGGTAAATGGCGGCGTCCAAATCGCAAAACCGCCCGCCGTCAAAAAACGAGTCGGGCGTTACGTTCAGGATGCCCATAAGGTAGGCATGGTTACGGGTGTCGAATGTTTTTGTTCCAATAATCATTTTCACTTCCATAAGTGCAGTAGCTGATGATCTTTTTCTTACCCCTTAGATAAAACGATAAATACTATTTGTCGAACACTTAATACCGCCGATTGCAATCTATCCTTCACTACTGCACTATTGCACTACTGCACTACTGCACTACTGCACTCAAGACGCGCCTTATGTCGTAAATTCAGCATTTTTGTGTTCCCAATCGCACTTTTCGTTCATCTTGCACGAGGTGCAGTTGCGCGAGAGTTTGTCCGCGTTAAAAAGGACGCCGCACAAATCCTTGCGTTTTTTGGTCGCCGAATCACGATGCACCAAGATGGCCTCGGCGATTGCGTTTACTTCGGCCTCGCTAAAGCCCGCGTCGCGCAAAATGGGTCTACATAGCTGCGCGCTCGCCCACTCGTGCGGCGTGCCGTCCTCGTACTGGCGAAATCTGCCGATGTCATGGAGCAGCGCCGCCGCATACAAAATCTCTTTATCAATTTTAAAGCCGGTTTCCAGTATCGTTATATACCCGATGCGCGCCACGTCCAAAAAATGCGCGAGGTTGTGCTTGCAGTACTTGCGCTTTTTTTCGGCGGCTTTGTTGGCCTTAACGTAAGCCTTAAAGTCGGGATTTGTGAGGATTTTTTGGATTTTTTGCATATTTTTCATAAGGTGCGGGTCGCACAGGAGTGCGACCCTACGACTGCAATAAAGCACACCTAAGCATATCGTCCATACTGCGGGTCGATTTGTAAATCGACCCCTACGGTAGGTAGTCCTTAATTATATCGTTATTCGTTATTCGTCAATGATTTCCCGCGCTGCCCTCTCGATGGGCCTTATAATCGACAGCGAGCCGAGCGCGAGGATTAGATCGTCCTTTCCCATCGCCTCAATCGCTTTTTTGACGGCGTCGCAAGGACTCGTGGAGGCGCACACGTTTTTTAGGTGTCTGGCAGCGATTGCTTTTAGCTCTTCGGCACGAAACAGCCGCCTATTTTCGGGCATGTCCAAGGTGATTATTTTTTTAATGGGAGCTACACCGCTTAAATACCGCATGACACGGCTTGCATCCTTGTCTTGATACATACCTACTATCAGGACATACCTCTTTTTAGGGTACAGCAGCAAAAGGTTCCCGACGGCGCTTTCGACCCCCTCGGGGTTATGCGCGCCGTCCACAATAAAGGGAGGCTTTTTGTGGACTATCGAAAACCGCCCGAACCACTCCATATTTTTTAGGCCGGACACGATATCTTTTTTGTTAAACCCGAGTGCGCAAGCCGCCTCGATCGCCAGCACCGCGTTGTCGGATTGGTAATCGGCTTTGGAGGAAAGCGCCACTTTCAATTTGAGCCCGCCCGACGTTGTGTACGAAAAACGCCAGGGCTTAGACAGGCCGGGCCACTTTTGCCGGTTGCACACAATAAGCCTGGAGTTTTTTTCCGCGCACGCTTTTCGAATCGTTTGGGTGACCGCCTCGGCTTGCTTTATCGGATGTTCGGTCACGCACGGAACGCTCGGCTTTATGATGCCGCACTTAACCTGTGCGATTCTCCCCAAAGTATCGCCCAAAATCTGCGTATGGTCGAGGGCGACGGAGGTGAGGACGGTTAAGACGGGCGACTTTACGATGTTCGTCGCATCGTCGCGCCCGCCCATGCCGGCCTCAATAAACACGATTTGACAGCTTTGCGCGGCAAAGAAAAGGAACGCGAGCGCGGTTTCGGTTTCAAAGCGCGTCGGGCGGCTAAAACCGTCGGCCGCCATCGCGTCCGCCGCCTCCAAAACGCGGGTCAGGTGCTCAGCAACATCCCGCTCCCCGATTTGCACGCCGTTGATGCGGATATTTTCTTTAAAATCTTCTAAACACGGCGACGTGTACGCCCCGCTTTTTGCCTTGGCGGCGCGGGCAATCGAATCGAGGTACGCAACCACCGAGCCCTTGCCGTTTGTCCCCGCCACGTGAACCGCGCGGAGCCCGTCTTGCGGGTCGCCGAGACGGCGCATCAGCTCGCACATGGGCGCCAGGACTTGATTCGGGGCTCGGGGCTCGGGGGGCGCAACACAAGGGGGCGGGGAACTTTGTGTAATCTTGCTTACCCTAGCTGCAACGGGCGTAACACAAAGTTCCCCGCCCCCTTGTGTAATTGTTGCGTCGTTTTCCGTTTCAAATCCATCTTCTTTCAACTGACAACTGACAACTGTCAACTGACAGCTCTCCCCTAACCCCTGCAACCGGCTGCCGAGCGCATCTAGCTCATTCAATTTTTTAATCGCTGTTTGATAATCCATAAATGTGAATTCTCCATGGTGGTGCTTATATAATTCGCCGTGACAGTGCCACAATCTGCGCCTTCCTCCAACCGTCATCCCGAGTAGGCCGCATCCGCTTTGCCCTGTCCTCGACCAAACTTTGCGGCCGTTATCGAAGGATCTCTGCCAACCACTTCTCCCGCAATTCCGCCGCCTTCCCAACCGCCTCCCTATCCTCTATTGCCGACACTGTATCCGTTTGGTAGCTTGTAATAAAAACGGGCTCCGCTACGTTCAACAGCTTCATGAAAATCCGGGCTTGGCGTTCGGCGTTTTCAGCCCCGCAGCCACCGCTGCCGCCCGCCGTTAAAATCACCGCGCCCGACTTTTGCGGCCCGACACGCGGCAATACGCCGTTGCGCCCCTCCTTAAAATACCGCTGAAACCGGCTCATGATGTCCAAAAGCCCGCCCGTAAGGCTGCCAAAATATACGGGCGAAGCCAACGCCACGCGGCTTGCGGATTCTGCGGCACGGTAAACCTCCTGCATTCCGTCGTCCACCGCGCACTCCCCTGTTGTGCTGCAATGCCCGCAGTTGCGGCACGGGGAAATTGAAGTTGACGGTTGAGCTTTGACGGTTGACGGTTTTTGACAGTTGACGGTTAACGGTTGACAGTTGACGGTTAACAGTTGACGGTTGACAGCCAATAATCGGTAGTCTTTCGAAAAACCATCTGCTTTACTGTCCACCGTCCACTGCCCGCTGTCCGCTTTACCATCCACTATCCGATGTCCACGACCCAAAAGCATCGCTAAAAGCGCGGCGGTATTCCCGTCGCGTCGCATACAACCGTCTAAAATCAAGGCCTCTCCGTTCACGCTCCCCTATCGTACCAAAAAAATTCCGGCTTGTCAAACGACTAGCCGGAAAAAGTAAAGGCCTTGGGGAGTTCCCCGTGCTATTACGTTTCCGCCTAGATGTCCGTAAATAATTTGACAAGTCGGCTTTTTTATGTTAATAATGGCTATGCCGCAACCGCCGCCGTTGTCGCTCTGACCTCCGTCCTGTCTTTCAGTTAAGAAAATCTTTATGAATTGATAGACAAAAAAGATAAGTAGGAGTATAATCATATTGTAGTCGCAGATCGCCTTGAAAACAAGCCCGCTGCCTCGCGGAGGAAAGCAATATGAAGAAAGATTCTTCTCAATTTGTTCACTTATTGGCCGGAACGGCCGTACTGCTCGTCTTTGTAGCGGCAAGCGTTTTTGTGCTGCTGTACAGCCCGTCGGCTCCGGTTGTAAGGGCTCAAAGCGCGGCGGAATTGGCGGAAACCATCGGGGGTTACGGTTCGGGCACCGGCGAGTTGTTTGCCTTCGCTAGCGGCGACACCGTCACCGTTACGGGTTCGCGGACGGGCGCAAATTCTACGCTCTCGCTTGCGCCCGAAGCGAATGTGACGGTGGTGTGGCAGGCGGCGTTTGCCGGCAGCATCGGCGGTACAGCCCCGCTTATCAGCATCGAAGGCTCGGGCGGAACCTTTCGCTTAGAGGATGGCGGGTCGGTGACGCAAAACGGCGTCGGGCGCGGCATTCAAAGCAGCGGCAACGTAACGGTAACGGGAGGGTCCGTCTCCGCAACCTCCGGAACCGCCGTTTACGCGACGGGAACGGAATCGTCCGTTGTGGTGAGCGGCGGCAAGGTTTTTGCGACGGTCAACGGCGGCAGGGCGATCCATGCATTTGGTTTGGTTACCGCTTCGGATTGCGAGATTTACGCACCGGGTTCGGATGCCACCAGTCACCACGTCATATTCGGCGCATCCGCCACTTCTCATATTAAGGTTTTGGACGGAGCGCAGGTCTATGTGTCGAGCGGCCAGGCGCGCGCGATACAATCAAGCGGCGACGTTACGGTAGAGGGCGGCGACATCCGCACGGCGGGCACAACGGGCGGAAGCGCGGTGTATACGGGCGGCGCGGACTCGAAGGTCGTCATAACGGGGGGCGTATTGACGGTAACCGGCACGGGTACGGCGGCGGGCGCAATCACCGGCGCGAACGCTTCCGTCTTTATCGGCGGCTCGGCGGTCGTTCAAAACACTAACCCGGCAAGTTCGGGCAACTCTTACGCCGTGGAATGCAGCGGCGACGTCACTATTACGGGCGAGGCGGTTGTCAGTTCGGCGTCCGGCAACGCAAGCAGCGCCGCCGTAAATTGTACCGGCGCGGACGCCTATATTACGGTATCCGGCAATGCCGACGTAACCGCGGCCTCGGCCAGAACGGTTTTTGCAAGCGGTGCAAGGGCGTCTTTGACTGTTTCAAACAACGCCGTTATTAAAAACACGGGCAACAATTACGCGGTGCGCATGGACGGCCAGTATGCCGTCGTTACCATGTCGGGCGGCCTTGTGGAGAACAGCTCGGGCGCTAACGCCGCGATATATTTATCAAGTACTTCCAATACCGGACGGAACCTATCCGTTACCGGCGGCACGGTGAAAAACACGGGCGGGAACGCAATCGCTTCCAACGGCACAGCGTTTGTCAACGGCGGTGTTTTGGAGTGGTCGGGCGCGCCCTTTTGGACGGGCGGAAGCTCGTACATAGGCATTGTGCGCACGGGGTACACTAACGCCTACAATGCGGGAACGAGTACAGAATTGGCGGTGTACGGTGGAACTAACTCGTCGGCCGTGTGGGCAAACGAGGGCGAAGCCGGAATCCGTTATACGCGGGGCTCCGTAACGGGCTTTTTCGCTACGCCGGGCGTTACGGTTTCCGTAGCGGATGGCGCGGACGCATTGTACATCAACGACGGCATGACAACGCTCGCAAACACGAATTTTGTTTCGGCGCAGGCGTGCATGACGGCCGTGCTTGCCGCCATACCCGACGACGGCAGCATCACCGTTACCGGGAAATTGACCGGCACCACCGCCGTGTTTACGCTGAATATCGCCGCCGCAAAAACGGTGGTATGGATGGCGGAGATTTCCGGCAACGTTACCCTCACTAATAACAACGCCGTGCTCCGCTTAGAAGGGACCGGAACCTTTATTTTGGCCGAGGACGGAGAAAACGTCGGAAAAGTCATACAGACAAACACGACAACCTCCGGGGACGGCATCCAGATTCGCGGCTCAAATGTCGTTCGTATTACGGGCGGCGAGGTGCGTTGCCCCACAGGCGACACGATTTGGTGCGCAGACGCGCCGGCAACCTTAAACGCGGCCGTTTATGTAAGCGGCGGCTTGGTGACGGCGAACAGCGGCGATCCGACAATCCGTATGTTAAATACCGCCGCCGCCTCGGTCAACGTTACGATAAGCGGCGGAACGGTGCAAAAAACGGGCGCCGGTGACGCCGTATCCACCTACGGGAGCATCGAGATTTCGGGCGGCACGGTAAGCGCGACGACGGGCAACGCGATTCTTGCGCAGGGGGCAAACGCATCCGTTACGATAAGCGGCGTCGCGCAGGTAAGCGCGACGACCGGCAATGCGGTTAATGCAAGCGGCGCAAATGCGTCCGTCGCCGTATCGAGCGGGCAGGTTTACGTTACGACCGGCACCGCAATTTACACGGCCGGCGCGAATTCGTCCGTCGCCGTGTCGGGCGGCAAGGTGAGCGCGACGTCTACGGGCACCGGAATCTACGCGAGCGGCGCGGTCGTTATCTCGGGCGGCGAGGTGTATAACTACGGCACGGCGACCACACACAGAGCCGTATATTTGACAGGCGCGGATTCCTCCGTAACGGTTACAGGGACGGGCAAGGTATATGTCGCGGCGGAAACCGGAGCCGGGCGCGCCGTCGATTCCTACGGCGGTAAAATCCGCATCGAAGGGGACGCCGAGGTTTGGGCGGGCGGCGGGTGCGCCCTGGTCACCAACAGCGCGGCCGCGTCCATCGAGATTGCGGGCGGCACGGTAACCAATGCGGGCTCGGCAGCGTCGGGTGTCGCTAACAGCGTCGCTGCGGTGTGGATTTACACCAACTCCGTCCCAGGCCTTGCGTTCCGCATGTCGGGCGGCACGGTATGCAATACCGGGAATAACGGCGTTGCAGTATACGTGAACGGGAACCACGCGGGCTTTATCGAGAGCGGCGAGGTTTTGGCGACGGGCGCGGGCGGACGGCGGTTTTATACGGATACCAATGGCGTCGTTATCGAGCGGGCAGGGAATACGAACTCTTACAAGGCGGGCACGCGGCAGGAATTAAACGTGCTCCCCGCATCCGCCGAGGCCGTTTGGGAAACCGTGGGCGGTGTGGTCGGCATTCAATTTGCCTATGGCGCGAACCGGGGCTTTTTTGAGGTGCCCGGCGTAACGTTAGATTATACGGACGTTGCGGGATTGTTTGTCAACGGCGATACGGCAAAGCCGCTTACCAACACCGACGCGGCGCAAAAAGCGATTCAAGACGCGTTGGACGCGGCGGGCTCGGGCGGCACCGTCACCGTAACGGGAACGCTGTTAAATACCGCCGCACCGCTTAATTTGTCGGCGACGGACAGAACGATTATTTGGAAAGCGCAAATTTCGGGGTACGCAAACCCGGTTGTAAGCGTCACGGGCGGACATTTTATCGTGGCGGACGACGGAGACAATACGGGAAAAATCCGGCAAACAAACGCTTCCAATTTTAACGCCCTCAATTCCACCGGGAATATCACGGTGTCGGGCGGCGAGGTGTCGGCGGGCACGGGAACCGCGATTTATACGTCCGGCGCGAATTCCGCCGTCACAATTTCAGGCGGCAAAGTATACACGACGGCGGGCATTACGGTGTGGGCCGTAGGAGCAAGCGCCGCCGTAACGGTGTCGGGCGGCGAGGTATACACGACGGGAACGAGTTACTCTCAGGTCGCGATACGGACGGACGGCGCGTCCTCCGTCATTACGGTGAGGGATACGGGCAAGGTGCATATCGCCGATAACGGCGGCGGGCGCACGATTCAGGCCTACGGCGAGGTGAGAGTCGAGGGCGGCGAGGTTTTGGCAAACGGCGAATGCGCCATCGTCGCGCATTACAGTACCGCAACCGTTCGCATTTCGGGCGGGCTCGTGCAAAGCTCCGGCACGAGCACGAACTATCCGACCGTCTATATGTACAACGCAACCTCCGGGGTAAACCTGCATATTACGGACGGCACGGTTAAAAATACGGGCAATAACGGTTACGCGATTCGCCCCTATACCGCGGGCGTGGTATTTATCGACGGCGGCTTGGTGGACGCGGTCGGCTCGGGCGGACAACGTTTTTCTACGGGCGGCATGGTGATTGAGCGGACGGGCGATACAAATTCATACAAAGCGGGTTCGACTGCGGAATTAGCGTTATTCCCTCTCAATACCGAAGCGGTTTGGGAAACGGTAGACGGCGTTAACGGCATTCAATATGCTTACGGCGCCGGCGCCGGGCAGCGCGGCTTTTTTGAGGTGTCGGGCGTCACGTTATCCTACGACGGCGTGACCGGATTATACGTAAACGGAAGCGCCGCGCCGCTTACCAACTCCGTCGTCGCGCAGGATGCGATTCAGCGCGCGTTAAATGCGGTGGGAGTCGGCGAATCCGTCACCGTGGCGGGCATGCTCTTAAATGTAACCAACACAATCGCCTTAACGGCAACCAATAAGACATTAATTTGGGACGCGGAAATCGAGGGAAATACGGGCTCGCAAAACTCGCTTTTAAAAATCACGGGCGGCGAATTTATCTTAGCGGCAAACGGCTCGGTGACGCAAAACGGCGGGAGCAGCACGGACGCCGTGGAATCTAGCGGCAACATTACGATAAACGGCGGTACGGCCAGGGCCAATACGGGCAGTGCGATTTGGGCGTCCGCGGCTTCCTCCGTCGTCACCGTCCACGACGGCTTTATTGTCAGCGCCAGCACGAATACCTCCGACGCGGGGATTTATATGAGCGGGAGTTCCTCTCTCCTTATCGTCAAGGGGACGGAGGCTTCAACCCAAATTTACGCCACGGCAAACGGCGGGCCGGCCATATATTCGCAGGGCAAGGTCTTTATCGAGGGAGGCATCGTAAGCGCTTTGACGGGCTGCGCGATTTATACCCTCGGCGCAAACGCTTATGCCGAAATTTCCGGCGGCACGGTGCAGAACTCCGGAACCAACGGCACCGGCAGCCCGACCGCTTCAACGATTTATCTGAATTCAAGCTCCCTTGCCGCGCTCAACTTTTTGATGACGGGCGGGGTGCTTAAAAACACGAGCGGCAGCGCGGCCGCCTGTCTGCTGTATATGAACGGCGCGGCGTTTATCCGTAACGGCGTAACCGAATGCGCCGGCGCAACGACCCCGTTTTATATGTATACCGGCATCACGATTGATTGGCGCCCGACACACAAATCCGTATATACGGCGGGTACCGGCGAGGACTTTACCACGGTTTCAAGGACCGCCGGCGCTACCGCCGTATGGGCGAGGCCCGGCGGCGTTTCCGGCATCCAGTGCACCGTGGGTTCCAACAGCATTTTCTTTGCGGTGCCCGGCGTAACGGTGGTTTCGGACGAGGAGTTGTACGTGAGCGGCAGCCCCGAGCCCCTTACCGACCCCGCGACTGCCGTAACCGCGATACAGGCGGCGTTGAACGCCTCCGGCGTCGATATTGTCACCGTTACAGGCCGTTTAACCAGGATCGGAACCACGCTGTCTCTCACAATCCCCGCCGGCAAAACGCTTATTTGGCAGGCGCAGATTTCGGGCGGCGCGGCGGAGGATCGCAACGCGTTGTTCCGTATCATCGGCGGCACATTTATTCTGGATGGGGGCTCCGTTACACAGACTACACAGACGGGCACAAGCCGGGCGGTTTCCGTAGAGGGGACGGTCTCTAACCGGGCGATTTTTGTGATGACAGGCGGCGAAATTAAAGCCGGGGCGGGCGGCAGCGCTTTGTACATGTACAATAATTATGTCAACCTCTTTGATATTTCCGGCGGGCTTATTGAAAACGCGGGAACGTCGTTTACCTCCGCCGCGATAGACGCAACCGGCAGCACGGGCACGCTTAATTTGCGCATTACGAACGGCGCCGTCGTCCGCAATACCGGAAACGGCGGGTACTGCGTCTACGGCAACGGCGTAACTTATATAGACGGCGGCACGGTGGAAAAGACGGGCACGGGAGCCGCTTGGTTTTACGGCACAAGCAGCGGCACGGCGGTAACGAGAACCGCCTCGGCCGACGCATACGTTGCCGGAAGCAAAACGGATTTGGAGGTTGCCACCGATTTGGCGGACCTTAGGTGGGCGGCCGACGGCGGAAAACACGGCATTTATTTCCGGCTCTCCGACTCCTATTCCGGCTTTTTCGAGGTGCCGGGCGTCGCCGTAACCTATACGGGCGCGCAAGGGTTAAAAATCACGGGCTCGGAAACGCTTTATACGGACGCCGAATCCGCGCAAGCCGCGATATGGGCCGCGCTTACGGCCGCTCCGGCAAACGGTGCGGTAACCGTTACGGGTACACTTACGGATGTAAGGGCCGCGCTCACGTTTACCGTCCCGGCGGGGAAAACGCTTCGGTGGGACGCCGCCCTTTCCGGCAGCACGGCGACCGGCTCGGCGAACGCGCTCCTTACCATAAGCGGCGGTACGCTGGCCGTTACGGAAAGCGGGTCAGTGATTCAATCGGGCGCGGGATACGCGATATACAGCAATTCGGCCGTTACCGTCGCGGGCGGCACGGTAAAAGCGACGACGAACAACGCGATATACGTTTCCTCCGCGCCCTCGTGCGTTACCGTGACCGGCGGTTTGGTGGAAAACGCGGGCACGTCGGCTTCCAACGCGGCAATCTACGTCAACTCTAACTCCTCCGTCGCCGTATGCGTAATTATTACGGGTGGCACGGTCAAAAATACCGGCAACAACGGATACGTAGTGTACTCGGCAGGTGTAATCTTTGTAAACGGCGGCACTGTTTTAAAGGAGGGAACGGGCGGCGGAAGGTTTTCTTTAATCAACGCAACCTCGATGGCCATCGAGCGGACGGGCATTACGAACCTTTACGGCGCGGGCACGAGCGCCGAGATAAGCGTCGAGGGCGCGGGTGCGACGGCGGTTTGGGTAAAGCGGGACGGCGTGCCCGGAATTTCGTATTCCCGGGGCGCTAATACGGGCTTTATCGCGGTGGCGGACGTTACGGTGACGGTAGAATCCGTAGAGCTTACGGGCACGGCGCTCATCAGCAATCCGAATCCGCGATACAACGACGTATTAACGGGCTCGCTTTCGGACGGCAACAATGCGGGCGTGCTCACTTATACCTGGTTTGCCGATGGCGAAAAGGTCGAAACAGGCAAGGGCGCGGGAAACGCCACCTACACGGTAAAGCTACCCGACATCGGGAAAGTAATCACACTGGAAATTACCTCCGACGTCGAGGAAGGCGCGGTAATAAGCGAACCGACGGCGATTGTATTGCGGGCGACGCAAGCCGCGCCGACCGCGCCGACGCTTAACAATTCCACCTCCTTTACGCATAATTCTATTACGCTGAGTTCGCTCGGTAGCCGCGGCGAGTATTCTATAGACGGCGAAAATTGGCAAACGAGCCGCGAATTTACGGGGCTTGACCCGGATACGTCGTATACGTTTTACAGAAGGTACGCAGCGGATGAAACGCGGGAGGCCTCCCCGGCAAGCCCGGGCTTTACGACAAAAACCGCGTTGGCGCGGGTGAACATTAACGGGCTTTCGGCGGCGACGGGACTTACCTACAACGCGCAGCAGCAGGCGGGCTTTATGGGAACGCCCACGTTTACGATTGTCGATACCGGCGAACCCGTAGAAAGAGCATTGTCTTTGACGTATACCTACACGGGGCGCAACAGCACTTCTAACCCGCCCGGCGGCGCCGCGCCGAAAAACTGGGGCGACTACCGCGTGACGATCAGCGTAGACGACTCCGGCTATTCCGGCAGCATCGCGATTGATTTTTCCATCGCCCGTAAAACGCTGACGTGGACGCAAGGCGTAGTTGAAGATAAAATCTACGACGGTACGACGGCGGCAAAGATTATAACGGAACCCGCGCTTGAAGGCATCATCGGGGGCGACATCGTAAATATTACGAAAGGAACGGTGGTGTTCGCCAATTCAAATCCGAACGCAGAAGTCAATAAAACCGTGACCGCTTCGGGGTGGAGTATAATCGGCGCGGATTCGTCCAACTATATCCGCGCTGCGACCAATCCGACGTTTGCGCCCGCAACCGTCTTTAAAATTTCGATTGCGTGGACGATAGGTGCGGTGGAGGATAAAACCTACGACGGTTCAACGGCCGCCGATGTTAAGACGAAGCCGCAGCCGAGCGGGGTTTTGCCGGGCGAGATAGGCGGCGTTACCATCTATGTGGGCGGCGCGGTGTTCGAGTCAAAAGACGCGGGGAAAAGCGTGGCGGTAAAGCCCGCGGCGGACTGGAGTGTCACGGGCGCGTTTTCGGTCAACTACGATATCGGCCAGCCTACGTTCGCAAACGCCGAAATCTTTAAGAAAGAGCTGGCCGTAGGCGCGATTACGCCATTGGGCCGGACATATAACGGGACGACGGAAATCGGCTTTACGGGCGGCGCCGTATCGGGCAAAATCGGCGCGGATAACGTCGGGGTCACGATAGCGCTGTCCGTCGCAAATGCCGATGCGGGAGCGGACAAAGCCGTACTTGTTTCGTATACGTTAACGGGCGCGGATCGGGACAATTACAAGCCGCCGTCCGCCCCGACGGAATTGACTGTCGATATTGGTAAGGTTAAGGTCGCCAAGCCCGCGCTCCTCATTACGCAGTTTGAAGAGAACGGGGATCCGAAAACCGTTGCGCTCAACGCGGAAGGCCCGTACACGCTTTCGGGCGACGTCACTCAAACCGATGTCGGCAGGTACGCGGCGGTCGTTTCGCTTCTTGATAACATCAATTCCGAATGGGCGGACGGCACGAGCGCGGATTTATCGTTAGTGTGGGAAATTAAAGCGGAACTGCCCATAAAAACGAAAATCCCCAAGCCGACGGTGACGAACTCGGGCTTAACGTATACGGGCGGCGTGTTGAGCGCGGGCATCGCAACAAATCCGGCGTACACGGTTGCGAACGGTTCGGGGACGAACGCGGGCAATTATACCGCGACGGTGAGTTTAACCGACACGGCGAATTACGAATGGGCGGACGGATCGACGGCGGATTTACAATTGCCGTGGAGCATTGCCAAAGCGAAGGTGGCAAAGCCGACGCTCACATCCGCGCAATTTGATTACGACGGAGCCGCAAAAACCGTTGTGTTGAGCGCTTCGGGCGTATATACGCTCTCAAACGACATAACAAAAACCGAAGCCGGTAATTATACGGCGACGGTTGCGCTGAATGACAAAGTAAATTACGAATGGAGCGATGGGACGATAGCCGATTTAGCTTTAACATGGTCGATTGCCGAGGTGCAAATTGCCGCCAAAACGAAAATCGCCAAGCCTTCCGTCGCGAATACGGATCTTGTTTATACGGGCAGCGAGCTCTCGGCGGGCATCGCGGCAAACGCGGCGTACACGGCTACAAACGATAAAAAAACCGACGCGGGCGATTATTCCGCGGCGGTGACATTGAGTGACAAAGAAAAGTATGAATGGGACGACGGCACGACAACGGATTTAACCTTATCATGGAGTATCGCGAAAGCCCCCGGCGGAACGGTTCCGGCTCCTGCTGCGGCTTCTAAAACCAAAAACAGCATTACGATTACCGCCGTTACGGGTATGGGCGGAGGAACCGTCGAGTACGCAATCGCAAGATCCGACGCCGCTCCTTCCGATCCGGCCGTATGGCAAACCGGCCTGACGTTTACCGGGCTCGATGCGGACGCAGCTTATTACGTCTTTGCCAGAGTGAAGGGGGACGATAACCGTTTGACAGGCACAGCCTCACCGGGAGCGACGGTTACTACCGAAAAGGAAAGTGAAAAATTACCCGAAAAGACTCCCGAGGACGACGACGGCTGCGGTTGCGGTAGCATAGCGCCCGGCTCAAATCCGACGGCAGGCCTCGGCATTCCCGTGTTATTCTTGATTGCGGCAGCCCTGTTCATATTCGCACGCAACTGTTTCCGCAGGGTTAGAAAAACCAACGAAAAGTAAGAACATACAAGTTGTCAACTACCTCCACCGTCCCGCCAGCCCTGTGCCCTCGAAAACAGTTGATTTCGGAGGGTTTTCACCATGGAAGACTACACGTTAAAAAAGCCGGGCCTTTTGTTCGTCGGCGTGATCGGCGCGATGGTTGCTTCAATCGCCAACGCCTTGATAATCACTATAGCTACAGTGGTGGAAAAAGACTGGAAACCCAACGCGCTCGTCCTTATGATTCTATTGATAATCTTTGTGCTGCTTGTGCTGCTTATTACTTATCCGGTTAAAAGTGGGTAAAAACGCTTGCTTTTAGTCATATTTTTTGGTACTAATCCTACACGCTCTCTAACAGCATCTTGTCGGCCACTAGGGCGATGAATTCGCCGTTGGTAGGCTTTTCGTTGTGGCCGTAGACGCGCACGCCGAACAGCGTGTTGATGTTTTCGATTTTGCCGCGGTTCCACGCGACCTCGATGGCATGGCGAATCGCGCGCTCCACTTTTGAGGGGGACGTGTTGAATTTGCCCGCCACGTCCGGGTAGAGCTTTTTGGTGATGTTGTTGATGATTTCCGGGTTATCGATCGCCATCTTAATCGCCTCGCGCAAAAAGTGGTAGCCTTTGATGTGCGCCGGA
>WQYM01000013.1 GCA_009781235.1 Bacillota bacterium
AGGCGCGCCTCGCCCCTACGGAAATTCAGATAAAAAAACAATGTCCTATTGCAAGAGACAGCTTGTTTTTTACTCTGTGAGACAGCCCCTTGCGTTTTTGGCAAACAGGCTTACGCATGAACAGTTGCCGTGCAAAACTGCGATTTTCTCTAAGCAAAGGCGATTTTCCGTGTTTAGCCGCTTTCCGTCGTGTTGAGCGAGCGAAGCGAGTCGAAACATCTCAACCTTATTTAAATCGCAAGAAAAATGCGGTGGAGATGTTTCGACTCGCTTCGCTCGCTCAACACGACGGAAAAAAGGGTTGACAATTGCCGGCAAACAGGTTATACTTACATATTATGCCGGAGCAATGGCAAATCGCTTTAATCATCCTCGGCATTGCCGTCGTCGGCGCCGCGCTCATCGCGCTGGTGCTTTTTGCCGCCGTTTTTCCGCTCGTCAATTATTTATTCCGCACCCACCTGCCGACGTTTTCGCATTCTTCCAAAAACAGGCATCCCGGCCGGGCAAGGCGCAAAAGGGAGGCCGTTAAAGCCGCGGCGCATGGCTACAGCCGCGCAAATAAGGACGTGGGGGCGGAGGGTAACCCGCCCGAGCCTGCGGGGAGCGCCCCATCGTTTAATCCGCATTCCGTAGGGGCGGATGGTAATCCGCCCGAATTCGGAGCAACGCATTCCGCTAAGGATGTAGGGGCGGTTGATATTCCGCCCGAATCCGCAGGGCGAGGCCGCACATTGTATTGGGAGGACAACCGTGAACCCTCCGCGTCCTTTCAGCTCCCGTGGCTCACGTCCGAATTGCCTGAGCCTAAGGACGATGCCCAAGCTGCGGCTTCGGGCGCGGATGAAAACGCATCCCGCCACGCTTTAAACGGGGACGAAGATACGCCCGCTCAGGCTTTCGTTTGGGATGGGGAAAAAGCTCGTCGCGCCCCGGATGCGAATGCGGATGCAAATCTAAGGCCCGTAACGCCCAAAAAACGCCAAAAACAGGCGGCGGGACGCGTAAAAACGCCCAAAAAGTCCTTCGCGCGCCGTAAAATAGCCACGTCCGCCGCCGTTGACCGCACGCACGGCCTGGATGTGCATAAGGATGTCCCGACCGTGCGCATCGACACGCTGTACGTCGGCGGCGCGGGGGAGAACGAGCCTGATACGGCGGATAGAATCGGGCGGCTGGACGATTAAGTGTGTCTAATGTGTGTCTGGTGACCCGGTCACCGTGCACGGGGCAATATTCGCTTTTGACACGATGAGGAGGGCGCAATGAAATTCAAAGTCTTCTATGTCCCGGCGCTGCTGTGGGTTTGCGGCGGCGCGCTGGTTGCCGCGGCATTTGTTTACGGCGCGCAAAAGGACTTCGGGGCGTGGTTTTGGGTGCTGCTAATCGCAGGGATAGCGGTGCTTTCGGCCGGATTTTACGAATTACATAAAAACTTTAAAGAGGCGGAAGGGGAGGCCGGCGCGGGCGCGGGGCAAGAACCGGCGCGCGAAATGCCCGAATACCGCAAAAAGCGCGCGCTGCTTTCTAAGCCCGAATCCGATTTTTACCGTCTGCTGCAGGATTTTTTATCGCCCGACCACTTTGATATCATCCCCCAAACCGCGCTCGTTAGCGTGATTGAAAAATTGACGCAAACGGGGTATCGCAACGAATTGTTCCGAATCGCGGATTTTTGTATTACCGATGCGCCCACTACCGAGCCCTTATTATTAATAGAATTAAATGACGCCTCGCACCGGCGGGCCGACCGCCAAGAGCGCGACCGCCGCGTCGCCGAAATTTGCGCGCACGCGCGGCTGCCGCTGGTTACTTTTTCGCCGGAAGAGGCCGCGGACGAGGGGTACGTGCGCAAGACCTTAAAGCGATACCTTTGATAACGAAAAACGAATAGGGAATAGCGTCGGATGCGATTTTAACGAAAAACGAAAAACGAAAAACGAGGGATAGGTGGTCGAGGGTTCAAAGTATTTTTCCTTTTGTTCCAAACGACTATCATTGTATTCGAACACGCTGTTCCGCCCGACGTTTTCCGTTATTCGTTAAAAATTCTTGCTTTTTCCTTCCCCATCTGTTATAATGTTCCCATGAACCAAGCAGTCATCAAAACAACCGGGCTAACTAAGGTCTACGGGAAGAAGGAGCGGCGCAAATGTGCCGTCGACGCAGTGAGCATGACGGTGCAAAGAGGCGACATTTACGGCTTTATCGGCGCCAACGGAGCGGGTAAGACCACCTTTTTGCGTATGCTGATGGGTTTGGCGCGCCCGACTGCGGGAAAAATCGAGCTGTTCGGCGAGGGCGGCGCGGCAAGCTTAACCAAAAACCGCGCGCGGATCGGGTGCATCATCGAAACGCCTGCGCTCATTTTAAGCATGACGGCCCGCGACTGCTTAACCGCGCACAAGCTTTTAATCGGCCGGCGCGAGGCGGACATCGACGGCTTGCTGGCAAAGGTGGGGCTATCCGACACGGGGCCAAAAAAGGTCAAGGATTTTTCACTCGGCATGAAGCAGCGGCTCGCCATCGCCCAAGCCCTGATGTGCGGCCCCGAGGTGCTGATTTTAGACGAGCCGACCAACGGCATGGACCCCGCCGGCATCGTCGAGGTGCGTAATTTTTTAAAAGGGCTCGCCTCCTCCGGCATCACGATTTTGATGTCCAGCCATATCCTCAGCGAATTAGAGCAGCTCGCCACGCGCTTCGGCATCATCGCCGACGGTAAGCTCATCGAGGAATTTTCCGCCGGGGAATTAGAGCGCAAGCGTGTCCGCAACATTACGGTCCGCGTCTATCCATACGAGCGGGCGTGCGCGCTGATTGCCGTCATGGCCGGCGTCGGCGGGTACAAACTGCTGGGGGAAGGGCGCATCCTCTTAGAAGACGAGGCCGATTTTAAGGCGGTCAACAAGCTTTTTGTAAAAAACGACATCGATGTCGAGGTCATAGAGAAGGAAGCCGGCGGGCTGGAGAAATATTTTATCGAAGTAACGAACCACGAGTGATTCGAGTCCCGAGCCCCGAATCCCGAATCCCGAACCCCGACCCACGGAGGTTTCCTATGCTAAATATCCTTAAATCCGAGTTTTTTAAGCTCAGAAAAAACAAAACGACGTGGATTTGCCTCGCCGTGCTCGTCGGTTACACGCTTTTTGATGCGTCGATTGCGCTGTTGGCGTCGCGGTTTATGAGCCTCGAGGATTTCGGGGGCTTTGACTTAAGCTCAATGGACGGCTTTATCCCCGCGCCCGTCGCCTCCGGCGCGCTGACGCTGTTCGGCAGCGATACCTTTATCGCCGCCGCCATTTTGGTCAGTATTGTGGCGGGGCGCTTTTACGCGGGGGAGAATAACAGCGGCGTGCTGCGCAACTCTTTGATGGCGGGGCAATCCCGCACGGTCGTGTACTCTGCAAAGTTTATCATGACGCTCGCCGTCTCCGCCGTAGCCTACCTTATCCCTGTATTGGTATGTATGGCGATGTACGGAATTTCGGGCGGCTTCGGCGATGTTGCCCCCGGCGTATTTTTTGGTTACATGGCGCTGCAGCTTTTACTGTTCCTTTCCATCGGGGCGCTGGTGTTCTTGCTGTCAATCGCCACGCGCAGCGTGGGGGGCTCGCTCGGAATTACCATCGGTGCCTGCTTTTTCTTTATTATACTATCGTCGCTGGCAACGGCAGGCCTGGAGCTGTCCGCCGTCAAGTTTGTGGACGGCGCGCCCGTGTTCGGCGAGCCGCATCTGTTTTTTAAGGCGCTGATGGAAATCTGCCGGCTGCTCTCGCCCTCGCAGATCAGCTTTGTTTCCTCGATGGATTTAAGCCCGCCGCGCGTTGTGCAGGCCGTGCTGGTCGGCGCGGTGACGCTGGGCGCGGCGTACGGCGGGGGATCGGCAATTTTTAACCTCCGCGACCATAAGTAGGGGAAGGAAAAACGAAAAGTGAAAAGTGAAAAACGTCGGATGGGATTGAGAAACAACAAAGCATGAGCGTCCGTAAACCCAACCGTAGGGGCCGCATAGCGTGCGACGCTGGCGGGAAACAAACGAAAGAATACTTTGAACCTCCAAACACTTATCCGTCGTTTTTCGTTTTTCGTTAAAATCCCATCCGTCGTTTTTCGTTTTTCGTTTTTCGTTTTTCGTTATTGCATATAAAATGCAGAATGAGAGATACTATTTTCATGAAAAGTTGCGGAAGTTTCGGGCTGAATTTTGCGCGTGACAGGTTTTAGAGAAGAAAAATTTTTTTCAGCCTCCGGCGCACAGTCCCAAGCCCCGTTTTTCGCCCTTTTTGTTGATTCCGCACTAATTTCCACAATTTTTCCACTACTCATCCACAATTTCTCCACCCATAAATACGCATTATGAAACATTTCTTTAAAATTTCAACAGATTTTTTCAAAAAAACGCTTGACATTACGGCGCGGGCGGTTTATAATTGAGCAAACTGTATGCGTATGCCCTTGTGCATATTTTATTCGTGCACCAAAAAGCATGCACACGGCTTAACTTCGAAAACACTAGAAGGAGTACATATTAAATGAAGAAGAACCTGATTTTTGTGATCGCGTCAATCGTGGTCGCCGCCGCGCTTGCGGTTTGGGTGACGATCAACACGTTGGACATCAACAAAATGAAAGAGCAAGGCGAGAATCGGAACGACATAACCAGGTCCGATCTTGACGATCTCAACGATCGGCTCGGTGTGCTGGAACGCGCGAGGGACGCTCTGCAGGCAGACCTTAAGAGAGCCAAGGACAGTGTTGAGGCTTTGACGGGTATGCTCGCAAAAGACTATGCCTCGGTCTCGGCTTTAGAGGGCGCAATTGCGCAAGCAGAGGCGCGTGCCAACCAGCTCGAAGCCGACATATTGGTTTTAGATACCGCGATTAAAACTGCAAAGGCGGGCTATGAGGCCGATATAGACGGGCTCAAGCTTGGGCTTTCCGAATTAGGCAACGAATTAGGCGTCCGCCTTAACGAGGCTATTTTTGAATACGCCAAAGAGTTCCCCATCTTAATCAGCGAGTTCGAAAAGCGTTTGC
Organism: Bacillota bacterium; assembly: GCA_009781235.1. Taxonomy (GTDB): domain Bacteria; phylum Bacillota; class Clostridia; order Christensenellales; family Pumilibacteraceae; genus WRAP01. The sequence goes on from WQYM01000013.1 coordinate 5,044, forward strand.
GCGGGGAGTATGAGGAGCCGTATACCGATTCCCTCACGTCGCTGTTTGCCAGCATCGGCCAGGCTTTAGAAGAATTCGACCTTACCCTGCGCGGCGGCTACACCGGTTCGATGAGCGACCTTTTCGGCACGCTGAACACCGCGCTGAACAGCTATAGAACAGCTCAGGCCGAGGATCTTGAAAATGTCGCAATCGCGGCCGAAAATCAGGTTAAGGCGCTCGAAGAGGGCTTGGTTGCGGATTTAGAAAAAGCAATCGCCGCATTGGCGCTTAAAACCGAGAAGGATTTAGGTGATATGGAAGCCGATTTAAAGGCGGCCATCACGGCTTCGATTGAGGATTTTAACGAGAACAAGGTGCAGGTTTGGTTAAAAGAGCTTAAGGATTATGTCATTGAGCAAGACGACGCGTTAGACGCTAAGGTGGACGAACTTGAAACGGCGTTGCGCGACGCCATCGAACAGCTCAGGGAAGACCTCAATCTTGCGCTGAAAACGGAGGTTGACGCTTTAAAGGACCGCCTTGATGTCGCTGAAAGCAACATCACAGAGCTGTGGGCAAGCGTGGAGACGATGAACGTCCAGTTGCAGACGGTCAGCACATGGATAAAGAATTTTGAAAAGTATTTCAGCGAGGCATGGGATTGGGGCTTCAGAGAGGGGAATTCGTTGATCGATTGGTCGGGCGTGGGCACTTGGCAAGGATTGGAATCGTTGTTCGCCCCTACCGGTGCGGGCTTTGTGCCGACCGCCAGCCTGATTCAGGTTGCCGAACCCCGCGTCCCGAACGTATCGGATATATTAAACGGTTATTGGTACGTGCCCCTGGTGGGCGACCCGTACTATGTGCCCGGCATCTTAGACAACCTGTACGGCTACATTTATACCGATATTGGCGGCAATCTAATTGACGAAAACGGAGACCCGAGCGATGTGCCCGTGATGTTCCCCGGCATCGTGGAAGACTTATACGGTCAAAATGAGGATTTGAAGGGCGTCATCACCCTCAAGTTTGAAGAGGTTGACGGTCGTTTAGACAAGATTCAGGGCTGGATTGATGATTTTGAGGACTACTTCGGCGAGCTCGGCAACCTGATTGCGACGTTGGAAGATTTAGACAGGGTTTTAAACGGTTATTACAATGCGGAAGACGATGTGTACGAGCCCGGCCTGTATGACCTGTTAAACGGCTATTGGACCGGCGGTATGGACGGGGAAGGCGACTATGTCATGGGTATCTATGCCAGGGTTACCCTCTTAGAGGGCGACCTGTTCGGCAAATGGGTATTTTTCGGCACCGGACTGGATGTTCCCGCCGGCACCATCGGTAGCGTATTTGAAGACGGCTACTATTTGTTTGAAAAAGGCACCGACGGCAAGCCCACCGGCAACTTGGTAGACGCCGACGGCGATTTGATTGCACAAGACGGCGACAACTGGTATAAGATTGTCTCCGGCGGCTATTTTGTCGACGCAGACGGCGACAGGGTCGTAGATTTTGAAGGTACTTGGCTAAAAGTCCATCCGGATGCCGTGGATTTGAGTGATGTATATGCCGACTGGCTACTTGTGGATGCGGACGGCAACGCCATATTTTGGGATTGGCTCGACGGAATACCGGATGGAACAAGGGAATGGTTCTATGACGACGAAGAAGCCGGTTGGTTGCCCTCGTCCGGCCCCGTAGCGGGAGACCGCGTGGAATCCGCCCCGGCTGCCGTGCAGTGGGTCACGGGCGCGCACCCGTACGCGCAATTCCTAGAGATGGAGCTTGCCGGCATCAACGCCGAGATTGAAGCAATCAAAATCGAACTGGCTAAGCTTAATAAAGAGCTCGGCGATTGGATTCTCAGTTTAGAACTCCTCGATTCCGAGACAGCCGTTCGTTTGGCCTTGTTAGAAGTCGCCAACACGTTCCCCTCCGTGGCGCACGAGACCTTTGCGGTCGCCACCGATTGGCGTCCGCAAAACGCGCTCATTTACAACAACCTAGCGGCCGACCCGAACGGTGACGCTATCGTCAACAGCGGCTCCTGGTACGGCTATCAGAATAAAGACGGCGACTGGATTTCGATCGGGCTCGACGGTGTCAGCATTTCGTGGCTGCAGCTTGACAGCGACCCGACCGGGCAAAGCGGCTATTTTACCGAAATTGAGGATCTGTACGTCACCGAGGACGGAGACATCTATACGCTTGCCGACTTAGAAGATGCCGAATTGGACGGCGAAGCGACCGGCTATGCCAAGGTCAACGTGTTCCGTCCGAGCGCGGTGGCAAACCGCACTAACAACAAATCCGTGCGCTTGCTTGCCACGTTCCAATGCGGCGACGTTTCGGTCAGCCAAGTCTTTACCGTGATTATCATGGATAAGTCCTACGTGGCGGTCACCTTTGCCATCGACTACAGCGTAGACAGAGACCCCGAGGGCCTCGACGAGCCCAGCGGCTTGGATTACGACGCCCGCGGCGACCACTTCTCGCTGTATAATCCTCTGTTGGGCAGCAATTATTCCCCGTACGGCGAGCTTTGCTACGAGGACTACAACGACGACTTCCCGAACCTCGCGCACGGCGCCAACACCGTCTTTAAGACCGTGTACGTCAAAGAAGGCAGCCGCATCGACGAGCCGATTGCCCAGCCCACCAAGTTCGGTTATGCGTTTGTCGGCTGGTATGTGGAGCAATATGAGATTGTCGATGACAAGTTCACGCCCATAGAGTGCAAATTTGATAAGCCTTACCCTTGGTATTTCGGCACGCAGTTGCCCAACGGCTACCAGTGGAACTTCGGCGACCCGCTCTTCCGCAACAATAAGAACGAGAGCCTTTTAGCCGGAGACGAAATCGACAACAGCGCGAAGCGCTTATCCGACCGGCCTGCCGGTTACGCTGATAAACAAAGCGATAAAGGCATCAACAACGTGTACGCGCAGTACACCACGGATGCCAAGGGCAACCGTGTGTTGGAAGGCATGTTTTTGGTGCTGATGGCGCGCTGGGTCGAGACCCCGTACATCGCGGTTTGGGATAAGGGAGGCGCTTACGGGGATAAGGCAGGCAATATCGACGGCGACGTAGACGGCACTTACCTGCCCGACGGCAGGCCCGGCGAGCTGTACGACGTGCGCAACCGTAAGGACATCCCGTACTATGAGCCCGGGTATGTAGGCGAAGACGGCTGGGTAGAGCCCGTTTACCCGCGCAACTTTGTCACCTTTAAGATTAATAAGGATAAAGACTACAATGATGGCGGCATCGAATTTGACCCTAAAGACGAATCGTCGTACGAGGGCGTCTATGACCCCGTCACCAACTGCTATAACGACAACTATAACGAGCTGTTCTCGTTGCTGGATGAAATCATTGCGACCGATAGGGCGGGCGAACGCACCAACTATTGGCTGTATTTAGGCGAACCGGGTGTTGACGCGCCGATTCCGTACCCGATTCCGAGCGATTCCAACAGCACCGAACTGAGGCTCGCCGTCATCAAAGCCATCGAGCTTAAGATTCGCGACCCGCGCTACATCGGCGCCTATAATATGTATTCGCCCGAATGGTACGGCTCAGACACCTCTAACAAGGCATTTGACATTTGGCTTACGGTCGAGGATAAGAACACGCCCAAGGTCGACGAGGATTTCTATTCCAACATCCTCGTCAAAGTGGACTTGCTGCTCGACGTTTGCCAAGAGGCCGAAATCATCATCCCGTTTGTAAACAGCAATAAGACAATGCTGGGTATTCGCGGCATCGAAGCGCATTACGGCACGACCGGCAGAACCGAAGAAACGGCATACTGGTACAACAAGTATGAAGAAACAAAGCTCAGAGGCAGTCTGCTTACCGGAAACCGCTACGATGGGTTCGGCTTGCCTGTCAGGGGCTTGCGCTATATCGGCAGCGAGGGTGGCGGCCTGCCCGCTTACGCCTATTCGGCCAACGCGGAGTATAACAACTTCTACGACATCTACATTGCTCACAACTTTAGATGGGACGACCCGACCAAGGCCGATTACATCGACGGTTTAGGCAATCTCGATCCGAGAACCAATAAGTACTACCCGATTGCCAACGACATGATGCCCGGCTCGTACCTCATCAACGAGGCGGCCGGCGTGCTTGACGGCAGGATTTCGTACGCCCGCGTGGATTACGCCGACCTCTTTACCGCGCTTGACGGCTTGATTGCCAGAGACAACTATAAAGAGGATACGATTGCAGTTACGGATGCCAGCATTAACGGTTACAGCTTCTGGGTATCCTACATGGGCAAAAGCATCCAGTACAGAGGAACCGAAGCCGAAAAGATTAGCCTCGTGCAGCGTTTGGCGGCCAACATGGAGCCCGGCTCTTACTATGACGATTTCATGGACAAATACGTGGTAACGCTCGAGGTCAGGCAAGGTGCTGCCGTTATGGCGCAGGTTGATATCCGCTTCGTGGTTGAGCAATTGCCGCGCATCGAAATCAACGTTGAGCTGCCGGACAGCGACTCCGCGATTGACCCCCGCTTTGACTGGGGCAAGTACACCCGTGTATACTTTGACGATGCCGACTACGAGTCGATGAATGAGACCACCCGCTACTGGCAGAGAGGCCGGGACAGGGGCTGGGTATACGATACAAATTATGTCGGGTTATCTGCTTTAGGAGAGCCCAACTACCTCAGTCAAAAGGATCCGAACGATAACTGGATTGACCCGTTTAAAGGCTCTAATCCGCAGTCAGTGAAGGACTTCGATTATTGGGCGGCGTACAACTACTACGACCTAATCGTCAATACGTCCGACGGCCAGATTAGCAAAGACGGCTACACCGCGATTAAGGACATCCTGCTTAATACCAGGGGTTACGACACGGCGAACCTTGACATCACCGACGCGGCTTATGGTGGTGACGGCCGCTTGCTGTTCCACTTCTTTGACGGAACAAATTGGAAGGTTCTTGACTTAAAGGATGTCGATTACAGCCTGTTGCCCGCCTACGACGGGGTTCCGCCGATATCCGGCCTTGAGCCTGGATGGCCTCCGCCCTACTATATGCCTTGGGAGCTGTACTTAGAGAACCTCTACGGCTTCACGATTCCTGCGGCAGGCACGCTTACGGTCACTGATAGCTTGATTCTCGCTTATTACGGCGACTATAGCTTTATCAATAAAAGCTTGCAGGACGCTCAAGAAGAGTATCTGGCGATGTTAGCCGAATTAGAAGAGGTCAATGCTAAGATAAAAGCAATTCAAGATAAAATAGCCATACTCCAGTCCGGAAGCTCTACTCCCGGGTACGGCGACATTATCGACGAGTATATGGCGAGCACGGGTCTTGCCGGAATTTTGTATACCTTTGCTCGCTTAGCGGCTTACAATAACCCGAATACTTTGGTAGTGCCGTGGTTTAATTCCCAAATAACGCAGTTAGAAACCGGCGGCGGACTACTTGGCTGGATTCTCGGACTAATTCCCGGCACCGGCGGCGCGTTAAACTACGTGCCCGGCTCAAAGGAGTACTTAAACCGTTACATCGAACTCTACGAAAAGGTTCTGCTTGCCGGCTATCTTGAGTACGGATATTACGAGAAAAACCCCGGCGCGGTGGTGTCGGCATTCGCCTTAGACTTAATCAGCACCCCGGGCACTTGGCGCGATTATGACAGCGTCAACGAAAACCCGTACTGCATCTACGTCACCAACGGCTCGTATAAGACGCAGCCCAGCATCGGCGACATCGACGTTTTGGCGGTCATCCGCCTTGATGTGCGCGAAAACCCGGTCATCGACGTAGACCTTAATATTACAGGCGTCAGGAACTTGAGCAACACGGCCGACGCTCCCGGCAGCGAGGACGGTTATTACTACGGCACGTGGGATACCTGGGTTGCGCCCGGAATTCCTTGGTACGGACCCGGCGAGGGTGAAAAGCTGCCCAGTTGCGCCGAGGAGTTTACTTGGCCCTATGGCGGAAGCGACAACGCCACTGCATACCGTCATAACGGCGAAATCAACAAGGTCGAAGTGACCGTGCGTCAGGAATGGCGCGATTACGACCCGACCGATTATGACAATTTATGGTTGATGCTCGGCTCCGTTATGGAAGGCTCGCGCAACCAATACGCCCGCAACGTGAGCACGGTTACCGACCCCGTTGAGTACGAGTATTGGTGGCTGGCGGACGGCGCGTTCACAAGAACCGGCGATCAGCTCTATATCGAGTTTGTATCCGACCACAACAAAGCCGTTGCTTCTAAGCCCGAATACGGCGGAGACCCAGCGAAGAGGGGCAGGTTTGTTCTCGGCCAAAACTGGGGCGATCAAGTCTATGCGATTACGGAAATTCTTGATAAGCTGCCGCTGAGCGGAGAGGCCTATCCTTGGACCACCGAAGACGATTATTGGATGCGCATCTATATCGAAAACGAATACGACGGAATTGTGGTAGAGCTTTGGGTGAAGTTCAACGTCGAGATGACCCCGCGCATTGTATTCAACAATTATAACTTAATCGATGATACCGCCGCGTACCCCGGGTACAACGGAACTACCGACGGCGTAGCATCTCCTGACCGCGCATACAAGACCTCTTATCCTGAGTGCGATTATGTGAGCCCTTGGGGCGCAGCATATGACGATCACAGGTTCTGCAAAGATTGCGTTTACATGTACGACTCCACCGAGGTGAACTTCATCGACCTGCTCATAAAGCAGGTGGAGAAGATCCGCACCGAGGAAGACCTGGCGCATGTGCTCGCGATGATTGACAACCTTGAGGCGTGGGACTACGACGGCAGCTTAATCGACTTTACGGTCGAAGTAGGATTCTCACCAAAAACCGCGTATTCGGATCTTGTGTACACCTCTCTCGGAACCCCCGGGTATATGTCCGGCGACGGATTCGGTTATGCGGCCGCCGATTATGGCGTCAACGGCCAAGTGTTAATGGACGCATACAAGGGCTTTAACCCCGCCGACGGCCTTGATGTGTACGGCGGCATGGGTACCCCTCCTTCAGACCAGTTAGCGTTCATGAAGTGGAAGGCGCTCGGTTTCGATATCGTCGACAACAAGCTGGTCATCAAGATTTCGACCGTGAGCGTCGGCGCAAGGGCGGACGATTATAACGTCTACGGTGTTGCCGCCGATCAAGCCGTCGTTGTCTATATGGCGCTTGATATCCAGCTTGACCCGTACATCGAATTTGCGGATGTTTCCGGAATGTCGGCCGACTATTCCGACAAATATGACGCGCTTTACAGCAGCCAGGATTATATTGACAAATACGGAAGCTTAGACTTTACGGACGCCCACGGCAACCCGATCGGACCTATCTTCTACAGAAGCAACGACACCACTCCGGGTTCGGGCGGCTTGAACGCTCCGGACGTTGCGGGCGTCCCGGTTCCGGTCAAGAGAATCAATCTCGGCATTATGTCGCAGGATAGGTTCGGCGACTTGGTGAGCGAGGGAATTAATCTCGAAGACGACGGCTTGCCGTTTAATAAGCCCAACCAAAGCTTATCGTATTTCGACGAATTGTTCTCGTATCTGCTCAACAGCTACCGCGATGCGGATATTTACGATTCCTTCGGCGATGAGATTACGTTCCCGCCTTTCTCCCCGCCTTTAACGAAGCATCCGTTAGATTTAGCGGCGAAGGGTATCTATAATGAGGATCTTTGGATTCAGGTAACCACGTTAGGTATCTCTCCGGCTACGTATGACCAATTTGGCTACGGCGATCCAGAACGCGCGTACAGAGATTTGTACGGCCTCGTTCAAGGCTTATTGGGTAACGCCTGGGCCATATCGCAGGTTATGACCGATGTCGGCGGCATCCACTACGAGATTCAGTTGAACCTCATGGGTCGCCCGACGTACGAGGCGACGGCCGACGTAGTATTATTCACCGTAGTATTCGAATTGACCCTTGAAAAACCGGAAGTGTACTCTCCGACGGACGTCGTTATGGGTATAATTGACAGATTATCGAAGCCCGTTACGACGGCCGCCGAAAGCCAGGATCCGATCAGAAGGGCGAGAGAACTGTATGAAAATTGGATTCCCCCGACGCAGTGGAACCTGATTACGAACCTTTCCAAGCTGGAAGAGTTCGAGGGCTTACTTGCCCAAGCGCTCATTACGGAAGCGTTGGAAACGGTTGGTGAGGACGACGTTACATTGGCTGACGAAGCCGTGATCATGGCTGCGTACGACTACTATTACAGCCTGGTGCACTTAGCGGCATCGCCCGAAGTGAATGCGGCCGACTTAGTGGCGTTAGAGGGACTGAAGGAAGACCTTGACGTATTGCTTATTCCGATTAACGCCGTGATTGGCATGATCGAAGCCTTGCCCGCGACGATTACGACTGCGCACAAACCCCTTGTTTTTGGGGCGAGAGATGCGTTCGAAGATTTGTCGGTAGCCGAGCAGGCAAGAGTCGGTACAAAGTTGGCCGATTTAGAGTCTGCCGAAGTGAAGCTTGCGAACGCTATGTTTACCGTGCTCCCTCCGTCGATTAACTTGACAAACTTTGCATCCAGAAAAGCCGATGTTATGGAAGCGAAAGCCTACTTTGACTCACTGACCGCCGGTCAGCAAGCGGCGGTAGACGCGCTTGCAGCGGCCCGTTTGAATAACTGCTGGTTCACCATTCAGCCGTTCCTCAACAACGAGGCGGCAACCGGCTTCACCACCGCAATGGGTGTGATGTTGGGCTTCCCGGACAGCGGGCTTTCCATTCTCGACCCCTCGTTCATCGATGTTGACACGTATCAAGAAGAGATGGAGGGCGAATTCGGCGGACTCGGCTATAGCTACGAAGACGCAATCCTGAGCGCGTGGGATTTATACGACAACCTGTCCGACGGTGCGTTGGCGCTCGTTGCCTCCGGCCTTAAAACTAAAATCGAAGCCCTCTACGCCGCGTTGCAAGCCACCTATGATGATTTGGCGGCGAACGATGTTATCGGCATGATTGAGGGGCTCATTGCGATAATGGACGTCCGTGAACTTACCTTAGACGACGAGGGCGATGTTGTTGCGGCGCGTGAGGCGTTCAATCGCTTGGTGCCGAGCGCTAAAATGTTGGTGCTGATGGCGAGCTACTTTGTGGATACAGATGAATTCTTCTACTACAACGCCCTGTTGGCTGCCGAAGAGGAAATCCTCGCCCTTAATATGATTGTGGTGAATAACTTCATCAATGATTATATCGTGACGCTCGCGTTAGGTGGCCTTACCTTAGACGATGAGGGCGACGTGGATACGGCGTTAGCGGCGTTTGAGGATTTATCGGATGCGCAGAAAGAGTTGGTAAAAGCCGAGTCATATTGGGTAGATACCGACGAGTTCTTCTACTACGATGACCTGTTGGCCGCCGAAGCGGAAATCCAAGCTTTGTATGACGCGGTTGACGCTGTCGATGCGATGATTGCCGCGATTGAGCTCAAGCTCGGTTCGATTGCATGGGCGGATAAGGCTCAGGTCGTGGCTGCCAGAGAAGCGTTCGATGAGTTGTTGCCCAATCAGCAAGCCTTAGTGGACGAGGCAAGTTTGTCTGACGCCGAATTGGAAATTGCAGCGCTCTATAAGCAAATCACAGATCTTGAAACCGAAATTGCCGGCTTAATCGACCCGTCGTTGGTTACCCTTTACCCGCCCGATTGGGGTGAGTACGGTAAATTCTATAACGCCGTAATGTCTTTCATGGCGTTAGACGAAGATCAACAAGCGGATGTTGACGGCGATTGCGTGCAAAAGCTTTCCGACCTATACAATGCTTACGTTACGATCGGCATAATCGGTGTTCCCACTTTCCCGTAAAATTTCCTACGTCTTTTAAATTCAACCTCAAGGAGTCGCTCGTAAACTGAGCGGCTCCTTTTTCGCGCTTCTTTGGTTCAATTTTCATCATCTTCCGTTAATCCGTTGACAAACGCCTCAAAGTCCCGTATACTGTCTTGGTATGGAACAAGAACTAAGCATAAAAGAAATATTGTGGTACTGTTTGCGGCGCTGGTATATTTTTGTGCTGGGCGCGGTGGTTTGCGGCGTCGTCGGCGTTGCGCTGTACTATACGAATGATTACGGCAAGCAAGTGGCACGCTACGAGGCGGGCGCGGCTATTTGCAAGCTCGAAGCCTTTGCACCGCAGTCGGAGTTTACCGAGCAAGAGCTGATTAGGGCGAGCTGGGAGGAGCAAACCGCGCGTGCGGTGAACGCTTTATGGTTTGAACACAACACCCGTAATTTTACCGAGGTGCCGGCAAACGCGGCGTTGGTCAAAACATTATCCAAAAGTGCTACTCACCAGGTGGAGTTTTTAGCCAAAAGGCTGACCTTTAACGGTAAGTCATATCAAATCATCGTCGGTTATGAGACCTCTGACCCCAAGGAAAAAGCGGACGACATTAAGGCGCTGCTGGACGCGTATGTTGCCTACATCCGCGGTTGTGCGTTGGACGACGCAAAGGTGCTGGCTCAGATGGGCACGGACGAGGCGATTGCGGTGTTTGAGGCAAGGTATATCGGCGCCACCCCCGTAAAAAAATCAAGCCTTACCCAGTCGGTATTGCCGTGGGTTTTGGGCGGAATTGCGGCCGCGGCCGCAATGGCGCTGTTGCTATACTTTGTTTTTGACCCGAGACTGAAAGGTGCGAACGAGGTAGAGCGCCGGGGCTTTAAGGTGGAGGCAAAGCTGGCAGACCGCGAATTTTTGGCGGAGGAGTTAGCCGGCCTTATCGTCGCTTTGGACGAGGCAAAGCGTATTTGCGTGGCCAATCCGGACGGGGCGGATGCGGAGCTTGGCAGCTTTTGCTCCTCCTTGTCGGCCGCCGCTGCCGCAGTCGGCAACCGCGTGCTATGGATTGACGGCAGCGGGGCGAATAATACCGCAGGTAAATTTGCCGAGTACCTGTTCGGTGCGCCCTTGGAGCGCTGCGTCTCAAAAAGGGACGGCTTTGACGTGACGGCGTTTACGCAAAAGGGCGACTTTTTAAGCTTTTCTCCTAAAAGCGAGCGCATCCGTGCTTTGACCGAGCAATACGATAAGGTGATTATATCTGTCGATGCGAAGCTTTCGGGCGCCGTAACGGCGACTTGCGGCGTGAGTGATGCGGCCGTGTGCGTTTTGAACCGTCAAAAGGCAAAATCCGCGAATTTAAAGCGTCTGGGGCGCGAAGTGGGAGAGCGGATCACTAAGGCCGTCGCCGTATTGTACGGCTGCAAGGAATAGTATCCCACACCATGGACACAAAGAAAAACAATCGATTTAAGAAGCTTTTTGGCGGAAAAAACAAAAAGATTATCGTCATCCTTTTGTTGGACATCATATTCGCGGCCGGTGCGTTCCTCTTGGCGCGGGTCGTTTATTTTGCGCCCGGCACCAGTTATGATTGGTTCGAGCGGTACGCAAAGTATGAAATCCTGATTGCCGCCGTGTGCGTTTTTGTCACCGTCGCGATGCTGGTAATATTGGATTCCTACAACACGGTGTGGAAGTATGCGGGGCGGGTGGAGTTCTTTAAGATTGTGTTTGCCTATTTGGCGTCGGCGGGCGTGCTTTTTATCTTAGATGTCATAGTGCGGGAAGCGATGGGAATTGCAGTACAGCCCGCGTTGATTGTCATGTATTTAACGTTCAGCTTAATTCTCTCGTCCATATTGCGGTATGGTTACGGCATCCGCAGCTTTTTTGTTTACCTAAAAAACAAGCTGTTCCAGCCGTCCGGCGATAAAAAGGATGCCTCACTTTTGCGCACCGTGGTCATCGGCGCGGGGTTTACCGGCACGGCCTTTATCAACCGGTGCTTTAACAATCCGGACGAGGGGTATTTCCCGGTCGCCCTTTTAGACGACAACCCGGAAAAACAAAAAAGCAAGGTGTACGGCGTGCAGGTGATGGGCGGGCTTTCGATTTTAGAGGATGTCGTTAAAAAATACCGCGCCGACGCAATCGTGATAGCCATCATCTTAATCGACAAGGCGCGCTTAAGGGCGATTTATACGGAGTGCCTCCGTTGCCACCTCCCCATAAAAATAGTGTCTGCGCTGCGGGACGCGGGCGCCGGCGATTTGGCCAATTCTGCGCTGGCGTTAAGAGACATTAAGGCTGAGGAGCTTTTGGGGCGCGACGAGTTTAAGGTCAACCGTGCCCTATTAGACGAGGCGGTGCGGGACAAGACCGTGCTGGTAACGGGCGGCGCGGGGAGCATCGGGTCGGAGCTTTGCCGCCAAGCGCTGCGGGGCGGGTGCAAACGGCTGGTCGTTTTTGATATGCACGAGAACGGCATGTTTGAGCTCGGTGAGGAGTTTAAGGGGAAGTTTGATAAGGGTAAGTACAGCCTGGTCATCGGCAATGTGCGCGAGCGGGCGAGAGTCAAAGAGGTGCTGGAAAAGTTCCGCCCCGACATCGTTTTTCACGCGGCGGCGTACAAGCACGTGCCGATGATGGAGTTTTCGGCGACCGAGGCGGTAAAAAACAACGTGTTTGGAACCTTAAACGTAATACGCGAATCGCAAAGCGCGAATGTAAAGCGGTTTATCTTCATCTCGACCGACAAGGCGGTGAACCCTGCCAACATCATGGGTGCCTCAAAACGCATCGCGGAAATGCTGGTGCAGGACATCGGCAAGAGCAGCAAAATGCAAATGGCGGCCGTGCGGTTTGGCAATGTTTTGGGCTCGACCGGCAGCGTTATCCCGACTTTTTTGCGTCAAATTCAAGAGGGCGGCCCGATTACGCTGACCGACCGCTACATTAGGCGCTACTTTATGACGATTCCCGAGTCGGTGCGCCTTGTTTTGCAGGCGGGGAGCCTGGCAAAGCAGGGCGACGTATTTGTGCTGAATATGGGGGAGCCGGTTTTTATTTACGATTTGGCGTGCGAGCTGATACGCCTGAACGGTCTATCGCCCGAAAAGGACATCGAGATACGCATTACGGGTTTGCGCGAGGGCGAGAAGATGTTTGAGGAGCTGCGTTACGACAAGGAAACAGTAGACGAAACCTCGCACGAGGGGATTTTTGTGACAAGGCTTGCCGAGATTGATTCCGTAAAATTCCGCGCGCAGGTCAAAAAGCTGGAGGCGTATGCCACGGGCGAATATTATCAGGAAACGGCGGACATGATTTTCGAGATGGTCCCCAGCGAATACCGGACGACCAGCGGGTAGATGGGGTTAGCGAATAACGAATAGCGAATAAAGAAAAACGTCTGATTGAGTGTAATCCCAATCGTAGGGGGCGATGCCCTCATCGCCCCGCACCTGAATACGGCATTGTTTGTTTCGGCGGGTCGATGAGGGCATCGACCCCCTACGAATATTTAGGTAGTGCGTAAATAAATCATTCTCTATTCTCTATTCTCTATTCTCTATTCGCTATTCTCTATTCTCTATTCTCTATTCTCTATTCTCTATTCGCTATTCGCTATTCGCTATTCGCTATTCGCTATTCGCTATTCGCTAAAAAATCATCCCTCGTTATTCGTTATTTGTTATTCGTTATTCGTTTTAAAATGAGCAGTTCGGTCAACAAAAAAAATAATACCCCGCGCATAATTGCACATATCGAGGGCTTTATCTCCGGCGGGCGGATGATTCCTGTTTTGGCGGCGTTTACGGTCTTTTGCCATATGACGGGGCTCGATTTTGCGGGGTTTACCGTGATGTGGGCGGTGGCGGCGTTCGTTTTTTGTTCGCGCGCCCGCATCCGGGGCGCCGTTCCGCCGCTCTTTTTTGCGCTTTTTTGCGCGTCCAACAGAATCGGTGTGGCCAGGCCCGATGCGGGGCTTGTCCCGGATGTATATGTGCTCCATGTCGGGTATCTCGTTTTTTTGGCAGCTTCGCTAATTCTTTTTGCCGCGTTCGGGATTTGGAAGCGTCGAAAATTTTTAAAATTCCGCCTAAGCTTAGGGCTTGTATCTGTTTTTATTCTCGCGGCGTCCGTGTTGTTGGGCGGCTGGTTTAGTCCGTCCTATTCCCCATTAAACCTGGCGGTCGGCGCGGTGATTGCGGCTTATCTGGTGCTGCTTTTTTTGTTCTTTGTCTTTATCGCGCCGGATTTAAGCTTCCAATACCTTGCCATGATTTTTATCGGTGCGTCCATGTGCATCCTTTTTGAGCTTATTTACCTGTTTGCCGGGAGTATCGGTGCGCTTATGGCGGGAGATAAGCCAAGCGTCGCGCTCGGGTGGGGGATTAGCAACAACATCGCGCCTATGCTTTTGCTCGGGATGCCGTTTTCGGCGTATTACATGGCGGTTTCAAACGAAAAACGAAAAACGAAAAACGAAAAACGTCGGCGAATAATCAGTGGGCAAGCGTTGGTAAGTTCTACATCCAGTCATCCGCAGCTTATCACTCGTCACTCATCACTCATCACAAAACACACGCTTCAGCCTGTACTTGCCGCGGGCATTCTCATTGCCCAAGCGGTTGGGATTACGCTGTGCAAGTGCCGCGGAGTGGTGATTTTTGCCGTGCCGTTCTTTATTTTGGCGCTTGTTTACGCGCTCATCCGTCAAAAAGCCCGCGCGCGCATCGGCATAGCGTGCGTGGTTTTTGCGTTCGTCGCCGCATTGCTGATTCTTGGGTTTGTCTATAAGGAAGAGTTTTCCGTGATGCTAAAGTACTATCTCGAGAGCGGCTTGGAAGACAACGGACGGCTTGTCTTGTTCCATGACGCGCTCGACGTTTTTAAAAAATTCCCGTTTTTCGGCGCGGGCGCGGGCTATAAATGGATGGACCCGTCATGGGATATGCCGATATACCTCGTGCACAACACCGTGTTCCAATTTATGCTGTGGGGAGGGATATTCGGCTTTGTCGCGATTGCCTTCCATTTTGGCGCGTTTGCGACTCTTTTTAGATGTAACGCGGCTAAAAACCCGTCCAACAAATTTTTGGCAAATATGGCCGCAATACGCCGGGCGTACGAGCGGCGGGTTTTTGTCCTTTCGGTTGCGTTACTTCTGATATTAAATTCGATGCTTGACTGGATGTGGCTGCACCCGGCCGGCTTTGCGTACTATGCGGCAATATTTGCGTGGGCGGAGCGGGATCTACGAATGAATAACGAATAACGACGTTTTTCGTTTTTCGTTATTCGTTATTCATTTTTCGTTATTCTCTGAATATAGTATCGTATGACTAAATACGATGGAATCGATAAGGCGGAGGCGAAGGTGTCGCCGTCGAAAGAAATTAAAGCTGCAAGGCATGCCAAAAAGGGCGGATACTTTGCGGGGCTTTTTGTGCGCATACTGGTCGCGGCGGTGCTTTTAGGCGCGGTATTCGGCATCAAGGCGGCTGCCTTTTCATTCTCGGATGCCGCAACCGGGTATGTAAAAGATGCCGTGTCTTACGATATATTAGGGCGTACGGACGACGGGGAATATTTGATAATGAAAAGCGAAAAGTGAAAAGTGAAAATGAAGTTTTGGATTTCGCCGCTTTGCTTCCTGCTGGCGGCAGCCATGCTCCTTCTTGGGTACGGGTTTGAGCTTGTTTACTATCTCATCGCGCTTGGGATTCACGAGCTTGCGCACGCCGAGGTTGCCAAGCGGCGCGGCTACGGCCTTGAATCGATGAAGCTGACCCCGTACGGAGCCAGCCTCACCGGAAAATTCGAAAGCACGCGCCCCCGCGACGAGATAATTATCGCGTTGGCAGGCCCGCTTATAAACCTCGTGCTGGCCGTTATGTGCATCGCGCTTTGGTGGGTCGCGCCCACTAGCTATGCCTACACCGAAACGTTTGCCTATGTGAATCTGGCCGCGGCCGTGTTTAACCTGCTTCCCGTGTTTCCGTTGGACGGCGGACGGATTTTGCTGGCCGCTTTAAGCATAAAATTCCCGCGCCAAGCCGTCTATCGGCGCATGCGCCTCTGCGGCTTTGCTGCGGCCGCGCTCTGTGCCGCGCTGGCCGGTTTTGCGCTTTACGCCGGGCTTTTTAACCCCTCGCTTGCGTTGATTGCCATATTCTTTTTCGTCTCCACGGTTTTCCCCGACAGCCACTCTAAGTACCGCAGACTTTATTCGATGGGATTTCGCTTAGAAAAGCTTAAAAAAGGCCTGGCCGTCAAAGAGGTGATGGTGAGCCCTGACACAAAGCTTAATCATCTTTTGCGCCTCTTAAACGCAAACTATTTTTACCGTTTTACCGTGACGGACGCAAGCTTTACCGTTTTGGGTGAGATTACCGAAATCGAGCTTGAAAAATTAGCGGCCGAATTCGGCGGCGCGACGCCGGCGGGAAAGGCGGTCAAGGCAGAATAACGAAAAACGAAAAACGAATAGCGATGGTTTTTACGCCAAATCCCGTTTGTTTAGTATGAGGCTTGTTAAAGCCCCGAAGCCGACAAACCCGATTCCCGCCGCCAGAGCGCACATCAGCAGCGTCAAAACGGAGGCGTCGAGCGGCACCGCGATGCTCGCTACGGGGTAGAACAGAATCCCTGCGGCAAAGGTCGCCACAATCGTCATCCATAGCTTTTGCCGGAACAATACGGCGACGGACAAATACAGCGGGACGAATACGCCCATCAGCAGCATTTTTGACATTAGGCACATAAGCAAGCCGCCGATGCCCGCCACCCCTAAATCAAACGATTTGCCCATAATCGCGCCGACAATAATCGTGACCAGGGTATAGGCAAGAATCATGCAAATACCGCTAAATATACCGACCAGCGATTTTGAGACGGCGTAATCGGATTTTTTGGCATGGACGGTAAAGATGTTTTTTACAAAGCCGCTAGAGTAATCGTGCGCTACAAAAATGGATAGCATAAGCGCGGCAAAGATAAACAGCATATTGATATTTGCCATGTTGGCAAAGTCCATAAGCCCTGCAGTGTTGCCGCTGAGCCCTTCGATTACTTGCCAAGTATTCGAAAAAGAAGGCCCGCCGTCCTCGTTTGCCCCGACCATTGACAGAACCAACGCGGGGATAAGCGCCGCCACGGTCACCATGATATAAAATATCGGGGTGTGGAATAGACGGTAGAAATCCATTTTAAGCATGGACTTTATACGCGTGGTGAATTTTGACGACGCTATGGACGTGTCGCGCCCACCGTCATTGAGCATGGTGCATTGTGCGTTTTGCATGATTATGCCGCCTCCCTTTTTGACATGAGTTTAACGTAGTATTCCTCTAAGCCGATTTTGTTAAAAGCAATCTCGCGGACGAAAATGCCGTTGTCAAACAAAAATTTGGCGGTGGTTTCACTGTCTTGTTCGTCGTAGATGCGTATGCCGCCGCCTGCTTGCGGCTTCATGTCGCGGTACTTTTTAGAAAGCACGGCTAAGGCCGCTTGGTCGTTGGACGTTTTAACCAACACAAAGTCGCGGCATTCTTCGCTCATGGCCGTGCCGGGCATTTCCTTTATAAGCGTCCCGCGCCGGATGATGCCGTAGTGCGTAGCGACCTTAGAGAGCTCACCCAAAATGTGGGAGCTGATGAGAATCGTCACGCCGTCGCGGCGGTTAAGCTCTCTCAGCGTTTCGCGCACAATCCGCATCCCGTCCGCGTCCAGACCGTTGATGGGCTCGTCTAAGATTAAGAGCTTTGGCCGCCCCATGAGGCTTTGCGCGACGCCGATGCGCTGCTTCATCCCGAGGCTGCATTGCTTGAACTTGCGCCCCGCCGCCCCGCCCATGCCGACCAGCTCTAAAACGCGCTTGACCTCTAAGCCGGGGTTTTTCAGCCCAAGGTTTAATGCCTGCATATACAGGTTTTGGTACACCGTAGCTCCGGGAAAGCAACCCGGGTTTTCGATGAGCACGCCCATTTGCGAGCGCGTTTGCGCGTCGGTGTAGTCCTTGCCAAACAGCAAAATCTGGCCGCCGGTGGGCACAAGCAGGCCGCACACCAGCTTTTCGGTGGTGGACTTTCCGCTGCCGTTCTCGCCGATAAAGCCGTAAATACTGCCCTCGGGAACGTGCATGTTAAGGCCGTTCACGGCTCTAATTCCGTGAAAGGACTTAGTTAAGTCTTGTGTTTCAATTGCGTACATGATATCTCCTTTTTATCTTTATCTATCACGATAAAAAAACTTGTGTTGTGCGGGTTTTTTTTGACCCACAGCCCGCCCAAGACCGAAATTACAGCCGCGCCGACAACGCCGACTATCAAGTCGGTCATGGTGTCCAATAGGCCGCTGCCTTGCGCGGAATCGGTTATCAGCTTTTTTGTGCCATCCACTGCAATTTCCGAAAGCCCGTCTTGCCAGCGCTGCATATTTAAACCGAAGGTTGTATCCATAGAAAACTCAAAGATCTCCCAAAGCGAAAGCAGCATAACCGCAAAGCAAAACGAGAACAGCCCGACAAAGAACGGCGACAGCCTCACGGTTCCGTCCTCCGCCTTAGAAAAAGCGTATACGATAGAAAACCCGCCTAAAGTGAGCGCGACGCCCGCCGTCGTATGTAAAACCTTATCAAACAAAAAAACGTAATCGTAGAAGCGGTAGATTTCCCCCAAAACAAAGTGCGTCACGATAAAAACCGTGACCAGTATTTGAAAGAACGCCGGGATGCGCCAACGGAATTTGCTGCGCACCAGCAAGGGGGCATGCAGCAAAATAACGGCGACTAAGCAAATGGAGATATGCTCGACCATTTTTTCTATCGCCAAAGTCCCAAATAGCGATGTGATTATGCTTGCCAGCATGGTTGCTAACGTAAAGGCTTGGCACGCGATATATACCGCCAAAACTTTACGCGCCCCGAAGAACTTTGATACCGATTTACTCATAATGATTTTATGCCTCCGTCCGTTTCTTTGGTTTCATTATAGGAAACGAAAATAACAAAAACATAAAACGATTATAAAATCCGTGTAAAAAAATTACTTGACTTATAAAAATTAAAACGCTATACTGATACTGCTACACTGTACTTTTACAATAACATGGACGTATTCTGCCCATTTGGCGAAACTCCCCATGTTATTGTGGTATTGTGTAGCAACAATTTGGAGATAGCTTCTTGGGAGTGCGTCTCTTAATTGAGGCGCACTTTTTTTATGTCCTTAAAAACAAAAAACGTGGAGGAACTCATATGAAAAAACTTGTCAGACTTACGGTAATCGCATTAACAGCATTATTGTGCGCGTCCGCGTTTTCGGCGTGCGGCGGCTCCGGCGGCAGCTATATGACCGGACACGACTTTTCCGACGGCGTCGCCTGGGTGCGAGACTCCGTCAGCAGTAGTACCTATAGCGTAGGCGCATGGCGCTGTATTGACAAAAAAGGGAAAACAAAATTTAAGCTGGACCTTAAGAGTTTTCCCGCATCTGATTTTTCAGACGGCGCCGCTTTGGTTTTAAGAAACTATACCGAGACTCGGCCGGGGCTTATCGGCCAAGATAATACCAATGCATATTCAGAGCTCGTTGATAAAAACGGAAAAACAATAACGCCCCAAAAATCGGATGAATACGACGACATCTTTTTTACTGTCGCAGAGCTTAAACTGTTCGTTGTACATAAGCGTATTAACACCCTTCAAACAACGGAAGACCAATACGGAGTGATCGACAGAAACGGCAAGTGGATCACACCGCTGCATACAAACGACGCTTTGTCGAACAGTATGGGGTTTTTACATATCGGCGAAGGGTTTATTAAGATGAATAGAACTACCGGCGGAGGGTATATGGAAATAAATAGCGCGCTGTTTAATGTTTATACAGGCGAAACTATTAAACTGGATTCAACCCAAGTTGTGGACCGCTTACAGTTGGGAAAAACTTCGACCGGCAGATTTAATGACGGCCGCGGAGTTTTTCTACAATATAAGGAAGTATCCCGTGTAGGGTTATCATATACTTCTATCTATAAAGGCAACGTATGCTCTATAGACAAAGATGGAAAAACAACCGAAATTGTTCAAGATGTTAGCTGCGTCATACGTACCCACGATTCGAGTCGGTTGGAATGGTATGCTACCAAGGCTTACCTAGGAAATTATAACGACGGCTTGTTTTATTTTAGCGATAAGGTATTCAAGAGCGATAAGGTATTAGAACGTAACGATATCATGATAAGCGGAAGCAACCAGGGCTTTTACGACATTGAAGGAAAGCAAGTAATAGACTTATACTATTTCGTGTCTGATTTGATTTTTTTCATAAACCAATCTCGTTGAGTAATTGATTGAATGGTTTCGGGAAGTAGGTTTGCGATTGTGGCGCGTAGGTTGGATATTGCATCTGCGA
>WQYM01000014.1 GCA_009781235.1 Bacillota bacterium
GTGACGGCAACTTTTGTCGTTGCCTTTTTTATTTTGTCACCCTTTGGAAAACCAAAGCGATAAACCCAAAAAAATCTTAAAAAACTTTCCTCAAAACACTTGACTTAACTTAGCAGGTATTTATTTATACATAGTTTTATGTTCAATATCCGTCTTAATTTCATTTACATCAATAACCTCGGTCTTGCTAACTGAGAGAATATAAAATGAAAAGAGTTCGTCGTCGGTTACTGCATCGGAATAATACCTCCATATCAGTTGCAGTGTTAATGTCTCGCCATCAACATAAACGTTGTCAATGGCTCTCTCAATATTGCTGCCGGAAGTCCAGAAAAAGACCAGTACTAAAACTTCGTTTTCAAAGAACTCGCCGTCGTGGTTTTCCCAAATTGGGGCTGCTTGCCAATTTACGTTGCGATTGTCAAAAAAGTCCATTAGCTCTTGTTGACTACGAATTATCACGGAAAATTTCTCGGTTTCATTGAGCCCAACAAAATTTCCTCCGAATGCTACTTCTTCAAATGCAATTGAGTTGCCCATTGGGTTCTCCTTCTTGGGCGGTTTGCACGCCGCAAGCGAAAACAGCATTAATGCTACTGTCGCAAGCCCTATGAATTTTTTAAGCATTTTTTACTACGACCTCCTTGCTATAATTATACTCCAAAATGTTTACACCGTCAACATGATTTTCAAATTTTTTTCAGAAATTTTTGCGGCTGCCTCGGACTTGGCGCAATCAGACAATACAACGTGTTGCTTCACGACACATTATATCTCTTACTATTGTAAGATGTCAAGCGTTTCTCTTACATTTGTGAGAAAATTTTGTTATGAGCAATATCTTCGGGCAAACACTGATAGAACTTAGAAAAGAAAAAGGGCTCGGGCAAATCGAGCTTGCCAAAGAACTTAATGTAAGCAAGGGTATCATCAGTCTGTGGGAGAACGGGTTGCGGGAACCCGGAATGAATTCGCTGATTGTGTTATCAAAATTCTTCGACGTGTCTATCGACTATCTCGTAGGATTAGAAAAATAATCTACAGATATTGTTCATCGACGAACGGCTATTTCGGTGCGGCGATTGCAGCTTTGGCTGAACCGCATCCGGGCGAACTTTCCGCTGATTCCCGCCATTAATAACCCCAACGGCTATTTCGGCGCGGACACGCAGGATGCAGTGCGCGTCTTTTTGCGCATAGAAAAATTTGCTCCGCTAAATTGAGAATTTTCTACCTAAAAAACTCGCAGGTGCCTTGGCGATCCATGATTTTGGGCAGCATCGCGTCCTTACTCCCCTCGCCCGTTATGCGGCCGGAGGAGATTACGACGATTTGGTCGGCAATATCTAAAATGCGCTCCTGATGCGAGATGATGACCACCGCGCCGTCATTTTTGGCGCGGAGCTTTTGGAATACGCGGATGAGGTTCGTAAAGCTCCATAAATCGATGCCGGCTTCGGGCTCGTCGAATACCGAAAGCTTGACGCCGCGCGCCATCAGCATCGCGATTTCGATGCGCTTTAACTCGCCCCCCGAAAGGCTCGCGTTGACCTCGCGCCCGATGTAACCGTTGGCGCACAACCCCACCTCGGAAAGGTAGGCGCACGCTTCCTCGTAGGATAATTCCTTGCCCGCCGCAAAGCGCAATAAATCCTTGACAAACAGCCCCTTAAAGCGCACGGGACTTTGGAAAGCAAAGCCGATGCCCTGCTTTGCGCGTTCCGTCACGCCCAAATCGGTGATGTCGCGGCCTTCAAAAAGTATCCGTCCGGCCGTCGGGGATTCGATGCCCATGATGATTTTGGCCAAGCTCGACTTGCCACCGCCGTTGGGGCCCGTAAGCACGGTAAACCTGCCCCGCTCAACCGTCAAATTGACGTCCGCCAGGATTTGTTTTCCGGACACGTTAAATGAAATGTTTTGAAGTTTTAGCATAGGTTTTTCTTTAAAGGTATTTCTTTTCGCTTTGCGCACAGTTTTTGACGTGCATTATGCGAATCTCTTTTTTGCTTTCTTTGATTTCATAAATGATTTTATAGTTGCCGTATATAAGGCGTCTTTGTTGTGGCTTTTCGTCTAATTGCCTGCCCATGAGCGGGAAAAGCAACAAATTTTGGACAACCGCTTCTATCTCCGCAATAAAGGTAACCGCCCTCGGCAAATTGTCTGCGGCAATATAGTCAAAAACTTTGTCCAAGTCGGATTCCGCTCCGTTTGAGTATTTGATGGTGTACTTCATACATTCACGCCATCCATGAGTCTTTGAGCCTTTGCACGCAGCCTTCCAAAAACTTCCTCATGCGTGCAAACCCTGCCGTTTTCAAAATCCTCTTCGGAGCGGCGGATTGCCTCTAGTTCCTCAAGCCGCTCCATTTCGGACATTTGCCTTTGATAAATCTCGGCGCTTAAAATGATAACGTTCCCTTTTTGCGTAGAAACGTTCAACACCTCGTTTTCATCGATGGCCTTATCGAGATACATAAATAAATCTTTCTGCAACTTAGTTGCGCTGATAGACGACATGGCTTTTATGGCTCCTTTTATCCTTATACGCAAATAATAACACGGATCCTGCTTTTCGTCAAGTCTTATTTTTGCGCGGGAGGAATTTTTCTTGACAGCCGGAATAAAAACACGCTATCCTTAACTCCTATCCTCTATCCCCTAACCCCTATCCCCTAAAAAAATATGTCCGGTTTTGCCGCGCCGGTTGTCTTAGTTATTAAAAGCGGCTTTTTTGGAGGAACACGGCAATAATCTGCGAAGAATATTTGAATCGCGTTATCGAGCAATATTCGGAAACGGTTTTCCGGATATCGGTTTTGCATACTAAAAACCGCGCGGATGCCGAGGACATTTGCCAGGACGTCTTTTTATCGCTGCTGAAACGCCCCTTTGCCGAGGAGGACGGCTGCTTAAAGGCGTGGTTGATTCGTATCACCATCAATAAATGCAAAAATTTTCTAAAGTATCAAAAGCGACATAAAACGGTTCCTTTGGACGCCGTATCCTACAGCCTCGCGGGCGAGTCTTTTAAAGAAGAGCATTTAGACCTGATGGACGCTTTTAACAAATTGGCCGAGAAAGACCGTTCTGTCGTTTACCTGTTCTATTTTGAGGATTATACGGCAAAGGAAATCGCAAGACTATTGGGCAAAAATGAGGCCGTTGTTTTTAAGCGGCTCACGAGAGCGCGGGAAAAACTCAAAAACTTTTTGAACGAAAAGGGAGGGCAATAAGTATGCAAAGGTTAATACAAGAAATTAAAGAGTTAGCCTCCATCGGCGCGTCTTTTAAGCAAAAGCTTAAAAGAGAAACGTCGGAGGCGAGAAGAACCATGGAAAACCAAGCCACCCGCCCGGCGGAGCATTCCGGGGAATATCTTCTTACGGAAGACAGCAAGGCGGAAAAGCGTCAAAACTCTTATGCGCTCCGCGCCGTCTTGTTGGTTTCCGCAGCCGCGGTTATCGTGCTTTGCGCGATTTTCATACCGATGGCGGCAATCAATTTCAGCCTGCAAGACAATGGCCTTACATGGGGGTTGGCGCGCAGAGCTGCCGGAGACGAACCGGTTTATTGCGCCTACAAAAGCGATAAAAGCGAATACGGCGTAGGCGATGACATTATATTAACCTTTTATTTTGGCTCCGGCTCTGATTTTTCTCCCGGCGAGGGCAGCTATACCATGCTGCTGTATTTTTCGGGCGTCCCGAAGTCCGAGCCCGCAAGCGCCGCATATCGTCTTGCCGAACCCGACGCCCCGACGCTTGTATTTGCCGATGCTGCAAACACTGCCGATACCGTAGGGGTCGCACGGCGTGCGACCCGCGGGCTGCACACCGTGCAGCCCCTACCGTTGTCCGGTTCGATTACCCAAGCTTTGCCGCTCTCCAAGCCCGCTTCCAGCCCCTACGGCCGCGCCGATTGCATCGTTGTTAAAGAGATTCCCGATTTCTTTGCCGCGCAATCCCTTTTACGCGAAAACGCCGCTACCGATTCGTTTAATTACATCTTCCCTTTCTTAGAAAAACTGACGGTTCCTCAGGAGCTTTTAACCGGAAAAAGCGGGACGGTAGCAGTCTACGCCGAACTCTTTAAGGTGGCCAGGGACGGCTCGCTATTATCGGACGAAGCCGTCGGCGGCGCGGGCGCGCAAATCAACTACAGGATTGCCGGCAGCAGAATTAAGTTGTCGTCCGGCGGCAAAGCAGACGTCCCGTCCGCCGTCAAAGAGCATGTGCATGACTACGGCCCTTGGACGGTTACGACCCCGCCCTCCTGCACGGAAGGCGGCGAGGAAACGCGGGCTTGTAAAAACTTCGACCCATCGCACACCGAAACGCGCTCTAGCCCCGCGCTAGGGCACGACGAAGGCGCTTGGGTTACCGGGCCGCCTCCGGACTGCACGCACGGGTTCGGGGCCGTACTGGTATGCGGCAGGTGCGGAGAACATTTAGATTATTCCGATATCCCCGCGCTCGGGCATGACTGGGAATGGGTGGTAACGACGGCGCCGACCGAAACGGCGGACGGCCTCGAAACGCTTACCTGCGGCCGCTGCGGGGAAACCGACGGGACGCGCATAGCTTACGCGCTCGGAACAGCCGGGCTTGTGTTTTTGCCCATCGAAGACGGCGTCGCGTTCAGCGTAAAGGCCGCGTCGGCAAGTTTGGGCGGCGCTGTGGTTATCCCCGCGTACCATGAGCGCCTGCCCGTAACAAGCATCGCCAATCAGGCGTTTACGAGCTGTGCCGGTATCACGTCCGTTTCGATACCGGACGGCATAACGGAAATCGGCGAGTGGGCGTTTGCCGACTGTACGGCGCTTACCGCCGTTACGCTGCCGGACGGCCTGATAAAAATCGGCGCGCGCGCGTTTTTGAACTGCGGCGTACAGACGCTCGCCGTCCCGCACAAGGTAACAAGCATCGGCGAGTACGCGTTCTACCTAAGCGGCTTACGGAGCGTAACGATTCCAATAAACGTGCTTAGTATCGGCAACGCCGCGTTCACCGGGAACATTACGGTGTATGCCGAAGCCCCGGCGCAGCCGGAGGGCTGGAATCCGGGCTGGAAGGGCGGCAGCTTGGGCGCCGTATACTTCGGCGTCTCCATCTCCGACATTACCTTTTTCGGCGGGGCTCAATACCGCGTTTTGGACGGGGACGCCGTTTTAGTCCGGTATATCGGCGACGCGGCCGAGTTTACCGTCCCCTCCTCCGTGACGATTAACGAGGTGAGCCGAAAGGTGGCGCTTATCGGCGAGCGGGCTTTCGCTTTCGGCGATATTGCGAAAATTACTATCCCCGGCAACGATACCGCCGTCGGCAATTACGCGTTTTACCGTTGCTATTCCCTTACCGACGCGGTTATCGGAAACGGCGTGACGCATATCGGAGTTTCCGCGTTTGCGGACTGCACCGGACTAAAAAACCTCTCGTTTTCGGAAAACCGCCGCATAACGGCCATCGGCGATTCCGCGTTCTTCGGTTGCGAAGCGCTTTTGAGTCTCGATATCCCCGTCGGCGTAACGGAAATCGGAGAATTGGCGTTCTACCGCTGTAAGAAACTTTCGCGCCTCGACATACCGAACGGCGTCGAACAAATAGGCAAAAGCGCGTTCGACATTTGCGAGGGGCTTATCCGCGTTACAATTCCGGCAACGTTAACCGTCATCCCCGATTCCGCTTTTTACGGCTGCGACCGCTTGGAGGAAGTTATTTTCGCGCCCGGCAGTATGTTGACGGGTATCGGGAATGCCGCTTTCTGTTACAGCAATCTCACCCATTTTGCGATGCCGAAAAGTATAACCGACATCGGCGGCGGGGCGTTCTCGGATTCGCCCAACCTCAAAACCATTACGCTACCGGCCGGCCTTTCAACTCTCGGCGGCGGCATGTGGTCGGCAAGCCCCATAACGGTGTACGCCGAAGCGGAGACCCAGCCGACCGGATGGGCGGTGAATTTATTAAGCCGCCCCGTACTGTGGGGCTGCACGCTCGCGGACGACGGGAACCTTGCTTACGTCGAATCGTGGGCGAAGACCGGCGCGGACAGCCTTTCCAATCCGGGCGCCTACGGCGGTATAAACGCGCCGTACCGCGCAGGGCACGCGTTCGGCGGCTGGGCGACATCTTCGGAACTGGCGGCGCTCGGCGAAGCGGCTTACACGGCGGCGGAGCTGGGTACGGCGTACGGCGGCATCCCCATCGGCACGCGGCTCTACGCGATTTGGACGCCCGCCGGATAATTGCACAACGCGACATTATACAAACAAATTAATTTGTTCTGCAATCTAATCGCGGAACAGAACGAAAACAGAAAATGGAGGACACTACATCATGAACAACATCGGTAAACTTACGATAATTGCGCTTATCGCGTTACTAAGCGCGTTCGCGTTCGCGGCGTGCCGCGGCGAAAAGCCGGACTTTCCGCCGGACTTTCCGGCGGTTTCTTACGAGGTTTCGTTTGAAAGCAACGGCGGCACCGCAATCGAAAAATTGACGGGGTTGGCAAACGGCTCGAAAATCGCCCGTCCCGCCGACCCGGTAAAGGAAGGCTTTGCTTTTGAGGGCTGGTTTAAGGAAGCCGGGCTTAGCAACGCTTGGGATTTTAGCGCCGACACGGTAACGGCGAACATTATCTTGTACGCCAAATGGGCGGATAAGGACGAAAACGGCGGCGGGTCGGATAACGGCGGCGGCGAAAACCCGGAACATACCCATGCGTTCGGCGCGTGGGCGGTAACGACGCCGCCTACCGAGACGGCGGACGGCGTGGAAACGAGGACTTGTCCGTGCGGCGAGGCGGAAACGCGCCCCGGAACCCCCGCGCTGGGGACGGCGGGCTTGGCGTTTGCTTTTGTCGCCGGCAGCAGCACGGAGCTTTCGGTATCGAGAGGGAACACGGCGGCCGCAAACATCGTTATCCCGGCCGTACATAACGGCTGGCCCGTAACCGAAATCGCGGAAAAAGGGTTTGTAGATTACGGGGCTTTGGAAAACGTTACGATTCCCTCCGGCATAACAAACATCCGCGACAGCGCGTTCAACGGCTGTAATAAACTTGCCGACGTTAAAATCCCCGACAGCGTGACCCAAATCGGCATATTTGCCTTCAACGAGACCGCCATCATGCATAAGACGCCGGCCAACGGCGTGGTTTACGCGGACAAGTGGGCGGTCGGGCACAACGGAGCAAGAGCGGATATACGCGGCGACTATGCCATAAAAGAGGGAACCGTCGGCATTTGCGACTCGATTTTCTTCAATTGCGTCAACCTAACGAACGTTACGATACCCGACGGCGTGAAATATATCGGCAGGAGCGCTTTTTCCTCGTGCCGCTCTTTGAACAATATTACGTTGCCCGAAAGCGTGATAGTAATCGGCAATTCCGCGTTCAACGGTTGTAGAAGTTCTGCGTTTACGAAAGTCGTCATTCCCGAAGGAGTAGCCCGCATCGGCGATTACGCGTTTTCCGGTTGCAGCAACCTCTCCGAGGTTTCGTTGCCTTCCACGCTGACAAGCATCGGCAAAGACGCTTTTAACAATACCCCCGTGCAATACAATAAATTTTATGTGGGCAACTGGCTGACCTGCGGCTGGATCGGCGTCAACCTGATTATAGAGCCGGGCACCGTAGGCATTGCCGACGGGGCGTTTGAAAGCGTCGTCGTCGGGCCGACGGCCGTCGCGCTGCCCGACAGCCTGAAATATATCGGCGCGCGGGCGTTCTTCTTTTCCCCCTCCCTTACAAGTCTCGAACTGCCGTCGGGACTTATCAGTATCGGCGACGAGGCGTTCAGCCAGTGCTGGGGCATTTCGAACTTTACGATACCCAAAAACGTAACGCATATCGGCACCGCCGCATTCCGTTATTGCCATGCGCTCGCCAATATTACGGTGGAAGCGGGAAACGCCGCCTTTAAATCGGTCGGCGGCATATTGTTTAGTTATGACGGCACGGAGCTTATCCGCTGCCCCGAACTCAAAAGCGGGGCGTACACCGTTCCGGACGGCGTGACAAAGATTGCCGATAACGCGTTTGAGTGCTGTAAGGCGCTGACAAGCCTTACGCTGCCCGCAAGCGTGGCGGGCATCGGCAATTACGCGTTCGCCGAATGCAACGAGTTGGTGAACTTTACGATTCCCGGCGGCGTTAAAAACGTGGGCGCCCAAATGTTCTTAGACTGCGCTAAACTTTCCTCCGTTACGATTGCGCCCGGCGTGACCCGCATCGGCGAGGAAGCGTTCCGCGGCTGCGCCGCGCTCTCGTCCGTTACGATACCGGAAAGCGTAACGAGCATCGGCAACGGCGCATTCTACGGCTGCAGAGGATTGGGGAAAATTACGCTGCCCGCCGGTATCATGGGTATCGGCGACTATACGTTCTCCGGCTGCAGCGGGCTTGTGAATATTACGATCCCGAGCGGCGTTACGAGCATCGGCGATTACGCGTTCTCTAACTGCTCCGTGCTGGAAAACGCCGTTTTGCCATCAAGCCTTACAAGCATCGGAGAATACGCGTTCCGCACCTGCACCGGACTTTTGAGCGTAACGATACCCGCAAGCGTGACAAGCGTCGGCGCTTCCGCGTTCACATCCTCTTCTTATAGCGTAACCCTGTATGCCGAAGCGCCCGCAAAACCGGCCGGTTGGGGAACCTTTTGGGCGGATGACCGCAACCGCTCCGTCGTGTGGGGCTGTACATTGAGCGCAGATAAAACGTACGTGGTGTCGTTTGTCAAAGGCCCGGACAGCATCTTAAACGCCGCCGAAGCCACCGACATGAAGCCCCCCTACCGCGCGGGATCCACCTTTGGCGGCTGGTACGGCAACCCCGGATTTACGGGCGCGCCCGTTTCCGCCGTCGGCCTTGCGACCGCCCCGAACGGTACCTACTACGCCAAGTGGGCGTAAGAAACCGTCAAAACGAATCAAATAAGAACCCTTACGAGCCGACCTTCGCTTGCAAAAGCAAGGGCGAGGATATCGGGACGCCGGCGGAGCGGCACAGCCCGCTCAAGAGGCGAGGCGTTAAGTACATCTTTAAGGAGCGCGTATTTGGTTTAATTGCCGAAAGAGAATGGGCAGGGTAACTTGCTCATTCTCTTTTTGCGTTGGTCTTGTTTTTGCTTCTCCGGAGCTTCCATCCGTGAGATCTACTCGTGAGATTTTACAGCAAAAAATGTTTGCTTGTTTATTTGGCAAGTTATAACGAACTTGCCAACACCCTTAAAGTATCGCGCCCGACAATTTCCCGTGCAATTGCGCAACTCAAAAGCCGTGGTTTTATCGAAAGGAAAGGGTCGTTGCGTTCGGGCTATTGGGTAATAAAACAACGCAGATAATGAGAAATTAAAAAAACGCATTTTTTTCATGGACCGCAAGCTGCGCGCGATTCCGTGCAGTTTCCGCCGCAGGTTGCAAACCGTCCCTGCCTACCCCAGCGCTTTTTGCAAAAATTTGCCCGTAAAGCTCGCCTCTGCCACCGCGACTTGCTCCGGAGTGCCTTCGGCAATCACGTAGCCGCCCCGGTCGCCGCCCTCGGGGCCGAGGTCGATGAGGTGGTCGGCGACTTTAATCACGTCTAAATTGTGCTCGATAACGATAACCGTGTTGCCGCCGTCCGTTAAGCGCGAGAGGATAGCGAGCAGTTTTTCCACGTCGTGGGAGTGGAGGCCGGTGGTCGGCTCGTCGAGGATGTAGAGGGTTTTGGTCGTGCCGCGTTTACTAAGTTCCGTCGCCAGCTTGACCCGCTGTGCTTCCCCACCGCTAAGCGTCGTAGACGATTGGCCTAGCTTAATGTACCCAAGCCCCACGTCATACAACGTGCGCACTTTATTGGAAATGCCCGGGATGTTTTCAAAAAAACCGAGCGCTTCTTCCACCGTCATATCCAGCGCGTCGGAAATATTTTTGCCCTTATACAGCACCTGCAGCGTTTCGCGGTTGTAGCGCTTGCCCTTGCAGACCTCGCACGGCACGTACACATCCGGCAAGAAGTTCATCTCGATTTTGATGATGCCGTCCCCCGCGCAGTTTTCACAGCGCCCGCCCTTGACGTTAAATGAGAACCGCCCCGGCGCGTACCCGCGCGCTTTGGCGTCCGCGGTTTTGCTAAAGAGGTCGCGTATGGGGCCGAACAAGCCGACATACGTTGCGGGATTGCTGCGCGGCGTACGGCCGATGGGGCTTTGGTCGATGTTGATTACCTTGTCGATGTTTTCGACGCCGAGGATTTTTTCGTGCTTGCCGACGCTTAAGCGCGAGCCGTTTAACATGTTGGAAACGGCGGGATACAAAATTTGATTAATTAAGCTCGATTTTCCGCTGCCCGAAACCCCGGTAACGGCGGTCATGACCCCGAGCGGCAGCTTTACGGTGAGGTCTTTTAGGTTGTTTTGCGCCGCGCCGACAATCTCTAAAAACCCTTTATCGGCGGGACGGCGGAAGGCGGGGACGGCGATTTTGCGCTTGCCGCTCAAAAACTTCCCCGTAATCGACGCCTCGCATGCGGCAATCTCTTCCGCACTCCCTTGCGCGACAATCTCCCCGCCGTGCACGCCCGCCCCGGGGCCGACATCCACGATATGGTCGGCGGAGCGCATCGTTTCCTCGTCGTGCTCTACCACGATTAAGGTGTTGCCTAAATCGCGCAAATTTTTCAGCGTGCCGATCAGCCGCTCATTGTCGCGCTGATGGAGCCCGATGCTGGGCTCGTCCAAGATATACAAAACGCCCTGCAACCCGGAGCCGATTTGCGTGGCAAGCCTGATGCGCTGCGCCTCGCCGCCCGATAGCGTGGCCGCGCCGCGCGAGAGCGTCAAATAATCTAATCCTACGTCGATTAAAAATTGCGCGCGGGCATGGATTTCTTTTAGGATGGGTTTTGCTATTAAGGCTTGCGTTTGACTAAGCCCCGGTTGCGGGCCGCACACCGTGCACGGGCCGCACACCGTGCACGGGTCGCACACCGTGCGACCCCTACGTGTCTCTCCATGCTCCAGCGCGTCAAAAAACGCCTTTAGCCCCAAAATCGGTAGCCCGGTCAACTCGTAAATGTTTTTCCCGCCGATTTTTACCGCCAAAGCCTCTTTTTTGAGCCGTTTGCCCTCGCACGTCGGGCACGGGCTTGTCCGCATGTAACGTTCGATTTCCGCCTTGATGTAATCCGACGTCGTCTCGCGGTAACGGCGTTCTAAGTTGCGCACCACGCCCTCGTAGTCTTTCGAAAAATTGCCGGCAAAGTTGAACGAATTGTATTCCATCTGCAGCTTTTCGCCGCCGTTGCCATACAAAAGAATCTGTTTTATGTCGTCCGGCAATTCGCGGAACGGCGTTTGCAGCGAAAATTTGTAGCGTTTAGCCAACGCGCGGAAATACATCTCCGAAATCGAGCCCAAATCCATGTTCCAGCCGCTGATGGTTAAAGCGCCCTCGTCGAGTGACTTGCTTCCGTCGCCGTAGATAAGCGCAGGGTCGATTTTTTGCGTGTAGCCAAGCCCCGTACAGTCCGGGCACGCGCCGAACGGGCTGTTAAAGCTAAACAGCCTGGGCTCGATTTCGGCTAATGAGACGTCGCAGTCCGGGCACGCGTACAGGGTGTTAAAAAGCTGCTCCGCCCCCTCGTTGTCGATGACTACAATACCGTCCGCTAGCTTTAACGCCGTCTCTAAGGAGTCCGTCAGCCGTTTTTCGATGCCGGGCTTTACGATTAGACGGTCCACCACAACGGAAATGGAGTGCTTTACTTGCTTGTCAAGCTTAATTTCATCCTCTAAGCTACGTACTTCCCCGTCGACTTTCACCCGCTGAAACCCGCTTTTTCTAAACTCCGACAGCAGTTTTTCGTACTCGCCCTTGCGTCCCCGCACGGCAGGCGCGGTGACGAGGATTTTGCTACCCTCCGGGTACGCCATAACGCGGTCGACGATTTGGTCAACCGACAGCTTAGAGATTTCCTTGCCGCATTCCGGGCAATACGCCGTGCCCGCCCGCGCGAACAAAAGGCGCAGGTAGTCGTAAATTTCGGTCACCGTGCCCACGGTGGAACGCGGGTTGTGGCTGGTGGTTTTTTGATCGATCGAGATAGCGGGAGAAAGCCCCTCGATTTGCTCGACGTCGGGCTTTTGCATCCTCCCTAAAAACATGCGCGCGTAACTACTTAGGCTCTCGATGTACCTTCTCTGCCCCTCGGCAAAAATGGTATCGAATGCTAAGCTTGTTTTCCCGCTGCCGGAAAGCCCCGTAAAAACCACGAGCTTATTTCGCGGCAATGTGAGATTAATATTCTTAAGGTTATTTTCCTTAGCGCCTTTGATGACGATGTTGTTCATAGTGTTGTGCCGCTTTTATCCTTTGCGCTTTGTTTTTTCAATACGCCTATCCGAAAAAGAAAATGCCCCGGGCTTTTGCGGCTCGGGGCGATGGCGGAGGCGGAGGGAACAGTACCCGAAACCATACTCCAACCCCAACATTATTATAGCAGGCTTTTCATCTTTGTCAACGGATTAGCGGGGCTTGCGGCGGAAAGAGTTTTTGTAAAACGGCCATTAACCTACAACCAACTTAATCCTTTATTCGATGCTAACGGCCGATTTGCCAAAAGGTCGTAGCATCATCACCGACAAAACTCGATATTTCTATCCCTAAGAAATTACGGACAGTCCGTTAAAAACTGTCCGTAATTTCGTGGGTTTTGCAGTTTTTTTAAGATTCCTTACCGGAACCGTCGGCGGCGGGGGCGGCTATAATGTTGCACTCGCGGATTTGGACATTGCCCTTGGTGTTCACCGCGATTTTATATCCCGCGACCTCGTAAACGCCCTCCTCGTTGTTGCGGATAACAAAAGATTGCACGGCGATCACCGTGGATTTTCCGCAATCGGATATAGCGACGAGCGTTATCGTTAAGATGTTTTCATTACCTTTGAGTTTCTCTACCTCGGCGAAAGCGAAGATCTTTACCGGAGGCTTTATGGGTGGCTCGGGAGGTTCCGGGGGTTCGGGAGGTTCCGGAACTTTATTTTCCAGGCATTCTATCAGCCGGTCGAGTACGCAAACCGCCTTGCCCAAATCCAGGCAGCAATACGCGTCCGCGCATAATACCGCCTCTTTAAGTCCGTACAATTTCGGCAGGAGCTTATCGGCGTTCGCGGCGATATATTCCGCCTTTTTTTCTACAGCGGCCAAGAATTCGTCCGCGAGTTCGCACAGCTCCGTTTTAACGGAGAGCGCGGTATCGAAGATTTTGTTCAGCTCGCAGATCAGCAGAGCCTGCGCTTTCTCTCTAAGCTCGGTCTCAACCTTTTCGGCCTTCGCCTTCGCGCATTCGATAACCTCGTCTATAAAAGCGAGCGCATCCGCTTTCGCGTCTTCTATAATTTGACGCGTGAACGCGAAGGCGTCCGCCTTGTATTGGTCAAACGGAAGGGCGCATATCGCGGCCTTCAACGCCTGCAGCCTGCAAATAGCGTCATCTATCTCGGCGGGGGTTTGCAGGTTAAGGTCGATCGCGTTCCCGGTCATTGCCATGATGTCCGCATATGTATCGTTCGTTTCAATGGTGACGGGAAGTATTTCTTCGATTTCGTTCGCGACAAGCCCGTTGATTTGCGCTCTGATTTGCCGGATAAACTTCTCTATTTCGGTTCTAATCGTTTCGATTATGAGTTGCTTATAATATTCGATACGCTCCGTCACGACGTCGACCGCCGCCCTTTGTGCCGCCTCCCAGATAATAGAGGGCATATCCTGCATAATGTCGTTTAATATCTCGCCGGAATTGTTAAATCCGCCGACGGTACTTGTTCCGAAGTCAACAAGCAGCCTTGCCGCGATATAAGTATCCATGGTCGTGTATGGGCCGAGGTATTGGCCGATTAAGGGTATGTCGCCCACGGGAGCATTCACATCGTTTTGCCAGCCTATTTGCACATAATCGCGTCCTTCGACTTTAATAGGGTTTTCGATGTATCTCTCGGGTTCCGGGGTAACCCTCTTTATAAGAGCGGGAAGAACATTCCACCCCGCCCACAAAGGATTCTCTATCATTTCCGAGCCTGACGCTTCGGTTTTAATTATCTCGATAACCCAAAACGGGTTGACCGTATCGAACGTTTTACCCGCCAATAAAAGCTTTTCGGCAGCAGTGGTCGCCAAATAAGCGTCGGTTGAAAGAAAAGGAACAAACCTTAAACCGTAAATCTCGTCCGTGTATGCTTCGACGAGCGCGTCTCTGTTGTCCACGTTTTCGCCGGGGGTTACGATGATTTGGCTTAACGCGATACCGACGGCGTCCGCCACCGCGTACTCGACAGTCCTTTCGATTATGTCCGTTACGATGGGAAGGGAAAGTATCCGGCCGATAATGTCGTTGTTAAGCACGCCGTCCAATATCCCCGAAACGTCTATGCCCGCGCCGCCTAAGCCGTACTGGCCGAGAGTTGAGTCGATAAGCCCGTTCAGGAGATTACCGAGCAGCGGGGATACAAAGCCCATTATCTCGTCGCCCCCCGACAGCATGCCCATAACCATGTCGCGGACCTGCTTTGAAATAAAGTCCTCGATACCGTCCGTTATTCCGCCGACAGAGCCGCCCTCGTCGTTGAACAGCTCGATGATTTTTTGGTCGACTATTTCGCCCACCATTTCTTTAAGGGCGTCATAAAAGGGGTCGTCGGAAACCGCCGTTACGCCGGCCTCGGCCGCCATCGCGTATACTTTCGGCTGGCGCGCCAGCGTTGCGGAGACAGCCACCGCAAGCACCATAACCGTAACGAAAGCGAACAGCGTATACCTTCTTTTCTTCATGTGTATTTCTCCATTTTATAATTTAGATTTCTGCGGTTCATAAATATGAGCCGTATTTGTAAATATATCACAGCCTAACGCAAAACACAAATGTTTTTACTCTGTTAGAGAACATAATGATAATAATAATGAAATTTAGGAGGAGGTTCGATATTAGGTAAAGCGCGCGCGGCTTGTTTGAGTTCGTCATACTATCAACTAAATCCCGTATTTGACGCTTAACGGTCGATTTGCCAAAAGGTCGTAATTTCAACGTTTGTTTTTATGTTGGCATTTTATATTTCGGTTCCTAAGAAATAACGAACAGTCCGTTAAAAACTGTCCGAAATCTCACTAGGTTTGAAAAAACAAAACTATTATTGCTCTAAATCCTCTTTGTCCTTAAAGATTCCGCTTTACAGCATAAGTGAACCTTGGCATAGACGGAAACACAAAAAACTCTTCTTTTGATAAATCAACTACATCTGCTTTATCATAAAACGCTAACACGGTTTTGTCGCAGACCGTGAGTGTGCTTGGATTCTGCATCATGCCGAATATAGCGTAGTCAACGGGGCTGTCCCTGAAGATATCCATGAACTGCTTTGTCAATAAAATATTTACCTCGCCGCCCATTGAATTCTTATCGATTTTATAATGTGTGCCGCCAAGAGTAATATCCTCAAACACAAAACAAACCTTGATGCTCTTACAGTCCTTGCCTGTTTTCTTTTTGCAGTTGCTTATATAATCGCTTACTTTTTTGGCGTGCCTTTCAAACGCCTTTTTGAAGTTGGCTATGTAGTTGTCCCTGAATTTATCTCCGTCAGCGCCGACCCTATAAGTGATTGTGTCGCCGTCTCTTATACCTTCGCTCTGCTCGATTACTTTCACACCTTTATATTCGCCGGTCGCTTGATTAAGTTCTTGCCTGGCCGCGCTTTCGGTGTGCGCGATATTTTTACGCAGCATGGACCCGTTTTTCTTGTTTGAGGAACAGTCGAACTCAAAATGCTCAAATATAAAAAGAGTGTCGGACGACTCCTCATAATAAAAGCCGTCCGGACAATCGCCGTCTTTGTCGCACTTAATCAAAGCGTCCAAAACAACTTGAATATTGCCGTCCGTTGAAAAACGGTTAAAACCGATAACGCCGTTTTTAAGGTTATCGCTACAACAAAGAAAGTGCCTGACAAACCTTTCCAATTCATTGCTTTTTGTTTTTCTGCTCATTTTATCGGCCCACTTGATTATTTCAGGATTTACCTCTTTAATCTCAACTTTGACAGGCTTACAGTTTCCAATCTTCAGAGTTTCGATTTCTGACTCTGCCGCCTTTTTGGTAGGAAACAGCACGGGCGTAGAATTCATTTGCTGTCTTAACTTGCCGCCATTATATTTGATCGCCCATTGTATCATCTCTAAATCTCCTCTGCTTAAAACATAAAAGAATCATACCATTTTTGTCCTATTTTGTCTATAAAAAAACGTAGTTTTTTCAAATTTTCCTATTCTCAACCCTAATAATCTAGCGAAATTGGTGGGGTGCACGCAAAATGGTTTAGACCGGAGGCGAAACGGTCAACGGGTTATCTAACGCAAAAGAGGGATAGCGAGGGGAACTTTTTGCGGGGTAAAAAAAATGTGGTGGTATTCTCGACAAAAAAGAAATAACGGACAGTTCGTTAAAAACTGTCCGAAATCTCATGGCGTATATTTGCATTTTAGCTTTTTACTCTCGATTATCGTAAGTGATGTTGATTATCCGTTTACTACCATAAACTGTAAGCAGTTAAGATGCGATTCGAATTATTTATTTCTCTACTACTTCCGCTCCACGTCCACGACCTGTACCATGAAGCACCGTTGAATCCACTTATACCAAAGGTCAATCTGTTTATATATATATTATAACTGATTGACAGTGAACGATCTATAACCAAATGATTCCAATACTAGTGTGCCGACCACAGATCCTCCGGCGAGCTTTCCAATAGCAACAATATAACTTTGATCGCTGTAGCCTACTACGTTTGCTACTCTAATTGTGAAGTTAAATTGCCCGGCACTGCTTGGTGATCCTGATATTACGCCCGTGTCTCGATTAAGCGTCAGTCCATTGGGCAAAGACCCTTGAACAACATCCCACGATATCGTTCCGATGCCATCGACTTCAAGCCTAGCATTATAGGGTGTGTTTACTGTGCCGTTAAGCAAAGAGTCTGTTGTTATAGTTGGCGGTACGATCTCAACGACGACTACCTTTCGGACGGGCGCACTGTCATCTATTTCAGCTTTGAAAACGGCGCTAAAACCTTTATATCTAAAGAGGAAACCGATATTGCCCTCGCAGAAAAAGAAAAAGAACCCATCCTCACCGAGGGTTCGGGTTCTGTTCCTACTGGGCTTGCACACCATAAAGTCTTTTTATGATTTAGCCTTTGAATTTGCGGTGTGCGTTCCCCTTTGATTTCTAGTTCTATTTTAGCATAAATAAATCAAAAAATCAAATGTTTGCTGGGGGTGCTTTTTGATTATTTGCTTTGTTTCCGCTTGATTTTGCGGACTTTGATTTTTTTGTGTTTGAATTTGCGGACGACTGTTCCGCTAAAAAAGCCCCACTATGGGGGGTCTATTGAAAAAAGTCTTTAACGCAAAAAAAGCCCCCGAAGGGGCGTCAAAAGGGTAAATAAAAAGCCCACCAGAGCCGTACATTTGGCTGTGGTGGGCTGTTGTTATGCGGTTTGGTGGTCGAGTTCGATTCCGCATTTGAAGATGAACCGCAGGGTCTTTTTGTCCTTGACGATTACCTTCTCGACTAGGCTGCGGAAGATGTCGCCGTGGTACTCGAAGTACGGTAGGCGGATGACTTTGCTGATTTCTTTGACCCGCTCGTTCAGTAGGTCGTGCGTGCCTTTCATCCGCTCTGCTATGGTTATCTCTTCTCGCAGTTGCTTTGCTTGGTCGGTGAGCTTCGCCGTCAAGGCTTGGTCTTCTGCCGTTACCGGGCGGCGATTGCTCACTTCTACCGTTTGGCGGTCTACGGCTTGTATTTGTCTTTGCAGTTCCGCTACGCTTTTAATCGGTGTTTGTGCGATGATGGCTCTCGCCGTTTGCTCTAGGTTTCTCATTATCCGCTGGCGGTCGGCGACTAGGCTGTTCAGCGTTGCTACGAACGCCTCTTCCACCGCTTGCTCCTTGATGGGCTTCATCTTGCATTCAGAGCGGTTCTTTTGGTGGTGGATTTCTCGTTTTGGAGCATGCTGGCTATCGTGGTGTTCTTCGCTATCGGTGCTGACCCTTGCGTAGGCTGCCTCATTGATTAGGCGGTTAAGTATCGCCGTTGCAGTAGCGAAGGCTGGTATCTTCCTTATGACCCTTAGCGGTTGTTGTGGCTCAGTAAGCCTTGCAGTATCTTCTATGCTCATATTTCCACTCCTTCACGATTTCTTGGTGGTTCTTAAAAGATTTGTTGAAATGCACGCGAAACAAGGCGCGTCTTGTAGATAAATTTGTAGAACGTGGCGGAGCGGCAAATTGCTCGGCTATGTCTTTTGTAATCGCATTTAATTTCAAATAAAAATCTTAGCCCATCAGGGCAACCCAAGAGGAGAAAAAATTATGATAAACGACGAACAACAAGTGAGCGGACAAGCCGCAGAAGAACTTGAACACGTCCATACAGACGGGTTGGAAATCAACCCAACCGAAGCCCCAGGCACTCAACCGGAAACAGACGCTGTGCGCCGGGAGCTTTACGAGCTCGAGGTCAGAGCCTTGCTGGCTCAGAAAATCACGGACGCGGCGGCAGTGTACGCCCCGGAGTTCCAAGACGCCCTTGCCCACGCAAAGGTGCACCTACCCGCAGAGTATGCCCTATTCAAAGAGAACGCGAAAGGAAAGAAAATCTCGACGCGCGACTTGGAAAAAGCGGTAACACATCGCGTTAAGAAGAGCCGCCGTGATGCCGACGAGCCGACGATAGATTTAGGGCGCACCGACTTAAACGGCGCGGTCGCCCCGAGGGGGTGGACGGTTTCGCTTGACCACGGTGTCCGCAAGGTTGTCAGCACGCGGGAGGGCGAGCAGGAAATTCTGGCCTGCCCGGACGGCCCGGTGCTTATCACCGCCCGCCTTGAAAACGTGGACAACGGCATGGAGCGGCTGGAGCTGTCGTTCTTTAAGGACGGAACATGGAAAAAGCTCATCGGCGCGCGGACGCAGGTCTACAACAGGGCGGGAGTCATCGCGTTCGGCGACCACGGACTGCACGTGACCAGCGAGACGGCGCGCAACTTAGTCCAATACCTCTCGGAATACGAGACAAAAAACAAAAAACGGATACCGCTCAGAAAATCCATAGCGCGGGTCGGATGGATTGCCGACGCAGAGTTCTTCCCCTACGCGACGGACGAGGAGATTGCGTTCACTTTGCCTTCCAGCTCCGCAGCCCTGTCCTCTATGATGGGCAGGGTCTCGTCGTAGCGCTCGGCCAGCGTGGCTATGCGGTTGGCGATGCGATTAGAGATGGCGGTATACAATGCGTCGATGCCGTCGTAAACGGTGGCAAACCATTTGCGGGTCAGCACCAATTCTTTTATTTCCTCATCGGTTAGGCTTGCGTATCGGGCACGGACTTTATCCCACAGGAGCTTTGTCATGTCTCGGATAAGAGCCTTCTTCTCTTTTAGCAGGTCGGAAAGGCTTACGAACTCGATAAGGATAGCCAACTCTTCCTCGTCTGTTTCCTTCCTTTTTGCCGGCTTAATATCAGCCCTTGCTTCGTTTACGGTCTTGTCTTTCAGCGCGCCCTCGTCGCCGCTGTGCTCCTCAACTAGGTCTGCCAGCTTGCCCTCGGTCGCCTCGACAATGGCCTCGGCCTCCGCCACGGCGTCTACCTCTTGGGCAAAGAATGCCTTAGCGATGATGCGCTTAGGGATAATCTTACCGTCCCAGCCCTTCTCTCGCTCGGTGGTTTTCTCCTCACCCGTCTTTTTATTGGTAGTCATCTTCCGCTCTATCTCTACGTCAACCTCGCGCGCCGCCGCGTAACCGTCTTTGATGATAAGGTACAGGTCGTCCGCCATCACCTCCTGCCAGTAGGACAGTAGAACCTCGTACACGTCGTGTTTATCAATCAGCGTGATGTCTTTGTATTCGTTTATCAGCTTTTCGGAAAGCTCTGCAATCAAATCCTTGGCCTTGGTTTTGGTGGTGACGGCCAGCAGCTTTGCCCTTGCGTAGTCCTGCCACGCCTTGAATGCCGCATCCACCTTGTCCGCATAAGCAGAAAACTCCTCGTCGGCATACACCGATTGGCGCACCGCATCCTTATCCATATTGAGCTGATAAAACCCGACGCGCAAGGGCGCAAACAATTTTTCTTTGAGCCCCTTAAAGAGTTGCCAGTATTTATCGAGCGCGTCCACGTCGAGTGCCGGGATGCCGCCGCAAAGGTGGCCGTCGATGTTCTGAATATCCTCGGGTTCGGAGCCGTCTATGTAGCGCGGGATGTTTAGGTTGTAACCGTTTTTGGTCTTAATCTCGTCGAAAGGAACAAAGCGTGAATACTTATCCTCATTGATTTGCCCGTTAAAATGCTTGACGATTTTGTAGATGTCTCGCTCGCGCAGGCGGTTTTTGTTGCCATCCTTGGCAAAGCCACGGCTTGCGTCAATCATAAAGATGCCCGTGCGCGCCGCCATGTTCTCTTTGTCGAGCACGATGATGCAGGCCGGGATACCTGTGCCGTAAAACAGGTTGGCTGGCAGGCCTATAATGCCCTTGATGATACCGCTGTCGATGAGTGCCTTGCGAATATCGCCCTCGGTATTGCCCCGGAACAGCACGCCGTGCGGTAAGATGACCGCCGCCTTGCCCGTGTTGGTCTTCATGGATTTTAGGATATGCAGCAGCCAAGCGTAGTCGCCGTTCTTCTTGGGCGGTTCCGAGTAGCCATGGATGCGACCGTAATCCTTGTAGCCGTTCTTGGTATTTCCTTTAGGTAGGTAGGAATAATGGGGATGTGATTATTTTTTAACGACCCACGAGCCGGTCTTCTTGGACCCGTCGCGGATGATTAAGCCGTTGTCGCGCAGTCTATTGAGTCCCCTTTGGACGGTGCGCAAATCTTTACCTACCAAACCTGCCAACTCCTCTCTGGACAAATCACCATTGACAGCTAGTAATTCCAATATACGTTTCTCAGTCGCGTTCAGTTTTATAGTGCCATTTATAGTGCCATTTATAGTGACATCTGCACCGTTTATAGTGACATTTTCAGGGACATCTTCCTCCGGAACCTCTAACGGCTTCCCATAGTTTAGGTTCTTGAGCCTTGTGATAAATACCTGCGGCGTACTTTCAAATTGCGGTACGACATCCGCAGGGTAAGCTTTGACAATTTTCGTTAGCCCGCTGCCGCGACCTTCCATGTATTTTAGGCGTTGCATGATTTCGCATAAGATAGGATTGCGCCGCACGGAGGGAACGTTCTCTATTTTCAAATCCTGTATGCGCTTGCCGTCAACCGTGTCGCCCGGCGAAACGATTTCCAAGCGGTCGTCGTACATATCAATATGAATCTCGCTGCCCTTGATGAGGTAGCTGCGGTGGACGATTGCGTTGACCACGGCCTCGAACACGGCGACCTCCGGGTAGTCATAGTAATCCACGTGGCCGCCGCGCCTAGTTTTGTGCCATCTCTTGTGAGAGTTGTTGCGCACAAAATCGAGCGCGTTGCCAAAAATTGTGATGATGTTGCCTTGGTAGTTCGCATCGTTAAGAGCCTCGAATAGAGAGGTTTTTCCTAAACCGTTCCACCGTGTACAAACAATACGCGAGTTGTATATGGGGCTTTCGTCGGCGAACAGTGCGCCGGCATTTGTAAGCGAGTCGTTTTTTATTAAGCCAAAAGAGATATAATCCTTGGTCTTATCTATTCGGTGCCCCGTCCGTCTGAGATAGGTTGCATCAAAGAGTGTAAAGCTGTAATCTGCCGGGCGCAACCTACTGTCGAGTGCGTCAAACGACTGGTTCTGGCCCTTCAAGGTCAGTTCCATCAGGATGTGAGAATTGGCGGGAACCGATTGATTGCCCAAGCGATAGTATGCAATCCTGTTGCCGTCGCCGACATAATAATACGGCGTGCTCATTCCGCTCGGAACATTTAACCGCAACACGTCTACGCCATCCACCGCAAGCGGCTCTAACGCAAAAGATACCGACGGCTCTATGCGCTCCTTAATTATCTCGCTGATTTTGGTGATGACGGACTTGGTGTCTTTGATGCCGATGACCTTGGCGGTGTCGT
Source organism: Bacillota bacterium (assembly GCA_009781235.1). GTDB lineage: Bacteria > Bacillota > Clostridia > Christensenellales > Pumilibacteraceae > WRAP01. The sequence continues at coordinate 22,111 of WQYM01000014.1, forward strand.
CGTCCACGCCAAAATAAATGCTGCCGCCGATGCCGTTGGCAAACGCGCTGACGGTTTTTAACCAGCTCTTTGGCTTGACGGTATCGAGCGCGGACTTGAACTCGTACTCGGTGGCTTCGGCCATGAGGTAAGTGCTGAGACTCTCCATGCTCCAAATAATAGCACAAAGCATCAAATAAATCAATCTTAGAACATAAAGTTTTAAAAAGAAATTAAGATTGCCCGCCCCTCTGCCCTCTTCGGTTCGTCCGGGGAGGGCTTTTCTTATTTCTCCGCAGCCGAAACCCTTGAAGGGTCTGTGCGACATTGACCGGCGCACACTGAGGAAGGTAGGTCGGAGGATAGGGCCGTGATTAAAGCGGTGAAAGGAAAGCATCGGAGTCAGGTTATCCGGGAGCGGCAGGTTTTGGAGGCGTGTTATCAGCCGAAGAACTACGGTTGCTTGCTCTGGATAACCGGCAGCTCCAAGGATGCCGCGCTGTTTAAGGTGCCTCTACATAGAGCGTGCCAAGTGAAGGTGGTAGGTGTGCAAATAGCGCACCTACCTCTTTTATTGGGAGCCGACCGATGTATGCCGATGCCTTAAGAGCAGCAATTAAAGCCGAAACGTCTCTCGTCTTAGCTGGGCGGGAGATGTACGCAGGGATTTGTCCCCCTGCGCTGACGAGGCAGACAGCCGAGCAGACCAATGCAAAGGAGGAAAAAGCATTATGGACAACCCTATTACCAGCGTGAGCGTCGGCACGTTACCCGACGACAACGACGGCGTTTTCGATGACGGGACGCTCTGGCTCGACTTGGGAGACCTTGACGAGCCGGAGCCGTTCGCCGTCAACGCAGTCCAAGGCATCGCCGACCAAGGCGACGCCCGCGATTCCGCTGCCAATTACGGCAGTAAGACCCGGTGCGGGAAAATTGTGCGCAGGTTCAATCACCGCACCGGAGAGCCGCCGGAGCGATACCTTAAGCGCATCTACCGGCTGCTCTGCCAAGAGTGCGCGCCCGCGCAAAAGCTCGTGCGGTTCTTGGGCGGGGGCCGGCTCGCGCCCACGCGCAACGGTCTCAGCGTCGCCTACGAGTTCGAGGTCGGCACGTGGGACGGCGAGTTCCGCTTAGAGTTCACGCTCAGCATCCCCGTGCTCCGGCGGTGCGTATGAACGAAAATCAAAAGCGCATCCTCAAACTGCTCGGCCACTTTACCTATCGGCGCGACGCCGTTACCGTATTCTGCGACGCCGTGGAATACCTGACCCTTAGAACCGTGCTGGCCTTCGACATCGCCAACGTCCGACCGCGCGCGGACAGGATGGCCGAGATTATCAGTGCCTATGACAAGTCCGACCGGCTCGCCTTCGATGCAATCTGCGACGAAATCGTGCGGATGCTGGGCCGGATGCCCGACGACTTTAGCGACTACCTCGGCGAAATCTATATGGCAATCGACACCGGGAAGAAGCGCGGCGGCCAGTTCTTTACGCCGATGAGCGTCTCCCGCTTAATCGCCAAGATGAATTTTGCGGCGACGGACGTATCCAAGCCCGTCGTCACCGTCGGCGAGCCGGCCTGCGGCGCGGGCGGGATGCTGATGGCGGTGTTGGAGGAGCTGTGGGCGCAGGGACTCAACTATACCGAGCGGGTTTTAATCGTAGCCAACGACATCGACCGCCGGTGCGTGCACATGTGCTACCTGCAATTAGCCTTCGCCGGGGCCGCTGCCGTGGTAATTCATCAGGATACCATCACGCAAAGGGTGCTCGGCGAGACGTTTATTACGCCGGCCTTCGCCCTGCAATTCGGAAAGTTCTACCCGATTTACCGGAGCCTGTGCAAGAGCGATTAGAGGAGGGGCGGCCTATGCCCGACAAAGAGCAACCGATTTACGACCCGCAGGAAACGCTGCGGGAATTTGAGGTGTATTGGGACGACCTAACACCCGAAGCGCAGCAGCGACTTATCGACGAGGGGTATCAGCCGAGCGGCAACGATGACCTCGTCCCGTTATTTTGTCTCCTACAGGAGGTAGACGACGATGATTTCTTGGAAAATTCAGGCCGTCCTTGACAAGGACTATTCCCATAACTTTGACCCGCTGGCCCCGGCGCGTCGCCGAGGGAGGATAGCGTATGGCGACCGCGATTGATACGGCGCGCGGCGTCGGCATTTACAGCGTCATCGAAAAATACATGCCCGGCTTCGTGCGCCCCAAAGCCGCCGGAGCCAATGCGTGCTGCCCGTTCCACAAAGATAACTCGCCGAGCTTTCACGTCTACGACAAGACCAACAGCTTCCATTGTTTTAGCTGCGGCGCGTCCGGCTCCGGCATCGACTTTGTAATGCGGGCCACGGGCCTCTGCGACCCCTTGGCGGCGGCGCAGGATTTGTGCGGGGAGTTCGGGCTCGACTATGCAAAGGAAGAGCCGAAGCCGGAGCACGCACTGTACTACAACGTGTACGCCTATGCGGAGTCGCTCTTTGCACTGGCGAATACGAGATACGTGTTCCCCGACGGGAGCACCCCAAACGATTACTGGGTCGGTCGCGGCCTCGAATCCGTCGTCGCGCCCTACGGATTAGGCTACTGCCCGCCGACGTGGAAGCTGAACGGAAGGCCCGCAAAGTTTGCCGAACTCATTAAAGCCCGATTCCCGGGTTCCGACCCCGTAAGTATAGGCCTTGCCCAGGTATCGGACGAGAGGGAGTTTAACGCCGGACGCGACAAGTTGCTAAGGCAAATTTCCCAAATTTTAATCGAACAATACAAACGGAAAATCCTATCACGCCTTTCGGAACAACAGGCAACGGAGTGTGCGAATGCGGGATAAGCAAGGTAAGGAATTTGTACAAATCGGAGTGGCAACCACGCGCAAGGCCTCGGGAGAGGAAACGCGCACGCCGCTCTACATAGAGGCACATCGGCTCCACGGAATCCGAATGCGCACGGAGAAAGGCGAAAACA
>WQYM01000015.1 GCA_009781235.1 Bacillota bacterium
AAAATGAAACTGACAGAGCGAAAAGAAAAAATCATCGAAGCCGTGGTGGGCAGCTACATAAACGCTTGCGCCCCCATATCCAGCGCGGATATTCAAAAGGAATACCTGCCCGCTATTAGCTCCGCCACCATCCGCAACGAGCTTGCCGCGCTCGAGGAGATGGGTTATCTCGCGCAGCCCCACACGTCGGCGGGAAGGATTCCTACGGCGGAGGCGTACCGGCTGTATGTGGAAAAACTCATGCCGCGCCGCAAGCTCACCAAATCAGAGCTCGAAATCGTCGGCCGTTACTTTAACCGCAAGCTCACCGAGCTCGACGATATCCTAAAAAGCACCGCTAAAGTCATTTCCGAGATTACCAACCTCACCGGCATCGCGTACGTGCAAAACGTCGAGACTGCCCTTATCCAAAGCGTAAAAATCGTCAAAATCACCGACACGGACGCATTGTTTATCATCGTGACCGATCGCGGGATGCTGCGGGATGCGGCGGCGACAATGGGCGCGGACGTTTCGGAGGAATACTTTACCCGCGCCAGCGAGTTCGCAACGCAGGTTTTCCGCGGGCGCAGCGTCGCAGATGCCGCCCACAACGCCGAAAAAATCGCCGATGAGGTATTGATTGAGTATGCGCAGCTTTTCGGAACCGTGTTTTCCATCTTAAAATCCCACGCATTGGGCGAAAAGGTGTCGGACATCGTTTTAGAGGGCAGCGCAAAAATCTTAGAGCAGCCTGAGTACGCCAACCTATCCAAAGCCAAGGCGATGCTGGAACTCTTTGATGCCAAGGAATCGCTGCTTCCCATCCTCTCAAGCGGCGACGAGGCGAGCCTCAACGTGCTAATCTCAAAAGACGGCGAGCTGCGGCCCGGAACGCCCGAATGCGCCATCGTCACCGTCAACTACGCCGTAAATAAGTCGTCCGTCGGCAAGGCCGGCGTCATCGGCCCCATCCGCATGGACTACGGCAAGGTAATCTCGGTGCTGGACTATATCGGGAAGGTTATGAGCGCTCTGCCCGAGGATGGAGAGACGGACGAAGCGTTTGAGGACGAACAAAGCGTTGCTAATGATGAATGATAAATTATAAATGATAAATGTCGGAAATTTATCATTTATAATTCATCATTTATCATTTTAAAAAGGAGGCCCCATGGCAGAAGAAACCGAAGAATTAATTGAAGAATCCCAAGAAGGTTTTCTCACCCTACACGAGCAAATCGACGCTTTAACCACCCGCGCCGAAGTGGCGGAGACGATTGTGGAAAAGGCAAAAACGCGCTTAGAGGAACTTGACCGGTTGAACGCGCGGCTACAAGCGGATTTTGATAATTTTCGCAAGCGCAACGCAGAAAATGCCAAGAAATTTAAAGAGGACGGCATTGCGGAGGCCGCCGAAAAAATCATCCCACTTTCCGACACTTTAGAGCGCGCCATCGTCTTTACAAAGGACAAAAGTACCCAAGAGGGCTTAAAATTGGTTTTAAGGCAGTTTAACGACGTTCTGGCGAGTTTAGGCGTTTTTGAACTTGATGCAGAAGGAATGCCGTTCAACCCTAAGGTGCACAACGCAGTAGTAAGTGAACCCGTCAAAGATTCCGCGAAGAAGAATATCATAATTGAGGTTTTTCAGAAAGGTTTTTTTATGGCGGATGAGGACGGTAAGATGAGGATTTTACGCCACAGTATGGTGAAGGTAGGGAAATAGGGTTACCTCTCAGTCGTCGTCCTGAGCAAGCCCGCAATCACTTTGTTTGTTTACAAAAAACTTTTGCACTGCGGGCGCAGTCGAAGGAACCCCACCATACAAAATACGCGATTTCAAGAGGTGGAGATCCTTCGACTCAGCCGCTAAAAAATTGACGCAAGCAAACGGTGAGTACGGCTTCGCTCAGGAAGACGGAGAGAAGAAGGCTGTTCGCCAGCCTATCCCATCCGCTTACAATCCGCAACAATCCACATTGAACCACAGATCCAAATCAGTACAAACCAACAAAACACAAAAAATTTCAAAGATAGAGGAGTAAAAAATCATGAGTAAAATTATCGGAATCGATTTGGGAACCACAAATTCCTGCGTGGCGGTCTTAGAGGGCGGCGAGCCCATCGTTATCCCCAACGCCGAAGGTGCGCGCACGACGCCCTCGGCCGTCGGCTTTGCCAAAGACGGCGAGCGCCTTGTCGGTCAGGTTGCCAAGCGCCAGGCGGTGGCTAACCCCGAGCGCACCGTGCTTTCCATAAAGCGCGACATGGGAAGCGATCGCAAAATTAAAATTGACGATCGCAACTATTCGCCGCAGGAAATTTCGGCGATGATTCTGGCAAAATTAAAGCTGGACGCCGAAAACTATTTGGGCGAGAAAGTCTCTAAGGCCGTCATCACGGTGCCCGCATACTTTACGGACGCCCAGCGCCAAGCTACTAAGGACGCGGGCAAAATCGCGGGCTTAGAGGTTATGCGCATCATCAACGAGCCCACGGCGGCTTCGCTTGCGTACGGACTTGATAAGGGCAAGGGTGGCAACCAAAAAGTTTTTATCTACGATTTGGGCGGCGGTACGTTTGATATTTCCATCTTGGAAATCGGCGACGGCGTGTTTGAGGTCATCGCAACAGCGGGCGACAATCGTTTGGGCGGCGACGACTTTGACCAAAAAATTATCGAATGGCTGGTTGCCGAGTTTAAAAAAGACAACGGCATCGATCTTAGCCGCGACCGCATGGCGCTGCAGCGCTTAAAGGAGGCGGCGGAAAAAGCCAAAATTGACCTTTCCGGGCTTCAAAAGGCGTCGATTAGCCTGCCGTTTATCACGTCCGGCGCGGCGGGTCCCTTGCACCTTGACTACGAGCTCACCAAGGCGCGCTTCGACGCGCTGACCGAAAGCTTGGTCGAAAAAACGATTACGCTCTCAAAAAGGGCGATGAGCGATGCGGGCTTTAACAATGCGAACATTGACAAGGTGATTTTGGTCGGCGGTTCCACGCGCATCCCGGCCGTCGTCGAGGCCATTAAAAAGCTGACGGGTAAGGAGCCTTTTAAGGGCATTAACCCCGACGAGTGCGTTGCCTTGGGCGCGGCGATTCAAGGCGGCGTTTTAGGCGGCGAGGTTAAGGACGTACTGCTCTTTGACGTAACTCCTCTTTCACTCGGTATTGAAACGCTGGGCGGCATTTTTACGCGGCTTGTCGAGCGCAACACGGGAATTCCTTTCAAAAAGAGCCAGGTTTTCTCCACCGCGTCCGATTCGCAGCCCTCCGTAGACATTCACGTGCTGCAGGGCGAGCGCGAAATGGCCGCTCATAATAAAACCTTGGCGCGGTTCGAGCTTACCGGCATCGCGCCCGCGCCGCGCGGCGTCCCGCAAATCGAGGTGACCTTTGACATCGACGCCAACGGCATCGTCAACGTTTCCGCCAAAGACAAGGGGACGGGTAAGGAGCAAAAAATCGTGATTACGGCATCGTCTAATTTGTCCGAGGAGCAAGTGAAAAAGGCGATGAAAGAGGCGGAGGAGTTCAAAGAAGAGGATCAAAAGCGCAAAAATCTCATCGAAACAAAAAACCACGCAGACGCGCTGGTGATTTCTATCGAAAAGGTATTGAGCGAAAGCGGCGACAAAATCCCCGAGAGCGACAAAGCCGAGCTTGAGGCCGAGATGAAAGTCGTAAAAGATGCGATTGCGGGCGACGATTTGGACGCGATTAACAGCGCGATGGAAGGGCTCAAAAAAGTATCCGACCGCGTGTTTACCCAAATGTACCAAAACGCCGGAGGCGGAGGCGAGGGCGGAGAAGTGCCGCCGGAGCAGGAAACCGTTGTGGAAGATGCGGAAGGTTAGCGAATAACGAATAGCGAATAACGAATAGCGAATTGCGAATAACGTCGGATGAATTTGGACTACAGCACACAAATAAATCGCTTTGGAACAAAAGAAAGAATACTTTAAATCCTCCCACACTTATCCCTCGCTATTCGCTATCCGCTATTCGCTATTCGTTTTGAACGGCCTTTGTTAGTTAACACGATATTTGTGTAAAGGACTCCCATGTCAAAATCATACTACGACATCCTCGGCGTATCAAAAACGGCGTCCGAGGACGAGATAAAATCCGCCTTTAGGGGGCTTGCCAAAAAGTACCATCCCGACCTAAACCCCGGGGACGAGCAAGCCGTCGCAAAGTTTAAGGAGGCTAACGAGGCCTATCAGACGCTTTGCGACCCGGCTAAGCGCGCCATGTACGACCGCGGAGGGCCTTCGGCCTTCGGCGGCTTCGGCGGTGGCGGCGACCCTTTTGGCGGCTTCGGCGGTGGCGGGGGTTTTTCGTTCGGCGGGTCAATCTTTGACGATTTTGTCAGCATGTTCAGCGGTGAGCGGCGCGGCGGGGGAGGCGGAAGTCAGCCCGCAGCCGTCGGCGCCGATATTCAGCTCAATATTACGCTTACCTTTGAGGAGGCGGTTTTCGGCGTATCCAAGGATTTGCCCATTACGCGCACCGAACAATGCGAATCCTGCGGCGGCACCGGTGCCAAGTCCGGCACGGAGTACATAAAGTGCAACACGTGCGGCGGGGCGGGACGCGTTCGGGTGGCGCAAGAAACGCCGTTCGGGCGCGTGGTCAGTATGCGCACGTGCTCTTCGTGCGGCGGCAACGGGAAAATCATCAAAGAGCCCTGCCCCGCGTGTAAGGGCCGAAGCCTGCTCCGTAAAAACGTTACCCTGCGCATTTCGATTCCGGCGGGCATCGACCACGGCCAGGTTATGACGGTGCAAGGGGAGGGCGAACGCGGTAAAGCCGGCACCAGAGCCGGGAATTTGGTGTTGATTATCCACGTTTTGCCGCATAAATTCATTAAGCGCCGAGGCCTGGATCTCTTATGTGAGGTACCGGTTACCTTTACCCAAGCCTTACTTGGCGACCGCATCATGATTCCGCTCTTTAAAGGCGCGCGCGTCCCCTTGGATTTGCCGGAAAACACGCAAACCGGCACGGTTTTTAAACTACGCAACAAGGGCATCGAAACCAAAAAGGGCACGGGAGATTTGTTGATTTCGGTCGAAGTGGAAATGCCCAAAAACTTGAGCCGTGACCAGCGCAACCGAATCCGCGATTTGCATTCCTCAATTAAGCTCGACCAGTATCAAAAAGCAAACGAGTTCTCTAAAAAGTGAAATACGCATTTCTATCCGTCATAACCACCACCGAGTTTTCGGACATCGTGGCGCAAAAGCTGTTCGAGGCGGGCAGCGCGGGCGTTTCTATCAAGGATAGACGCGACCTTTTGGATTTAATTAGAACCGGAAAGAATTGGGATTACATCGACGAATCCGCTTTTGCCGATCTGCGGTGCGAAGCCGGGTGGAGGAATTCAGACGTAGGGCGGGGGCTTGCCCCCGCCGAAAAACAAGTTGAGGAATCGACGGCGGGGGCAAGCCCCCGCCCTACGGTTAGCCGTGACGCTCCTGTGATTGTCACCGGATTTTTCGGTGAAGCCGACGACTTGTATGCCATTTTGAAAGACATCTCCGCGCTCAAAAACGACCCCTATTTTAAGACGGGCTCGCTCGAAATCTCCACGGGCATCGAAGACTCGGAAATTTGGGAGAACGTCTGGAAACAATATTATCAGCCGATCCCCTTTAACCGCATTACCATTGTTCCCGTTTGGCTAAAAGAAACTTGTCGGGGGGACGGACTCATCGACAAGTCATTTTGTGAGCAAAAAGACTCGGATACAATTTATCAACTTGTCGATGAGTCCGTCCCCCCGACAAGTTTTATCCCCGTTTACCTCGACCCCGGGCTTGCGTTCGGGACGGGGATGCACGAAACCACGGCGATGTGTATCGAACTTATCGAAGAACTGACCGCATCCGGCAATTTTTCCGGCATCTCCGTCGCGGACGTCGGCTGCGGCAGCGGCATTTTGGGCATCTGCGCGTTAAAGTTGGGCGCAAGTACGTGCAGTTTTCTCGACATCGATTCCATTGCTGTATGCGCCGCCCAAGAAAATGCCGCGCACAACGCCATCACGGATGCGGCGGAATTTGTCACAGGCGATTTTTCGGCGGCAAAAAGCTTGCGCCCTGACCTCATCCTCGCAAACCTCACCGCCGACCTTTTGATGCGCTTCCATAAAACCGCCTCCGCAATGCTTTCAAAAAACGGCACCATGGTCGTCAGCGGTATTTTGGACGAGTACGCCCAAAGCGTCATTAATGAGTACTCAAAAAACTTTGCAATCCAAAAAACTAAAAACCGCAACGGTTGGCAGGCGATGCTGCTAACAAAAAACGAATGAGCAGGGCAACTCATTCGTTTTTCTTTGTTCCAAATAATAAATAATAATGATACTTATTCGGCATAACGCTTTACGGCATTGCGATTTTGTGCTATGATAGACGGTGTATAAGGAGAAGTGTGCATACATGCCAAAGAGAAGCGATATTCACAGCATCATGATTATAGGTAGCGGGCCCATCATCATCGGACAGGCCTGCGAGTTTGACTATTCCGGAACGCAAGCTTGCAAGGCCTTGCGCAGTTTAGGATATAAAATTATTTTAGTAAATTCTAATCCCGCGACGATTATGACCGACCCGGTGGTGGCGGACGTAACGTATATCGAGCCGCTTAACGTCAAAAGACTCACAGAGATTATAAAAAAGGAGCGTCCCGACGCGCTGCTGCCCAATTTAGGCGGCCAAACGGGCTTAAACCTTAGCCTTGAATTGGATAAAGCCGGAGCACTCAAAAAATACGGCGTTAAGGTAATCGGCGTTAATTTAAAGGCAATCGAGCGCGGCGAGGACCGCATCGAGTTTAAAAAGACGATGGAAAAGCTCGGCATCGAAATGCCAAAAAGCATGGAGGCGTTGAGCGTTGCCGAGGCGGAGGCCGCCGCGGCGGAGCTCGGCTACCCGGTGGTTGTGCGCCCCGCCTACACGATGGGCGGTACGGGTGGCGGCATCGTGTACAATCAAGAGGAATTGCGGGTTATCAGTATGCGCGGCATCCAAGCCTCGATGATCGGCCAGGTGCTGATTGAAGAAAGCGTATTAGGGTGGGAGGAGCTGGAAGTCGAGGTCGTACGCGACGCGAAGGGCAAGATGATTGCGATTTGCATGATTGAAAACATCGACCCGATGGGTGTCCATACCGGCGACTCGTTTTGTTCGGCTCCGATGCTGACGATCGGCGAGGAATTGCAAGAGCGGTTGCGCAAGATTGCGTTCTCCGTGGTGGAAGAAATCGGGGTCATCGGCGGCACCAACGTCCAAATGGCGCACGACCCGGCCGGCGGGCGCATCGTAATCATCGAAATCAACCCGCGCACGTCGCGCTCCTCCGCGCTTGCCTCCAAAGCCACGGGTTTCCCGATTGCCTACGTTTCGGCGCTGCTGGCGGCCGGTTTAACGCTGGATGAAATCCCGTATTGGCGGGGCGGAGGGCTTGATAATTACGTCCCCTACGGCGACTACATCGTATTAAAATTCGCGCGGTGGGCGTTTGAAAAGTTCTCCGGCGTCGAGGATAAATTGGGGACGCAAATGAAAGCTGTCGGAGAGGTGATGAGCATCGGCCGTACCTTTAAGGAGGCGTTCCAAAAAGCGGTCCGTTCGCTCGAAATCGGCAGGAGCGGCCTTGGGTTTGCTAAAAACTTTAACGAATTGCCTGCTGAAGACTTGCTGCAAAAATTGGCGTTCCCCAACAGCGAGCGGTATTTTGTGATTTATGAGGCACTGCGCAAGGGCGCGGGCATCGACAGGATTCACGAAATCACAAAGATTAAAAAATATTTTTTAAAGCAAATCGAAGAGCTTGTTACGCTGGAAAACGAGGTCTTACTCTATAAAGGGCGTGTTCTGCCGGACATACTACTCGTAAAGGCAAAAAAAGACGGGTTTTCCGATAAGTATCTCGCCCGGTTGGTTGGCGTGCCGGAAGAATACATCCGTCGGCACCGCACGGAAATCGGCGTCGTGCAAGAATGGGATGTGGTTCCCGTATCCGGCGCGGATGCGGAGTACTATTATTCCACGTACAACGGAATCGGGAAATTAACCGGCGAACTCGCCTCTACACGGAAGAAGGGGAATGGGGAAGCAGATAAATTAGAATCTGCTTACGAATCCCGAACCCCGAATCCCGAACCCCGAGAAATAAATCCTTCTCCCCAACCCCCATCCCCCATCCCCCATTCCCCATCCACCAAAAAAGTAATCATCCTGGGCGGCGGGCCCAACCGTATCGGACAGGGTATTGAATTTGATTATTGCTGCGTGCACACCGCGTTGGCCTTGCGCGAGGCGGGCTTTAAGACCGTGATGGTCAACTGCAACCCCGAAACCGTCTCCACCGATTACGACACCTCGGACAAGCTGTATTTTGAGCCCCTCACCGTTGAGGACGTGCTCTCAATTTGCGGCCATGAAAAGCCGCTCGGCATCATCGTCCAGTTCGGCGGCCAAACACCCTTAAATATCGCGATGGAGTTAAAGAACGCCGGAGTTCCGGTGCTCGGAACGTCTCCCGAGGTCATCGCGCTTGCCGAAGACCGCGATTTGTTCCGCAAAAAGATGGAAGCGATGAACATCCCGATGCCCGAGTCCGCCATGGCAACGAATTTCGAGGAGGCGGCGATAGCGGCCAATAAAATCGGTTACCCCGTGATGGTGCGCCCATCTTATGTGTTGGGCGGTCGCGCGATGGAAATCGTGTTTGATGCCGAACAGCTTAAAAACTACATCCGCGTTAACGCCCAATATATCGCTCCCGACGCGCCCATTCTTATCGACCGCTTTTTAGACAACGCGCTTGAGTGCGAGGCGGACGCATTGGCAGACGGCGGACACGCGTTTGTCCCGGCGGTCATGGAGCATATCGAATACGCGGGCATCCATTCGGGCGATTCGGCATGCGTTATCCCGACCGTCAACATCACCCCTGAGCAAGTCGCCACCATCGAGGAATACACGCGCAAAATCGCCGGGGATCTGGGCGTAAAGGGGCTCATGAACATTCAATATGCGATTCATCGCGGCAAGGTGTACGTATTGGAGGCAAATCCCCGCGCCTCGCGCACCGTTCCGCTGGTGTCTAAGGTTTGCAACCTTAACATGGCGGATATCGCCGTCCGACTGATTATGGCGGAATTTACGGGCGAGAAAATCGACCTCTCTAAAATGGAACAGCCGCACGTGCCGTACTTCGGCGTGAAAGAAGCCGTGTTCCCGTTTAATATGTTTCCGGAGGTCGACCCGGTTTTGGGGCCGGAAATGCGCTCTACGGGAGAGGTGCTGGGACTGTCGGACTCGTTTGGGCTCGCGTTTTATAAGGCACTTGAGGGGAGTAAAACGCTGCTGCCGCTTTCGGGCACCGTCTTAATCTCGGTAGCGGAAAAGGACAAAACGGAAGCGGGCGAGGTGGCGCGAGAATTTGATAAGCTCGGCTTTAAAATTGTCGCCACAAAAGGCACGCACGCGTATTTAACAGAGAAAGGCATAAAAGCGGAGTTTATTAATAAGCTGTACGAGGGCCGTCCCAACATCACCGACGCCATCACCAACCGCCAACTTGACGTCGTCGTCAATACGCCAAGCGATTCTAAGCGTTCCAACGAAGACGACTCCTATATCCGAAAGGCGGCGATTAAATACAACATCCCCTACATGACCACCCTTACGGCGGCATTAGCGGCCGCAAAGGGTATCGGTGAAAAGATTAAGTGCAAGAATGAAAGGGTGTATAGTTTGCAAGAGTACCATGGGAAGATGAAAAAAAAATGACCGCAAAACAAAAAATTAAATACGTCGCCGCGTCGCTTGAATACGGCGGGTTAACTCGAAGTAACCTTATTTGGGCTTGCGGTTTGTTGATTCTCGCTGCGCTTTCTATTCCATTCTGTATCGTTCTTGTAATCCGATTAAACGCTTTCCCTGTATTTATCATCCCAATAATTTGGATACTTGCCGCTATTCCTATTTTATATCGCCATCGAGTTATCATAAACCGCATAGTCCCGTTTTTAACCGATGCAACGGAATTAAAAGCAGATTCCGTAATTATTGATTCATATTATGGCGAAACAGGCGACCGGTGCAAAATCCGCATAGAATTTTTTTTTAATCAAAAAAATGTTATAAAATTTAGCGGAAGCCCTAACCATACTGATAAGTCAGCAGGCAAGATTAAAGCCCGCACGAGAAAAACCGGGTATGATCCGGTGTTCAAAAAATATGGGAACCGAAAAACCCGCATCTTGTATTCGCCGACGCACAATCAAGTTCTCATCCTAAAAGACAACGCCCCGGATTTTAAAGCAATTATCAATGACTAAAAAAGCGACAAACAAAATTTTATCCGAAGTTTCGCAAGTGCCTGGCAGCGTAGCCGACGAGCTTGATTTTTTCGGCTCGATTGCGGAGCTTATTAGGCAAGCCGTTCGTTCCTTAGGACGTGCGGTCAATACGGCTATGGTCGTAACTTATTATGAAATCGGCCGCCGTATTGTCGAAAAGGAGCAAAGGGGAGCAAGGCGCGCCGAGTACGGCAAACGCATTATCGAGGGGCTTTCCGAATACCTTACGGCAGAAATCGGCAAGGGATATTCGGTTGAAAACATAAAATTGATGCGTCGTTTTTACACCGTTTATTCTGAAAACCCAATTCGGCAATCAGTGATTACCCAATTCAACCCAAGCATTAGTTGGACGCATTATGTGCAGCTTATGCGCATAAAAAATGTAAACGAACGCCGTTTTTATGAAAAAGAAATCGCCAATAACGGGTGGACGTTCCGCGAATTCGAGCGACAATATGATTCCTCGCTGTACGAACGGCTTGCCTTGTCCCGCGATAAGGAGAGGGTGTTGGAGCTGTCCGAGCGCGGCCAAACGGTAAAAACGCCGCAGGATTTGTTCAAAGACCCGTACGTATTAGAGTTTGCCGGCCTCCCCGAACACGCGCATTACACCGAAACGCAGCTTGAACAAAAGCTCATCGACCACCTGCAGCACTTTTTGATTGAGCTTGGAAAAGGCTTCGGCTTTATGGGTCGCCAGGTGCGCATAACGTATGAAGAAGAATCCTTTTATGTGGACTTGGTTTTTTATAACCGCTTGCTAAAATGCTTTGTGCTGATTGACCTAAAAATAGGAAAACTAAAGCATGTGGACATCGGGCAAATGCAGACCTATGTAAATTATTACGACCGAAAAATTAAATTTCCTGATGAAAACCCAACGATCGGCATCGTGCTTTGCAAGGATAAAAAAGATGCGCTGGTAGAGATGATGTTGCCCGAAGCTAACAATCAAATATTTGCCGCGCGGTATCAAACGGTACTTCCCAGCAAAGAAGAATTACAAAAAGCGTTAGAAAACATTGACGCATAGCGCGTAAGTCATTTGGAAAAATATCATCCGCACTCTTCAATTTTCACTTTTTACTTTGCGACTGAAAGGAGAACATATGTCTAACCTAACCACCACCATGGAAGAATTTATCGAAAGCGCCTGCCAAGAAATTCGCACACAGGCTGCCGGACGTCCCGTGCTCTGTGCGCTCTCGGGCGGGGTGGATTCCGCCGTTTGCGCCCTTTTGACGCATAAAGCGGTGGGGGATAAGCTGACATGCTTGTTTGTCGATACCGGTCTTATGCGTAAAAACGAGCGGGCGCAAATAGAGGAAGTATTCCGAAAATCTTACGCCATTAACTTGATATGCGTGGATGCGGAAAGCCGTTTCCTTTCAAAACTCAAAGGCGTCACCGAGCCCGAGCGTAAGCGCAAAATCATCGGCGAGGAGTTTATCCGCATCTTTGAGGAAGAAGCGAGGAAAATCGGTTCCGCAGCGGGAGCAAACCTCCGCCCTACGGTTGAGGGGCAAGACCGAACCGCATTCGCCACCGTAGGGCGGGGGCTTGCTCCCGCCGAAGAGCTTGCTCCCGCTGCAAAAATCGGCTGTTTGGTGCAGGGCACCATCTATCCCGACATTATCGAGAGCGGGGTAGAGGGCCACAAGCACGTCAAGGCGCACCACAATGTGGGCGGGATGCCGGTCGATATCGAATTCGAGGCGGTTATCGAGCCGATAAAGCTCCTTTATAAAGAGGAAGTACGCGAATGCGGCCGAAAGCTCGGCTTGCCCGAAAGCTTTGCCGCGCGTCAGCCGTTCCCCGGTCCCGGCTTGGGCGTTCGGGTTTTGGGCGAGCTGACAAAACCGCGCCTTGATTTACTGCGCGAGGCCGACGCTGTTTTCCGCGAGGAAGTCGAAAAAGCGGGGCTTGCTACTAAAATCCAGCAATACTTTGCCCTTTTGCCCGGCGTAAAAAGCGTCGGCGTGCGCGATGGCGCGCGCGTCTACGCGGAAACTGTCGCCCTGCGCGCCGTTACCACCCGCGACTTTGTAACTGCGGGTTCGGTGCGTTTGCCCTACGAATTATTAGAAACCGTCGCGGCACGCATCACGACCGAAGTGCCCGGCGTCAACCGCGTGGTGTGGGATATTACGCCCAAGCCGCCGGCGACCATTGAATGGGAGTAGAATTTATGAAGCAATACCTTGCCATCGTAAAGCTGATATTTAAAAACATGTTTAAAATCGACAAAACCAAGTCGAAAGGTTTTTACATCGGCATTTTTGCAGCGATGGGGGTTTTGTATCTTACCATTGCGGGAATTTTGGTGGCGGCCATCATCGGGGCAGACTATATATTCGGCATTGTCGGCCAGATGTTTGGCCAGTCCGACATTTGGGGCATGATTGCAACAGAGTTTGCCGCAATCATCTTTGCGTTCGGCGCCGTCATCGTGGTACTGTTTGGCATCATCCCGATGCTGCAGCTTTTGTATTTTTCGCGCGATACCGAGTTTTTCCTCGCGCTCCCCGTTAAACCCGGTACGGTGTTTGCCGCCAAATTCACGGTCGTATACCTGACTGAGCTGATTCTTTCCGCCGCTCTGTTGCTGCCTACGCTCATTACGCTCGGCGTGGTTGCGGGGATGTGGCCTGTCTACTATTTTGTCATCGTTCTCGGCATCCTGTTTACGCCCTCCATTCCGCTTGTGTTTGTCGCGATTCTCGGCATCCCGCTGATGTATATCATCGGCTATTTTAAGAACAAGGGCGCACTGACGTCTATTGTTGCCATCGTGTTGTTCGGCGCGGTGTTTGCAGGGTACTATCTTTTAATTACGCAGGTGCAAAACGTAGACGAGGCACAATTTGACGAGGCGTTTTTAGAAAGCTTATTCGGCGGCCTAAAATCGTTTGCTTTGGTGGTTTTCCCGTACCTGGCGTTGGCAAGATTGGCCTCCGGCGCGACCTCTTTTGGGCTTGACCCCGTACCCGGTGCGCTGGTTAACTTTGCGTTGTCGTTCGGCGTCGCGGTTGCGCTGCTTGCGTTGGCGGTGTTGATCAGCTCTAAAGTGTATTCCAGAGGCGCGGCGGCGCAATTAGAGAGCGGTACCAAAAAAACGACGGGAAAGGATAAGCACATACAAAGCAGCGCATATAAGGCACTGTGCTTTAGAGAATGGAAAATGATGCTGCGGACGCCTTCTTTTGCGCTTCAGTGCCTGATGCCTATCGTCATTACGCCGATTATCATCGGATTTTTATCCTATTCGCTCGGTTCCGCAGGCGCCGCTGCCGCAGCCGAGGGCGCCGATTTGGGCCTGCTTGCGTTTATAACGGAGGCAAATACTTCGTGGTATTTTTCAACGGGCCTTATTTTTATGATGGGCGTCGGGCTAAATGTGGCGGCGGCCACGGCGTTTACCCGGGAGGGAAAGGGATACTATATCGCAAAAACGCTGCCCGTGAGTATAAGGACGCAAATCCGCGCTAAGATGACGATTTACATGCTGATCTCGCTTTTTGCAATCGTGCTAAGCACGGCCGTTGCTGTGTTTATCTCGCCCGAGCCGCTTTATATGATTTTCTGTATCGCGATATTATGTCTTTATGCGTACGGCTTTAATTGCTTTGCCGTGCTTTTTGACCTAATGCGCCCCAAGCTTGATTGGACGACCCCGAATGAGGCGATGAAGCAAAACTTTAACGTCATGATCCCGCTTTTTATCAATATGGGCGTGGGAATTATTATGATGGTCGGAGCCGTGCTGCTGTCGTTCAACATAAAAAATACCGTCGTTGTCGACAGTATCGTTTGGAGTGTTTACGCGGCCATCGCTGTCGCGTCCGCCGTAGTGTTTCATAAGCTGTTGTATAAAAAAGCGGACGCGTTTTATGCAAGAATGGGGGAATAATAAAGGGATTAAACCCCAGGGCAAACCCTGGATCCGCCGCTTCGCGGCTGTTCCGCCCCAAGGGGCGGGGTATTAAACCCTTTGCTCACCTCCTCATTCAGGTCTTAATGCAAGCTACGCTTGCCCGCGACCCTCATTTCGTCGGCGAATAAAACGCCTTATTCGTTGCCGATTCCGAATTCCCGTGTAATCTGCGGGATGAACTTTTCAAAAATGATGTTGTCGCAATGCGGGGCGACGCGTTCCATCTCGGCGTTCGAGCGGATGGTCCACGCCAGCACCGGCAAGCTCGCTTTGGTCACGTAAAGGTTCGGCAAATCCTCGCCGCGATACGCGATAAAGTCGGGCTTAGAGATGTGATTTAATTTTAGCCGCGAGAGTAAATATCTCTTTAAAAGAGACGGCTGTTCCTCTTTGGTCAGCATCATCGAAAGCTGCCCGCGCAATACGCCGGGCGTTTTTTTTCTAAAATACTCCAGCGAATAGGGGTTAAAGGATTGTACCGCAAATTGCCCGCCGTAGGCGTCCAGCAATTCGGCAACCTTGCTTTCAAGCTTGTTGACTTTGCCTTGATTTTTGATTTCAATCAAAATCGGCGTTCGGCCGCCGATGAATTCAAGCGTCCTCTCAAACGTCGGAATCGTCTGGTCGGACTCGCCCAGCCGGTAATTGTCAAGCTCCGTCGACTTAATATTGGTTACGTACCCGTCGGCGCCGGTCATGCGCTTTAAGGTTTCGTCATGAAAAACCACCGGCACGTCGTCGTCGGTCAAGCGCACGTCTAATTCTATGGCATAGTCGTGCAAGACCGCGTTTTCAAACGCCGCAAGCGAGTTTTCCGGAATCTCATTGGTATGAAGGCCGCGGTGCGCGATCGGGCCGCGCACGAGCCACGAATTTTTTATATTCATAACACCTCTTGGGAGTTGACGGTTTATAGCTGTCGGTTGTCAGTTTTTAGCGGTCGGTTTTCGGTTGACATTTTTCAGGTTTTCAGTTTTGTCATCGAAGGGGGGATGACACCGATCATTCAAAAACAAAAAAGCTGTCAACCTTTAACTGTCAACTGAACACATTATACACCATATTTCCATCCGTGGCAACCGCTTTTTACCACTATCGCGGCAAATAATAGGAATCGGCTTGAAAAACTTTACGTATTTCGCTCTTATTCTTGATATTTATCGATTATTCCGCATTTTTTGCAGGGAACGCCGTCGCCTTGCGCGTTCTAAACCGCAAAAATTTTTAAATAGTGCATAATAGTGCACAATACAGTTGACAGAGTTTTTCAATAGCTATATATTTTAGAAGAGGTAAAATTTGAAAATCGTATTGCAGCGCGTACTTAATGCGTTTGTCGAGGTCGGCGGCGAGACCGTGGGGCGTATCGGTAAGGGATACGTCGTGTTTTTGGGCGTAATGGGCGGAGACGACGAAAAAACCGTCGAAAGACTGGTTGACAAGGTGGCAAAGCTTCGGATTTTTGCCGACGAGGGCGGCAAAACCAACCTTGCTGCTTCCGATGTCGGAGGCGAAATTTTGGTGATTTCGCAGTTCACGCTGGCGGCGGATTTGAGCTCTAACCGCCCAAGCTTTTCCCGCGCGGCCGATGCCGGGCGCGCCAAAGCCTTATACGAATACTTTTTAAAGCTTTGCAAGGGTAAGTTCGCCTGCGTACAGAGCGGGCAGTTTGCCGCACACATGCACGTGTATGCTGATAACGACGGCCCGTTTACCCTGGTTTTGGAGTAGTGTCGTATCTTGTAGGGTCGGATGGCAATCCGACCGCAGGCATTTCTGCCTTGGTTTTAGAGCAACATAGGTATTCGAGTTGACAGACGTCCGGATTTGTGGTATATTGTATCAATTAGAGGAATTTGGTTACGATAAACATGAAAAAAAGAAAATTGTTAGCGATTATTTTGGTTCTTGCGCTTGGTGCGGGCATTTTTATGAGTTGCGCCGTTACCCCGCCGGATGACGACCCCTTCGGGCCGGATATTCCGATTCCGTCGGAAAAATTAGCAGTTCCTGCGAACCTTGCAGCCAATGCGGACATGCAAACCCTGTCATGGAGCACCGTGCCGAACGCGCGCGGTTATTTTGTGGATATCGACGGGCAATTGTTTCCGGTGAATGAAAATTCCTATTCGTTGGCTGCGCTGACGGAACCAAAATCATATTATATCCGGGTTATGGCGGCGGCCGGCAGCGTAAGCAACTTCTTCAATTCCGATTGGTCCGAGCCCGTTACATATCAGATTGAGGGCGATTCGGAAATCATCACCGATTATCCGCCCTTAGAGCCAATCGAAGGGCTGACGGTAACGTTCCGCGACGAGTTTTTGGGCAACCGCTTAGACACCTCTAAGTGGGAATTTATGGTGGCAAAGGACACAAACCCCGACAACCCTTGGGGGAACCACGAGCTTCAGTATTACCAAAAGGAGAGCGCGACCGTTTCCGACGGTACGCTTAAAATCACCGCTAAAAAAGAGGAAACGACCTTTACGGTGGATCGCAGAGAGCCGCTGTTGGACGAAGAGGGCAACCAGGTAATCAGCGAGGAAACCGGCAGGCCGGTTCAGGTTACCGTCGAGCGCGAATATACGATGGATTATACCTCGTCGCGCATCCGTACGCGGGCACGCGAGGACGAGGACGGCAACCCTATCGGATTCGGGCAAAAATACGGCAGGTTCGAGGCAAAAATCAAATTGCCGGACGCCGTGGGCATGTGGCCGGCGTTTTGGATGATGCCCGAAAAGAACGTGTACGGCGGCTGGCCGCAATCCGGAGAAATCGACATCATGGAGGCAAAGGGCAGGTTGCCCGACCGCGTAGGCCATGCACTGCATTTTCGCCAGGGGCAAAGCTACAACCGTTTTATTGCGCGGGACTATAATTTCCCCAAAGACGAACAGGTCAACCCCGAGGGCGGCATCGACGGATTCCACATCTACCGCGTCGATTGGCACGAGGACCGCATGGAATGGTACGTGGACGGCAATTTGTCCTTTGCCATTTTGATTGACACCTCCAAAAGAGCCGAATACATTGAGAAAATGGGGGTCAGCCCCAATATCGTCAGCAATGAGTCTTGGAATTTAAGCGGCCCGGCGCAAGTCGCCGGAAACAATCGCAACGCGCCGTTTGACCAGGAATTTCATATGCTGTTAAACCTCGCGGTCGGCGGCGATTATGACGGCGGCCGTACGCCCCCGGAGGACTTTTTAGAGGGCGTCATGGAAGTCGATTACGTGCGCGTATGGCAGTTTGATAAATATTTAAATACCAATGATGAATGATAAATGATAAATGATAAATGCTAGACAGTGTCGAATGAAAAACATGAAAAACAAATCGCTATATAGAACTATTGTCGGTACGATACTCTTTGTGCTTGCCTTAATCGGGCTTGTCGCTTGTGAAAAAAGCGAGCCCGGCCTTAGCCAAGGAAAAAGCAGCCCGCTGGAGTTGCCGTGGCTTTCTCCGTTGTTTTACGACGCGAGATTTATTTTTGCCCTCATTTTAGGTGTTGCCTTGGTCGCTTTGACCGTTGTCGTGGCGGTGCGTATCATCCGCGAAAAACGTGCGGACAAGCAAGCCGATCGCGCCATACAGGATGAGAAGTGGGAAAATGCGAACGACGGGGATAATGAGAAAACGGGCGACGAATAATGCTGCCGCCCTGTTACAAGAGGTATCACGATGAAAAAACGAATATTTATATTCACCGCGCTAACTTTCGCCGCAGTGCTCTTTTTGGGCTGTTACGGCAGTAAAAACCTTGACGGTACGAAAAATCTCGTATTTTTGGCGCCGGACGGCGGGACGCTGCTTCCCGTTGCCAAGCTGTTTTGCGACAAGCCGGAAATTGACGGCGGCTATAGGGTGGACGGCGAAATCGTTACGGGCGTAACGGTTGCCGCGCGGTTGAATGCCGGAACCTGCGACGCCGCAATCGCGCCGATTAATATGTGCGCCGAGGTTTTTAACGCATCCGGCGCCTACGTGCTGGCGGGCGTCGCCTCATGGGGCAACAATTACATTGTTTCTTTGGGCAGCGTTGAGGCACCTGAAAACCTTACCGGTTTGTACGGCGAGGTGGTGTACGCGTTCGGGAAAGCGGCGGTGCCCGGCGTTACGCTGCTCCATGTGCTAAAGAATGAAAAAGCCGAATCGGGAATCAAATACGGCGAAATCTCAGATCCCTCAAAGCCCGTCGCTACCCAAATCAACCTGCTTTTTTTGCAGGATTTAAACGCGCTTAACAACGAGATTAACAAGGCCGCAAGCAAGGTTTTATACGCATACCTGCCCGAGCCCGCCGCGACCGGCATGGAGTTTAGCGGCAGGGGCAAAATTGCGTTTGACATTCAAATGCTTTACGAGGAACAAGCCGGGGCGAATTACCCGCAAGCCGGATTGGTCGTCAAAAAGAGCTTATTGGACTCCTCGCTCAAAACGGTCAACGCGCTTTTGGCAAAAGTGGAGGAGTCGGCGGGGTATTGCTTGAGCCACGCCGGGGAGACAGCGCAATTAGCCAAGGAAACACTGCAATCGGCGTCGCTGCCCGCTTTAGCCGTCACCAAAGCCTACATCGAAGGCAACGGCCAAACAATTATGGCGTACGGCTCGATTGCGGAGGCGTCCGTCAAAAAATCGGTAGAGGACTATTTGGCGGTTATTATGCCGGACAAAGCGCCGGATGCCGGATTCTATATGAAAGGATAAAATTTCAATCGTAGGGGTCGATGTCCTCGCTGGCCCGTGCTTTTTGAAAACCAAAATGAAAAGCAAACCACCCAAATTATTAACCGCTTTCAAAAAAGAAGGCTTCAAAAAAGCGTTCTATTTCTGTGCGGCTCTCGTCGCGCTTGTGCTGATTTGGTGGGTTTGGGCGGAGACCGTTTTTAAGTCTAACGCCGGTGTCCCGTCGCCGCCGGAGGTGTTCGGTGGGCTGTTTACGGCGGCAATGAGTGGAAAGCTGTGGATTGCGGCCTTCAAAACGCTCTCAAAGGCTTTTTTGGGCTTTGTTATTTCGTTCCTGCTCGGCCTCGTTTTGGCGGTACTGGCAAATTGGTTTAAAAGGGTGAAGTATTGCTTAGACCCGATTGTGACGATTGCGCGCGCTTTTCCGACGCTCGGGGTGACGTTTTTGTTGCTCATGTACTTTGGGACGGGCGTGACTGCCGTCATCATCGGGATTTTAGTGATTTTCCCCGTGTTTTATGCGGCGTTTTATGCGGCAATTAAAAATATCGACCCGAAAATTTTGCAAATGGCCGACGTTTACCGCGTCGGTAAAATTGCCCGCGTCTTTAAAATCTACCTGCCGAGCATCTCGTCGGCCGTTTTTGCAGCCGTGCTTTCGGCGTTCGCGTTGAACCTAAAAGTAGTCATCGCGGCGGAAATCGTCGGGGGAGTCGCGCCGAATACCGTCGGCAATTTTATGTCGATTGCCATCGCCGAAAATAATTATGCGGGCGTGTTTACCTGGGTGCTCGCCGCCATTTTGCTGGCGTTTTTAGCGGAGGGGATTATTAAGCTTGCCATGCGGCTATGCATGCCGTGGGAGTATAGGAAGGGGGAATTAGGAAGTAGGAAGGGGGAATTAGGAAGTAGGAAGGAGGAAGGAGGAAGTACAGATAACGCTGTGGGTATGAGCAATCCATCCATCACTCCTCACTCCTCACTCCTAACTCCTCATTCGACTACGATTCCGCCGTGTATCACATTCGACTCCGTCACCTTTTCTTATCCCGCAACCCGCGTATTCAAGAACTTTTCCGCTAACTTCTCACCCGGCAAAATTCACTGCATTTTCGGCCCGTCCGGCTCGGGCAAAACCACGCTGCTGAATTTGGTTGCCGGGCTATATAAGCCGCAAAGCGGCAAGGTAAATTGTCAGGGGGACGGGGGTATTTTGACAACTTATGTGTCAGGCCGTCAAAACACCCCGACGTCCGACGTGAGAACTCTTGATAGTGGTCAAAATACCCCCGTCCCCCTGACAACATCCATATCGTATATGTTTCAAGAGGCGCGGCTTATTTTGGAACGCACCGTTTTAAAGAACCTGACGCTGGTGTTGGAGCCGGTTTTAATAAGAGCGGGGAAGACCCGGAAGGAGGCAAGGGCGGAGGCTAAAGCGCGCAGCTTGGCGATGCTGGACGCCGTAGGATTAGGCAGCGCCGCCAACCTCTATCCCCGGTCGCTCTCCGGCGGCATGGCGCAGCGCGTGTCCTTGGCGCGTGCGTTCATCGTCCCGTCGCAAATTTTGTTGATGGACGAGCCTTTTAGGGGACTTGATTATTCTCTGCAAAAATCCGTCCGCGCCTTGTTTTTGTCGCTGTTGGAGCAGCACCCGAAAACCGTGCTGCTGGTCACGCACGACGCGGGCGAGGCGGTAATGCTGAGTGACGAGATTCATCGCTTTTGCAAGTTTTCGCCCGTTACCGCCTTTTCGGAGATTGCGGTTGCCCTCCCGCGCTCTGACAGAAAAATCGGCGGCCCGGAGCTGGCCGCCGTAAAGGAGCAGTTGGTGTGTGATTAATTTTTCCTAGGCGGTTTTTTAAATATCGCCCACAAAACCTCTAAAACCTGCAAGGGGATGGCGACGATAAAGAACAGGAAGTTGAACTGGCCCGGGATTTTTCCGTCGATACCCGGTACTACGACAAACAACACCAGCGCGACCGCCCAAATCAGCGCCGATACAAATAAAAATGTAAACGTCGGGTCCCACCATATAATGCTGAACACCAATAAAACGATAAAAGACACGGGAACGGCAAACAGGAAAACCCACCAGGAATGCGCCGTCCAGACGTTAAAAAACGTTAAAATAGAAAATGCCACCGTGGCGGCCAGCCACGCGATTCCGGCCGACAGCATAGGAACCAGAATTTTCGCTTGAAAGGCGCGGTGCTGAACGCGGAATTTTGCGGCCTTTTCGGGCTTTGTCGCCAGTTCGTCCAAGGTGATGCCGAATAAGTCCGCAATCTGCTTCAGCACAAAAATGTCGGGCAGCGCTTCGGCGCGTTCCCATTTAGAGACGGCCTTGTCCGAATAATTCAGCTTATCCGCCAGCTCCGCCTGGGTTAATTTCAGCGCTTTGCGATAGCCGACGATGTTTTGCGCGACGGCCTCTTTGAGTTCGGTGTCGTTCATGTAAGTGCAGTATAACCGATTTTGCGGGGTTTTGCAAGCGTTTCCGGCGCAAAACCCGGACTCTACCCGCAGTAGAGGCGATTTTTTTTGACTCTACTTTAAATATTCGGGATTTTTACCGAATCTTCAGCGGATTAGGTTGAGTTTTTTGGAGAACATGTCTATAATGTAAACAAAATTAGGAGTCTGATGGAAAATCCCAACGCCCTATCTATGCAACCCCCGGCGCAACCCTCCGGCATAGACGTCTCTAACCCCCTCGACGAATCCGGCGCGCAACGTGCCGCTTCCGTCCCGGACAAGAAAAACCTCCCCGCGCGGAAATTTTATACCGCGGGAGAGGAAATTCTTAATGTTATTACGCACGCTTTTGGTACGTTGTTCGGCGTATTTATTATCGTATTCGGGACTGTGCGCTCACTCCTCGTCGGCAATGCGCTCGGGATTCCCGGCGCCATCGCGTTCGGGGCTTGCATGATGGTAACGTACGGCATATCCTCGGTGTACCACGCGCTCCCGCCAAGGCTGCTTGCAAAACGCGTTTTGCGCGTGATTGACCATTGCACGGTTTACCTGTTAATCATGGGCACGTATACGGCGCTTATGCTGGCGTGCGTATATCAATATTCGCCCGCAACGGCAATCGTACTATTGGTTTTGGAGTGGGCGGTAGGCGCGCTGGCAATTACGTTAACGGCCGCCAACATGAAAAAATTCCGCGCCTTTTCGATGGTCTGCTACATTGCGCTCGGCTGGTGCGTCATCGCGGTTCCGCACATCATCATCGGGGCAATCGGCGTCGGCGGATTCATGTGGTTACTGTTTGGCGGGGTGGCATATACCGTCGGCTCCGTGCTGTACGGCGTGGGGCGCAAAAAACGCTACGTGCACGGCGTATTCCATTTCTTTTGCCTAATGGGCTCCGCATTCCAGTTTGTGTGCTTCGCCGCATTTTGTCTATAGCTCAATTAAGTGCTTATAATTCTCTGAAGTATTTTTGGAACACACCGACGCCCTCTATTAAAGCGTCGTCCAGCTTGGTCGAAAAGGCAGCGCAAACATATTTCCGGTTGCCAGAGGCGGGCCTTCTCGACACCATGGAAACTCTGCCCGATTGCAGCGTGCTGAGTTCCAGTTTTCCGACGGCCTTTTCGTACCTGGCAGCGTGCGAGCTTGTATCGAACTTCATGACCAAAACGGTTACGTCGCCGCTCGACACAGTGAACCCGTCAACAACCCAATTGTCAACGTCCACACCCTCAAGTTCAGCGTCGGTGGTCCACCAACTTGTAATGGGCGCGGGGTTGGTAAAGGTGATGTCGGGGTCTCCGGCCTTGATTCCGGCAAAGTTGACACCTGTGAACGCCTCGCGCAGGCCCTCCATGTGATCCGTTTCTCCGCAACCGGCCGCCGTCGTCAAAAACGCCGCGGTGCCGATAAGCATAACGCAAAGAAGAGCGAATTTCTTTTTCATTTTAATACTCCTGAATAATATTTTTTGTTTAAATATTGTAATATGTATTTTTAAGAAAGTCAACTGATTTTACACTTGACAATTGTATTGTTTTTGTTTATAGTTAACGCATCATGAACGAAAAGTCCGCTAAAATTGAGCCGAGAACCCTACAGGGTTTTATGGAGTTGCTGCCCGCGCGACAAATCTTGTTTAACCGGATGGAAGGCACCGTCCGCCGTGTTTTTGAGAGCTTTGGGTATCTGCCGCTGGATACGCCGGTATTGGAACACGCGGGGGTGCTGTTGGCAAAGGCGGGCGGCGAGACCGAAAAACAAATCTACCGCTTTAGTAAAGGCGACACCGACATGGTGATGCGCTTTGATTTAACGGTGCCGCTCGCAAAATATGTTGCCAAAAACTATAATGAGCTGGCTTTCCCGTTTCGGCGGTATCAAATCGGCAAGGTGTACCGCGGCGAGCGCCCGCAAAAGGGGCGGTTCCGCGAATTTCATCAATGCGATGTCGACGCGGTGGGCGACGGTAAACTCAATGTGCTATATGATGCCGAAATGGCCGCCGTGATTTATGCGGTATTTTCATCTCTCCGTGCGGAATTTTCCGGCAGCGGCTTTCCCGAAATAAAAATCTATATCTCCAACCGCAAAATTCTCTCGGGTTTTTTGACGGGTTTGGGACTGGCCGAACAAGCATCCGGGATTATGGGCGTCGTGGACAAGCTCAAAAAAATCGGGACGGAAAAGGTGCGCGCGGAACTTTTGGAATTGGGTATTTCGGAAAAATCCGTCGGCAAAATCATGGAATTTGTGTCGTTGAGCGGGACGACGGATGAATTACTTAGCAAGCTTACGGCGATATCAGGCACGCACGGGCTATCGGCGGGAGCAAGCCCCCGCCCTACGGAAGCCGGGTCGGCTCATGTTGCGGAAACGTCCGTAGGGCGGGGGCTTGCCCCCGACGGCGCAAGCGGAAACGCTCTGTTTTTTGAGGGAGTGTCGGAATTAGCCGAGGTTGTAAAGGGAATCCGGTTCTTCGGCGTCCCGGAGGAAAATTTTGCAATCGATTTAATAATTGTTCGCGGGCTCGATTATTATACGGGCACGGTGTACGAGACGTTTTTGGAAGGGTTTGAGGGCATCGGAAGTATTTGCTCGGGCGGGCGCTACGATGATTTGGCGGGCTACTACACCGACAAAAAATTGCCCGGCGTCGGAATCTCAATCGGGCTGACGCGCCTTTTTGATAAATTAAGCGATCTCCTGGGGCAAAAAGCGGCCGCGCCGGCTGCCACCGTGCTGGTGCTGTCCCCCGACGGCGCAACTTGCGACGCTTGTATCGCCGCGACGGCAGAGCTGCGCGGGGCGGGAATCTCTGCCCAAGTCTATTTAGAGGACGCTAAGGCTAAGGCAAAGTTTAAGTACGCGGATCGATTGAATATTCCGTACGTGATGATTATCGGAGAGGACGAAAAAGCATCGGATACGGTCACGCTGAAAAACATGGCAACGGGAGAGCAAAAGGAAAAGATTCCGCTCAGATTAGCGGCGGAAGAATTGCTAAGCGTCCCCGGGAGGCGGCTGCCTTGATCTCCTTTATACGAAAACACATTTTTAGGGGCGCGGCAAAAAATGCGACTGCGCCGTACATCTTTTTGATTGTGTGTGCGTATGTTGCAATCACAACGGTCTATACGGGCGTGCTCTACAATAGCGATAATCCGCTGGTGTCGGCACTCATTCGTCTTTCGATGGGGCTCACGATTCTCGCCGCATACATTATTATCGAAATCAGCCCGCTTTCTAAAACGCTCACCACCTTTTTATCCCCTACTATTATCGCGGGAATCATGATTTTCGGCGCGATTTTCTTCGGGGGCGATAGTCTGTTGTTTATCTATATTCTAGGCAACGCGCAAATCTCGTTAAGCTATTTCAACAAAAAGGGCTTTGCCGCGCACCTGATTGCCGTGAACGCGGCGCTGGCGGTTGTTTTGTTCGGGTTCGGGATCAATCTGCT
>WQYM01000016.1 GCA_009781235.1 Bacillota bacterium
AAATCGTAAGCAGACCGTTCCGCTCGTGGCACGATAAACAAATTAAATTGGTTAAGGATTTTTCGTGGATCGACCTTGACTTACTTAACGGCATCGAGGACGAATACGCGAGCATTTTAGCGGAATCAGTAACCGACGCATCGGAGCTTGAAGCTCGGCATAAAAAACTGTGCTTGGCATTAAGAAAGCGCATCGAGCTTTTTAGAGGGCTAATAACGAAGAAGCGTTAGAAAGAGGAGATTGACATGGGTGTGTATCACACTTTTTATTTAGAAGGCTTAATAGAGGACAAATGGAAATGCCTTTGTCCGAAATTTAAGGGAAAGGACGGAACAGACTACTTCCACAGCATAATTGACGGCAAAAGCATGTTGCATGACATTTTCGAAGAGTTCTGCAAAAAGTCCATTGTGGCCGGCGAAGATTTGCCCGATGGTGAGTATTCGCGTCATTATTTATTTGATGAGGAATCCGCACAAAGATTTATCGCTGTGCGCTCATATGAGAATCAAGGCTATGTTGAAAAGCACTTGGTGGATGGGTTCAAATACGATTCCGGGAGGCTTATATCAGATTCCGGAATTTACGAATGGCTTTCCCCCGACGAATTTAACGCACTAGACAAGGAGTCGCGAAAAGCCTATGTTTATTTTGAGTGGACAAATTGCGGCGATATGCTGAACTTGCTGAAAAAGATTTTCCTTGTTGCGGACAAGTTCAAAGAAATGCATGAATATGAATGCGGTTTCAAGGGGGCGACTGACTATAGAATTGTGGTCAAGAGGGGTTGATAGTCGCGGCATAAGATGCCCCGCAAGTTTTACCCCACAAACGGTTGACAAAACGGTATTTGTGGGGTAAAATAAGCGCATCGATAGTATTGGGCGGTGGCTTTTATGACCGTTATTGAAGGCGTATTGCAAGAAGAAAAAGAGCGTAATTTGTGGATGCAGGACATATATCTGAAAGAGATTTCCGAGCTTCCGAAGGGCAGTATCGTAAAAAAGAGTAAGCCCAGCGGCGATTACTACTATCTCAAATATCGCTCCGGTACTAAGGTCGTGAGCGATTATTTAGGTAAGGATATAGAAAAAGTGAATCAAATCGAGCGGGCCATTGGAAAACGCAAGCATTTAGAAGGCGTAATTAAAAGACTGAAGCTTGAATATAAGCAAATCTCTAAGATTGTAAAGTAGTGGTAAGCGCAACGGCTATTGTGTGACAACCCAAAACGGGAAGGAGTTTCCTATGTTCTACGAAATATGCATTTACGAGGCCAAGCCCACTAAAGCCGACGAGATCGAAGCGCTCATGCGGGAGGTTGCGGAGTTTTATCGGGCGCAGGACGGCGTAATCACAGTTCGGTATGTCAAAAGGACGCACCGGCAAAAAGATTTCAACGCGGTCAAAGAGGGCGAGCTTCCCATCCGGCTGACAAGGGCAACCGACAAAATCACCTACGTCCTGTATTGGGAGCTCGAAAGCCCGGAGGCGCACGCCGCGCTGTGCAAGCCCGCCTTAGAGAAGTTTTACAAGCGTTGGACGCGCTGTTTAATCACCATGCCTAAAATCATCTTGGGCGAATCCGTAGAAGGAGAATAGGAACGTTATGGACTTAAAAGAATTTTACGACATCACGGAGAAAGATGTTCGGCAGCTCGAAACAACGCTTTCGGAGATGAAAGCGCAAGGTAAAGAAAAAACCGTAAGGTATAAAGAGCTTTACGGGGAGAAATTCATTTTAATTCGTATGCTGGAACGGATGAAAAACTATTGCGAGGTCAAATAAGACCCCAAAGGAGTCGAAAGGAAATGAACCATTGTCCGACCAACAAAACCATGAAATGCCCCTGTACATATCCTTGCAGCCGCCGGGGCAAGTGCTGCGATTGTCTTGCGTATCACCAAGTCGGCGGCGAGTTCCCGGCCTGTTTTTTCTCTCAAGAGAGCGAGGCGAGTTATGATCGCAGCTATGCCGCGTTGAAAAGAGACAGGGATAAGCGGTGAGGCTGTTTTATGGAGCGCATCAAAGAAATCATTGCCGATGACGATCTGCAGCAAGCACTTACGCTGGTGAACGCTGTTTTTTCGGAGTTTGTCGCCATCGATTATTCCGAGCAGGGCAAAATCACGTTTGAGAACTATCTTAAAATCAAATATGACGAATTCTCCGCCGATTTAAAATCTGGAAAGAAAAGGGCGTGGGGATATTACGAAGATGAAGCGGTGATCGGAGTTATCGCGCTCAGGGACGCTTCCCACATTGCCCTCATGTTTGTGGACAAGCGATACCACCGAAAAGGGATCGCGCGCGCATTGTTTCAGCATCTCTTGGCGGAAGTCCGTCAAAATAGCGCGGCGACTAAAATCACGGTGAACGCATCCCCTTACGCCGAGCCAATCTACGCGAGACTTGGCTTCATAAAGACTGCGGAGCGGCAGGAAAAGGACGGCATCGTTTTTATCCCGATGGAGTATTTGATGGACAAACAGGCGTAAAAATAGCTAAAGGAAGGCAACTAAAATGGAACCTACAATCAACGACTTTATCGCGGCGACCGACCCGCAGCATCAGGATTTTGTGAAAACTACGCACGAGGGCTTGACTGCCACGGGCTGCAAGCTCAAAATCGAGAGTAAAGCCTCCGGGCTTTTTGCCGCGTATAAGCACGCAAAAACCAAGAAGAGCTTGGCGAATCTTTTATTTCGCAAGTCCGGGCTTTTGGTGCGCCTTTATCCGGGGAACAAAACCCCCGAAATTCCAGCCGTACTCACCGCAATCATGATAAAGGAAATCGACAAGGCGATAGACTGTAAATACTGCAGCGAAAAATGCCCCAAGGGCTATCAATTTTCCGTCGGTAGCCGCGCCTACGACAAGTGCCATTACGGCGCGTTTTTGTTTGCCGTGACGGAAGAAAGCAAGCCGATTATTGCCGCATGGCTGCAAAGGGAGGCGGAATAGAAATATGGAACCCAAAATCAAAGATTACAAGCAGTTAGCCGAGACGATTTTCAAAAGGAAAGCGGTTCGGGCTTATTCGGAAAGACCTTGCGAGCTGTTGGACGGCGACGCCGATTTGGTCGAGGCCTTTGGCGTCCAACCGCTGGTCGACGGCATTAAGGTAAAGGTTAAGGTGCTAAAAGAGCGCGAGGTCAAAAACAAGCGGTCGGATTATTGCATCGCCTTTTACAGCGAAGATAAGTCGCTGCATTTAGACAACATCGGTTTTATCGGTCAGCAAATCGAGCTTGAACTCCAATCGAGAGGCTTGGGGACGTGCTGGTGGGGGATGAAAAAGCCGAAAAAAGACTTTAAGGCGGTAGACGGGCTTGATTGCGTGATTACCATGACGGCGGGATACCCGAAAAGCGACGAGACAAGGGCTTATCCGGACGGATTTAAGCGTAAAGTTGCAAAGGATATTATCCTTGGCGGCGCGGAACCGGACGCTCTTATAGAGACGGTAAGAATCGCGCCCAGCGCCATGAATTTGCAGCCGTGGCTCATAGAGAAAAACGGTAGCCGTTATGATTTTTATCTCCGCCCGCCCAAAGGCTTTATGGAAAAGATGATGGGACACATGCGGCGCATCGACATGGGCATCGCGATGGCGCAGCTATTTGTGCAAGCAAAAGCCAACGGTTCGGACGTTTCCTTTGGTTTTGACGGGAACGATAAAGCCGAGGGCAAATATATCGCGAGCCTCATCGCGGAATAATCTATTTAAAGACAAAAGCAAGGAGTTTTTTTATGCCGCACATCGTAATTAAAATGTTCCCCGGCCCCTCAAAAGAGGCGATAGGTACAGCCGCTGAGGAAATTCGGGGCATCGTCGAAAAGACGCTCGGTAAGTCTAAGAAGTACACTTCCGTTTCGGTGGAGGAGTATGAGTTTGACGAATGGGAAGGCGTTTACAACGAGTACATTAAAGACAACGACAAGGTAGTCTTAAAGCCGGGGTATACCGACCCTAAAACGTTTCAATGACAACCTTTAACAAAAAATTCAATCGGGTCTTTGTGACCGGCGATATACACGGCGATGTGAACGATCTTTTTATTCGGGTCGCTCGCATTGGCAACACAACCAAAGACGACCTGCTGATTTTACTCGGCGATGTCGGCTTCTTTTACAGCGTCTTTTTTAATAAGCTGCAAAAGGATTTTGAGCGTCAGGAATTCGCCGCCGCGCTGCCCATCACATTGCTTTGCGTTCAGGGCAACCACGAACAACCGTTCAACGAAATGGCGGCGGAGAAAATAGAATTGCTTGGCGGCGACGGCTACGAGAGCAACGGCATCTATTTTGCCGCCAACGGCACGACGCTCGATATTAACGGCAAGCGGTGCCTTGTCATCGGCGGCGCGTATTCCGTGGACAAGCCGTGGCGTCTTTTGCGCGGCAACGGCTGGTGGGAAGGCGAGGAGCTAACCGATGCGGAATTGGACGGAATTCACGAGATGGTCAAAGGCCAAAAGTTTGATTGGGTTTTAACGCATACCTGCCCGTACAACAATTTGCCGCGCGAGATGTTTCTTTCGTTTGTCGACCAGAGCCAAGTGGAAAACCGTACCGAAAAGGCCTTGCAAAAAATCCACGGCGACATTAGCTTCGACCGCTGGTTTTGCGGCCATTTCCACACCGACAAAGTTGATGGCAAAATCGAGTTTTTCTATCGGTCGGTGAAGCAAGTTGCAGAATAAATAAATGAAAACACAAACACAAAATATCAATCAACTGCTGATAGACGGCTCAAAAAAATATTACGATTACCTGACGGAAACGGGCAAGGGCGTAATACTTTTTGACGTGGTCGGGATAGAGCGCGTGTTTGAGGACGCGGGCAAAAAATGCCTGTATCGATTGCGCTTGGATAAAAAGCTGAAAATCCTCGACAACATGACGGTGCAGGTGCGCGAAAAAAATTACCTCCCAAACCACGTCAAGATGATTCTGTGGGACGAGGACAAGCGGGATTTGGTTATACAGGTCATCAACAAACAAGCCAAAGAGGAGCTGGCGGGCTTAGAGGATTTCGAGTTAAAAGACGTCAAAATCGTTTTGGACTTAAAGTATTTGGTGGCGCGGACGGGGAAGTGGTTTGAGAGCCACGAAATCATTATTCCGGATAATCCTATGGTGGCTCCGACAATAGAGCCGTTTGACGGCATGTCGCAAAGCCAAGAGGACGCGGCAAATTTCTGCTTGAGTCGCGGCTTTTCCTACGTTTGGGGCGCGCCCGGCACCGGCAAGACCAAATACGTTTTAACGAACGCGGTGCTCAATTTGTTTCGGGCCGGTCAAAAGGTTTTGATCGTCGCGCCTACGAATAACGCCGTCGATCAGGCAATAGCGGCGGTGATAGATTGCTTTGACCGACACGGAATCGACCGCCACAATATTTTCCGGCTCGGGATGCCGAGTAAGGCGTTTGCGGACAAGTATCCCGAGGTGTTGGAGATTCGCGGCGTTTCGCAAATCGTGTATGCGATTGTCAAGCAAAAAGAGCTTTTAGAGGACATCGTCAATTATAAGACCGAGCGGGAAACTATGGCCGAGGTCGTGCGCGTTTTGCAAGATAAAACCGACCCCCATGGCAAGGTGTCGCGGGCGGCGCAGGAAATGCTCCGCAACATGGAGCAGGAATTTGCCGAAAAGGAACGACTGTACGCCGCCTACGAGCACGACGGACTTGACGCACTCAAGCAGCAGATTGCCGAATTAAACGAGCAGTTAAGCGAAACCGAAAGCCAAACGGCGGCAGGGCGCATGAACACGCTCAGCGTGGTGGGCTGTACGATAGACGGTTACATCGGGGCGTTTTCGACAAGCTATGCCGATGACGAAACGACGGAAAAGCCGTTCTCGTTCGACCACATTTTTTTAGACGAGGCGGGTTATTGCTGCTTGGCAAAAGCGGCCACCCTGTTTTCAAATGGAACGCCCATCACGTTTTTGGGCGACCACTTCCAGCTGCCGCCCGTTTGCGAGATAGACGACGACCTGATCGAGGGCTCCGAATACAAGGAGGTTTTTGTTTGGGCGCAGTCGGCGCTGCACTTGGCGGATTTAGTAGCGGACGGCGCGGAGACGGAATACCTGCGGTACGTCAGAAAAATGGCTCCGGCGTTCAAAAATTTGCCGAAAGCCAACCTGACCGAAACCTATCGCTTTGGCGCGAATTTATTGGATATTCTTTGCAAAAGCGTTTATAGGACGGAGCTAAAGAGTTGCGCGGGGAAGGGTGGGATTATTATTGAGGTTATCCATGCGCCCAGGCGAACCCTAACGGAAAAAAAGCGCGCAAACCCGGACGAGGCCGACGCTATCAAGGATTATTTGCGAAAAAATTTTGTACACCTCGACAGCGCGGCGGTTTTAGCACCGTACAAGAACCAAGTGTCGCTGCTGCGGAAAAATTGCTACCGCTTTGTGGGTGACAATATTTTGACCGTTCACGGCTCCCAAGGCCGCGAGTGGGACACGGTGATACTCAGTGTCTGCGACACGACCGACAAATACTTCACCGATTCGTTTAATGCGCGTTCCAACGGAAAGCTCATCCTAAATACCGCCGTCAGCCGCGTCAAGAAAAGGCTGGTCATCGTTTGCGACGAAAACTACTGGTCGCGTCAAAACGGACAGCTGCTGTGCGAGCTGGTGAGAAATAAGAATTCATGAAGGAGATAAAAACGACTGATGGAGAGTAAGGACAATATTGTGGAAGTCAACGCGGAGTTAGATGATTTATGGTTTATGTTCGGCTCGGCTTTGCGTTACGATCTTAAACACCAAACTTATGCGACAAGCCGAGCGCCGGGTGTGATTGTCGCCAACTTTGCGTTATTAGACGAAAAATGGACAAGCAATCTTTTGCGAGATTTCAGCCACTATGAGCGGAACAGGGCAATCTGGCACTCAAGTGCTGACGATAAAAACAATTACGAAAACTGGATGCATCTAAAGCAACAACTATTGACGTTATACACGGGGCGCGGTTATATGCGCTCAATAGAGTAATGCCAAGTCTTGTTTAATGAAGAGGTAAAAAATGATATTAGGTAAGAATTTTAAACTTAACGCACTTATAAGCGAGAAGATTCAAAAAGAGTCGGAGGAGTTTACACAACAAGCTCCGCTTTGCGATGCCGAAAAAGAGCAAGCACAAAAGAAAAAATTTGCAGAATGGCGTAAAGTGGATAAGCTCCATGCTGAAAAAGAAGAGCGTGTAGAAAAAAACTACAAGGATGTTGTTGACATTGAGGGATATGCGCTTGACGAATATTTAATGAAATGGCTGAAATGCCGGTTGCCTTTAGTCAAAACGGGCTGGGAAAAGGTTTGCGATATTGATAAAGAAACCTGTCCTTCTCAACATCAAGAGTACAGCGAACTTTGTGAATTGATTGAATTGACCGATTATATCCTCGGCGAGAAATGGAATGAGGAGTATGAAAATCCTAAAAAACCGGAGGATGATTTGTTTGCCATGTTAGAGCGCGGTGAAAAAACGGAAGACGGTTCTACGATATTGCCGCCGCTCTCAAAAGAATATAGCGCGTACTTGAAAAAAGTCCGCAAGTTAGAAACTCAGAAAAAAGAGCGTTGGCTGGGATTGTTTACAAAATTGTTCTAGCGGTTGGGCTGGTAAATAATAGTTTGAGTATATTGTTTTCAATGGACAAGTCAACGCAAAAATGATATTATATAGGCAGAATCACCGAGGAGGCAACAGAGTAGTGGATATAAAGAAATTTCAAAAAATCCTTAGCATAGGCGAAACCATTGCAGTTGAATTTAAAACCTGCAAAAAAGGTGCCAAGGACGATCTTTACGAGTCTATCTGCTCGTTTTTAAACCGTTTCGGCGGCGATATTTTTCTTGGGGTTGAGGACAACAGCGAGGTGACAGGCGTTCCGCGCAATTCGGTTGAGGGCGATATCAAGAACATCATTTCGATGATTAGCAATCCGGAGGTCATCTCTCCGACGGTTTATCTTTCCCCCGAATCTTTTGTTTACGAGGGCAAGGACGTTATTCATATTCGCGTGCCGGAGTCATCCGAAGTCCATAGCTATAAGAAGGTCATCTTTGACCGCGTGAAAGAGTCCGACGTAAAAGTGACGGCAACTGGCTCGATTGCGATGATGTATATCCGCAAGCAAAGAATTTTTACCGAAAAGAGGGTTTTCCCCCATGTTAAGGATGAGAGCTTGCGATTTGACCTTTTTCCGAAAATAAGGAAAATGGCCGCGCACCGTGATGCAAACCATCCTTGGAAGGACATGAGCGACAAGGAGATTATTAAAAGCGCGGGACTCTATTCACAAGATGTGGAAACCGGGAAATGGGGATATAATCTTGCGGCGGTCTTGCTGCTGGGGCGGGATGAGGTTATTAAAGACTGTTGCCCTACGCACCGTACGGATGCCTTGTTGCGCAAAGTGAATACCGACCGTTATGATGACCGTTTAATCGTCGAAACAAATCTTATCGAAAGCTATGATTTGCTTATGAGTTTTGCAGAAAAGCATTTATGGGATAAGTTTTATCTTGAAGAGGATGCTCGCGTTTCATTGCGCAGTAAAATTAGTCGCGAGATGCTGGTTAATACGCTCATGCATCGCGAGTTTACGAGCACACGTTTTGCGAAATTTGTTATTGAAAAAGATAGGATGTTTGTTGAGAATGCAAACCGCGCCGCCCGCATAGGTGAGCTTACGCCAAAAAACTTAGAGCCTGACTCCAAAAATCCTATTATTGCGGCATTCTTCAGAAATATAGGCTATGCGGACGAGCTGGGTTCGGGCGTTCGCAATCTGTTTAGGTATGTAAAATTGTATTCGGGTAAGGATCCGCAATTCATAGAGGGTGACATCTTCCAGATAATCGTGCCGCTGGATGATAATTACTCTTTTGATGCTAGAATAGGAAAAGCGACAGGTCACCAAAATGGCGGGATAAATGGCGGGATAAATGGCGGGATAAAATTAGAGCCGAGCGAGTCTGCAAAAGCTGTTCTTGAGATAATTGCCCAAAAACCGACAATAACAATGCCTGTTTTAGCCGTAGAGTTAGGAAAAGCAGAATCAACGATCGATAAAATAATACGCGAGCTTAAAAAGAAAGGCTGGATTCAACGCGCAGGTTCGCGGAAAAGCGGCTATTGGGAAATATTGAAGTAAGCCCGTGCCCCATATGCTTGAGTTTTTGCTGAATGAATAGTGGATGCCTGAGAAAACCGTCCCCGAAAAAAGTACTTAAAAAAGTACTTAGACCACACGCAAGATAATTTGAGATAATTTACGAAACGCAAAAGGGGCGAGATAACGAATCACGATACGAAAGATAATCGCTTTTACGCAAAATATTCGCGACATCTGCCTTTACAAAGCAGATTTCACTAATAAAAAAACAAAAAATTTTTCAAAACCGCCTCAATAATGCTTGAAATTATTATAATTTGTGGTATAATAACAGGGAGGTGAATTCATGAAGCGGTTTATCAACAGAGTTGAAGAATTAAGCGCGCTTGAAAGAGAGTATAAGGCCGATGGTTCTTCCTTTGTTGTCATGTACGGTCGCCGCCGCGTCGGCAAGACAGAGCTTATTGCGGAATTTATCAGAGATAAGGATTCGCTGTATTTTTTGGCGACAAAGGAATCCGAAGCGCAAAACGCAAAAGCATTCAAAGCGCAGGCGGCGGAATACTTAGGAAACGAGCTACTAAAGTCCGCCGATGCGGATTGGGCGCGCGTGTTTAAAATGCTGGCGGACAGTAGGCCCGAAACAAAAAAAATACTCATCATGGACGAGTTCCAGTACATCGGGCAATCCAACCCCGCTTTTCCTTCAATCATGCAAAAAATTTGGGAAACGGTGCTTAAAAACGCCAACGTTATGCTAATACTTTGCGGATCGCTGATATCCTTAATGAAGTCGCAGGTGCTCGATTATGGAAGTCCGCTGTACGGCAGGCGCACGAGCCAAATAAACTTAAAGCAAATTGAGTTTAAATACTACGGAGATTTTTTCCCGGCAACAAAAACCGCCGAGGAGCTGCTTCCGTATTACGCCGTCACGGGCGGCGTGCCGAAGTATATTGAGGTTTTTAATCTCTACGACGACATCTTCAAGGCCATCGAAGAGAATGTTTTAAGGAGCACAAGCTTTTTATACGAGGAGCCTTATTTTTTACTTCAGCAGGAAGTGCAGGAAATCGGGAGCTATTTTTCGCTTATTAAGGCCATCGCGGCGGGGAACAGAAAGTTAGCGGACATTTCATCGGCGTTGGGCGTGCCTTCAACCGGCCTGACAAAATACCTTAAGGTGCTGATTGATTTGGACTTGGTGGAAAGGGAGGTGCCGGTAACGGAACCGAGCCCCGAAAAAAGCAAATCCGGTCTTTATAGGATTAAGGACAACTACATCGCTTTTTGGTTTAAGTTTGTTTATCCCTATCAATCTAATTTGGCAAAAGGCGAAACCGGTCACGTCTTAGAGCGGATAAAGCAGGGCTTCGTTCAAAATTTTGCTTCTTATATTTATGAGGATATTTGCCGTGAAAAAATGTGGGAGCTGTTAAGCCGGGGCAAGTTCAAATTCCCGTTCAATAAAGTCGGCAGTTATTGGGGACCAAAGACGGGCCAAACCGACATCGTGGCGTTGGATACGGTGGAAAAAAACCTAATCGTCGGCGAATGCAAATATACCACATCGCCTAAAGGATTGGATTGCCTGCACAATTTAGAGGCCAAGGTGACGGCGCTGGCCGAGCTGACTGCAAGCAACGCCGTTCAATTCGTTATTTTCAGTACCGCCGGATTTACGCAGGGCTTAAAAGATGCGGCGAAAAAGAATTCCGATATTGTGTTGGTAGATAAGCTTTAAATAAGGATAAAATGCTGAAATTTTCCGAAATTATCAATAAAGCCGGCCAAGCCATCCGAGAGCGGGCCGGGGGCTACGCGAACGACCGCAGGATCGGCGAGTACATCTGCAGCGAAAGCGTCGATTCCGGCGTGGAGATTTGCGAAATAAGCGCAAAAATCAAGGGGTCGTCGACCTATAAAACCCGCATTGTTTTCCATGACGGCGCGTTTTTTAAATCTTATTGCTCATGCCCGTATGCGGTCGGGAGCGCAATTATATGCAAACACATCGCGGCGCTGGCGATATACGGCCGACAGCTTCAGGAGCGGCACGGCTCCGTCGTCGCAAGTACATCTGCGGCTCCGGCGGCCAGGATTCAAACATACACGGAAATCGAAGAATACGATGAAGACGACGATGAGAGTGAAGACGACGATGAAAGTGAAGATGGCGATAACGCTCAAACAAACAGGATAATTTCTCTTTTTAAGGAAAAACTCGGCGGGGTTTACGGGGAACTGTTTGCGCAGATTTATGAAAAAAAGGAGCCGCCCGCAGCCGCCATTGCGAGGCCTGCTTTTGAGTCCCCGAACCGGCTTGTGGCCGAATACGCCAAGCAAATCAACCTAGGGCTTTTGGGCGAGGGACAAGAAAAGGTACATCTTGTGCCCATCTTAAGTGAACGCAACGGCCGCATAACGCTGGGCGTTAAAATAGGGTATGAGCGGTTGTATTGCGTAAGAAATCTCGTTCGCTTTTACGAGGACGTAAAAAACGGAAGGGAGCGCAGTTATGGCAAGGAGTGCTCGCCCGTGCATTCCGAGGCGATGTTTTTGCCGGAGTGCGCACCGTTCGCCGCCAAGCTTATACGCTATATCGATTCAAATCAAAGCGAAAGCAGCCGGTATTACAGCTACAGCTCCTATAACACGATAAAAGACGAAATCACATTTGAGGGTAGTGCTGCGGATTTGTTTTTCCCGTTGCTGCTCAGCATGCAGGACGAGTACCCGCTTTATAAAAGCAACTGCGAAACGCGTTTTTGCGAAGGCGATCCGCGATTGAAGATGACCTTTTCCGTAAAAGACGGAACATATAAGTTAAAAGAGGATTACTGGAGCGCGATAATGATTAAGGGTATGGCGCACGATTATGCTTTCGTCCGAAACACAATTTACCGCGTGACGTCCGCATACGCCCGCGCCGCCGCGCCGCTGTTCCGCGCGCACTCCTCCGATAAAATTTTTTCCGAGAATCAGTTTAAGGCATATTTTTTAAAGGCGGCTCCCGAGCTTTCCCCGCATTTCGACATCAAGTATAAAGATATCGATCTGAAAAAATTCACCGCTGAAAAATTTGACTGTAAATTTTATCTTGACCGGGTTGACGGGGCCATCACCGTAAAAGTGGACGCGGGCTACGGTGCGGTGCGGGTCAACCTCTCGGACATAGATAGTTATGTCAGGTACGATACCGTGGGCGACATGAGGGTCGAGCTCGAAATAAGAAGCCTATTAAAAAAATACTTCGAATATGATTGGCGCATGAGGGCGCTGGTGATAAAAAGCGACGACCGGCAATTTGCCTTTTTATCCGAAGGGCTTTGCGAATTTGAAAAGGCGGGGGAGGTTTACGCCACCGACGCATTTAAGGCGATACGCATCAATAGGCCGCCTGATGTAACGCTCGGGGTCAAACTCGAAAACGACCTTTTGGAAATTGATATTAAGCTGGAAGGCGAATATACGGATGAGGACATCCAAGCAATTTTGTCCGCTTATTCGCTAAAGAAAAAATATGTGCGCCTAAAAAACAGCGCCTTTATCGCGCTGGGGGACGACGGGCAGTTGGCCGTCGCCGCCGAGCTGATGGAAGCGTCCGAGGTAAAAAACGTCACCGGGTTGAACGATGGAAAGCTGCTGCTCCCTAAATTCCGCGCGTTGCATGTCGACGGACTTTCGGGGCGGTACGGTCTAAAAACCGAGCGAAATTCTGCGTTTGACGATCTCGTCAACGACATCTCAAGGTTTGACGCCCTTGATGCGGAACCGCCGCCGGGTCTATCGCCGATGCTCCGGCCGTATCAAAAAAGCGGTTTTAGGTGGATGAAGGCGCTAAGCGCGTACAGCTTCGGCGGCATACTCGCGGACGATATGGGACTTGGCAAAAGCGTACAGGCGATCGCTTTTATGCGCTCGCTCGATGCCGGTGCGCCTTATCATGCCCGGCTATCTGTATTCGTACCACCGCTTTAGGGAAACGTTTGAAAGAAATATCGTAAAATACGCGGACATGGCCGCAACCGGACGGCTGAACGCCATGACCGCGCCGTTTATCCTGCGGCGCTTAAAAAGGGATGTATTGAGCGAATTGCCCGAAAAACAGGAAAGCGTTATCGAGATAGAGCTTGAGGATAAGCAAAAGGATGTGTATGCGGCGCACGCCCTCATGTTCAAGGAAAGTATAAAAAGCCTTGCGGACGATGCCAGAGGAAA
Source organism: Bacillota bacterium (assembly GCA_009781235.1). Classification (GTDB taxonomy): domain Bacteria; phylum Bacillota; class Clostridia; order Christensenellales; family Pumilibacteraceae; genus WRAP01. The sequence continues at coordinate 13,372 of WQYM01000016.1, forward strand.
AATACAGATTCTCGCATTTTTGACGCGCCTAAGGCAGCTGTGCTGCGACCCGTCGCTCTTTTTAGAGAATTACGCCGGAAACAGCGCAAAGCTGGAGGCGGCGCTCGACTTAGTTTCCTCGGCTGTGCAAAACGGGCACAAGGTATTGCTGTTCTCCCAGTTTACCTCCATGCTGGCGATTATCGGGAAACGCCTTTCGGAGGAGGGGATTGAGTTTTTTCTTTTGCAGGGAGATACAAAGGTAGAAGACCGGGTCGGGCTGGTGGATGCCTTTAACGCGGGCTCCACACAGGTTTTTCTGATTTCCCTAAAGGCGGGCGGAACGGGCCTCAATTTGACGGGCGCGGATATCGTCATCCATTACGACCCGTGGTGGAATTTGAGCGTTCAAAACCAGGCGACCGACCGCGCCCACCGCATCGGGCAGAAAAACGTTGTTTCGGTGTATAAGCTGATTCTCAAAAATACAATCGAAGAAAAAATCGTCACGCTCCAAAACCGCAAAAAGGAGTTGTTTGACAGTATCATCCGAGAGGGCGAAACCGATATAACCAAAATGACCAAAGATGAAATTTTGAGTTTGTTAGAGTAAGGGCAAAAAAATGATATTAAGCGCAAGCGATGCCGCTTAATTATTGGCCCAAAAGAGTACTTAAAAAAGTACTTAGGCCCCTCGCAAGATAATTCGAGATAATTTCCGAAACGCAAGGAAGCCAAGAAAGTCGAGAAAGATACGCAAGATAATCAAAGATACGCACAATATTTTACTAAAAACAAGTAAAATAAGGAAAATCCCACGGTTGCCAAGGCAAATGTCGCGAGTTCGAATCTCGTCTTCCGCTCCAACGGAAGCGCGGTTTTAGGGTATTTTAAGCCTTAAAACCGCGCTTTTTTATTTGTTTTTGCGATTATCTTGCGTATTTTCGATTATTTTTTGAGGATTTTTGACACTCTGCGCCCGCCCGAAAAGGTAGTCTCCAAAAAAAGTACTTAAAAAAGTACTTAATCGGAAAAACTCAAAAACCCTATGCTTAGACGGGTTCCCCAACGAGGGCGTCAGCCCTCCTCTACAAGCCCTTTCCGCTTTCTCATGGAGTCGTTACCTCCGATGACGATGCGGTAGGATTCGTGGGCGATGCGGTCGCAGATGGCGTCGGCGACGATGGACTCGCCGAGGTTGTCGTACCAGCCTCCGACGTCCACTTGCGAACAAAAGACGGTAGAGCCTTTCTTGTAACGCGCCTCGGCAATCTCTAAAACGTCGTGCGCCTCGGCCTCCTTGAGCGGGTAGATCAGCCAATTGTCAAGGATAAGCAGCTGAACCTGCTTCAGTTTTTTCAGGAGTGCCTTGTACGTTCCGTTGCTTTTGGCGAGCGCCAACTCCGCCAGCAATTCGGGCAGCCGGATATATTTAACGGCGTAGTAGTTGCGGCAGCGATATCATGCCGGTGGCTTTATTGTCGGAGATAAATGCGTCAAAAGAAGCGGATCGGGAAATTGTTTTGAAACTCGTTGAGGGTACATTCGAAGATTATGTACTAAGGCTTGATGCGTGGCTTTGCAAAGAGGACTCGCCAATATTTAAAGTCGGAAACTCATATAGGATTTATTCCAAAGCCTGTTCAGCTAAAACCCACAACTTAATACAGAGCCCCGTCGCCCGGAACGGAATCTGGCCAGCGGGGCTTTTTTCTATGGCATCCCGCGCTTATATGCAGTTTTTTCTTTTATGCAGAAAAATATATTTCGCGGGATAAGGTGAAAACGTTTGTGTTTTTCGATTATTTTTGATACAATGCAGAAAGGTAAGTTGCTCATTTTATCCTGCAGTTTATCCTGCAGTCTTTTTGCAAGTCTCGCTTGCAAAAAGTTTGAAGAGGAAATAAAACTATGTTAATCGACAACAACGAATATTTAGAACTACTGAACGGAATCAAGCAAAAGATTTATTCCGCGCAGTACAAAGCTACGCTTGCCGCGTATGTTGAAATGACGAGGTTGTATTGGGAAATTGGAAGCGATATTAACTCAAAGCGTGGTTGGGGAAAGGAATTTGTAAGAAACTTGGCGCGTGATATTAGAATTGAATTTCCTATGGCACAAGGCTATTCCGAGCGCAATCTTCGGTATATGGCAAAATTTGCCCGCACGTTTTCGTCGCTTGACCTTATAGAAAAGATTTTGGGACGCATAACTTGGTATCATAATCAAGCTCTTATGGATAAAAGCAGCGGTACGGAGGATTATTTGTGGTATGCGGCGGAAACCGTAAAGCATAGTTGGACGCGCGACGTTATGGTGCATATGGTGGAGTCGGGTTTATATCAACGTCAGGTGTTGGCGGAAAAGGTGACAAACTATAAGTTGAGACTTCCCGCGCCGCAAAGCGACCTGGCTGTGCAAACGATGAAGGATCCGTACATTTTTGATTTTATCCCGTTCCGCGGGGAAATTGACGAGCGCACGATTGAAGATAAACTGGTTTCCGACATCACAAAGGTTTTACTTGAGTTTGGCTCCGGCTTTGCGTATGTTGGCAGGCAATACCACTTGACGGTTGACGACGAAGATTTTTATATCGATTTGCTTTTTTACAATCTTAAGCTCAGATGCTACGTGGTAATTGAATTGAAAGCAAAGTCGTTTAAGCCCGAATATGCCGGAAAACTGAATTTTTACATCTCGGCGGTCGATGATATGCTCAGAACGGAACTGGATAATCCGACTATCGGCCTGTTGCTCTGCAAAAGCAAAAAGAATACCGTTGTCGAATACGCGCTTAAGGATTTAAATAAGCCGATAGGCGTAAGCCATTATGAGCTTGGGAAGCCCTTGCCCCAAGAGTTTGTAAACGTACTGCCGTCCGCAGATGAAATCAAAACGCGTATTGGAATGCTGGAGGGATTAACGATTAATAAAGGAGAGCCCCTTACAAAACCCGAACAGCGCGTTTTAGACCTTCTGAAATCTGACGGAACCTTGACGGTGGAATCAATCGCCGATTTAATCGGCCGTAAAACCCGCGCCGTTCATGATACATTGCGCTCGCTTAGGAACCGGGGCGTGATTACCCGCGTTGGCGGCAATAAAAACGGTCGATGGGTTGTCATACAGGATATTTAAACGAAACGAAACGATATGTCGAAATTTTCCGAAGTTAATAAAAGATTAATCGCTATATTTGAAGAGCATGGCTTTTCGATAGATTTTGAAGGAAGCGGCGCCACGTCCGCGCAGGATTCGGAATTGCATGAGCATTTTGTGTCGGACTCTTTTAGGACGCTGTTTTACTTTGGATTTAAGCCGTTTGACGACGACGTGAGCGCCGGCGTGCGGTTTTTGCACGGGCTTTCGGAGAGGATGATCGGCCTCATTGCAAAGCGGGGCGACATTGAGTTTTTGCGCGAGAATGCGGAGCTTGGATTTTCCGACGACGAGCTTTCCAAAATGGTGCGGGCCGCGCCCTTTGCGCCGGGAATGGAATATATCACCAAAGCTTGGCTGAGAGAAACCTTTTCCCGCCTCGGCGAAGTGTTTAAAATCGACATCGCCGCATACAGCGGAACCGTCGCGCAGTTTTTAACCGAACAGAAATCCGATTTGACGGTGATGGGCAGGGTATTTTTTCATCTGGTTGAAAATAAAAACGACGAGATGCCCTTTGCGTTTTTAGCCACCTACTCCACCCCGTCCGATACCCGAAAAATCAACCACGTTCCTCTAAAAAACGCGCCCTATCGTTGCCGCGTCAGTTTGCAAAGGAAAATTCAAAGTTTCAGTATTCCGTGGTGGAACGAAACGGTGCCGCAAGGAAGTTTGAAAGCAGTATCGATTGGCTCAAAGAAGCGGGACTTGTGCTTCTTTGCGATAACTTAACAACTCCGCAATCGCCTTTAGAGAGTTTTGTTAAAGCGGGATATTTCAAACTTTATTCGCACGATACAGGCTTGCTTGTTGCAATGCTTGAGGATGGCGCACAAAAGGATATTATTGACGACAAAATGGGCATGGGTAAGGGCGCGATATACGAGAACCTTATCGCTTCTATGTTTGCACGACTAGGCAAGTCGCTTTATTACTATGCGGACGGCGACAGACTGGAAGTGGATTTTGTTGTCCGGATTAACGGTACGATTACGGGCGTGGAAGTTAAGTCAGGCAGAGGCAAGGCAAATTCGTTAAAAGTTGCGATGTCGGAAAACGAAAGGATTGCGGGCATAAAACTTACAAGCGGCAATATCGGCAGTTTAGACGGAATAACGACTTATCCGCTGTATATGGCGATGTTCCTGTAAAAATAACAATGGATGAATGGTGGATGGCGGGGACAGCCGTCCCCCAAAAAAGTACTTAAAAAAGTACTTAAACCCCACGCAAGATAATTTGAGATAATTTGCAAAAGCAAAAAGGGGTGAGATAACGAATTGCAATACGCAAGATAGTCGCAAATACGCAAAATATTCGCGACATTTGCTTCTGCAAAGGATCGGGGCAAAAATAAAAGGTATGCAGACACCACAAACGGTTTGATGCACCGTATGGAAGCGAAAATTCGCTTTTTTAGAAAAAATCCCGGTTCAACAAGGACTTTTCATGTGAAAGCTCTGCATTTATCCATTCATACCCGTTTAAATCATTGACATGCGGACAAAATTACTATATAATAAACTCCGACTCGTTTTTACTGGAGTAAAACCTTACAATGAAGAAAAGAATTATCACTCTTGCTTGCGTCTTGCTTTCGGCGGCCCTCTGCTTTTCGGGTTGCGGGTACCCCGACCAAAGGATAGAGAATCCGCAAAAGGATTTCGATTACGTCGTGTATTCAAACGGCGGCTCTGCCGTGCAATACGGGGAGTACGTCTATTTCATCAACGGTCTGCGCGGCTATGCCGACGAGGACGCAAAGCAAAACGTCTTCGGCAACGTCGTTAAGGGCGGCATTTACCGCGCAAAGCTGAACGTAGAGGCGTCTAAGCGCGTCGACGGCGACAAAAATATCGCGTCGGTCGGCTCGGCGATTATGGCAAAGGACGCCGACGGCAATCCAATCGCGGGCATGCCGCTTACGGAAATGCTGTTCGACTTTGAAATCGCGGCCGAGGGTCGGCTAAAGTTCGCCGATACGATTAACAAGTACGGCAAAGACTTTGCGGATCTTGAAATCACGGACGAAGAAGAAGAACTCGGCGAAAAAATCGATTGGGTCAAAAACGTTGCGGTCGCGCCCAAAACGGCCGGCACGGCGGGCTATGCGCAGGGCGGCATCTTTATTTTCGACGAATACCTGTATTTCGCGACGCCGAACAACGAAAAGAACCGCTCGGGCGTCGTTCAGTCGACCCACACGGAATTTTGGCGGATGCACGTAAGCGGAAAAGACGTCCGCAAGATTTTAACCACCAAGGGCGTCGCAGAAAGCACGCCTTACGGATTTTATAAATCGGGCGATAGCGTGTATTTGGTTTGCTCGTACCAAAACGAAGACGGAAAATTAGACGTTGTTTCGGTGCGCATGAAGGGCACCACCATCTACAAAGCGATGTATTTGACGCAGGAAGCGAACAACGTTTATATCCCGGTACGCGACACCTATGACAAAAATAACTCCGCTCCGATCGGCTTAGGGGACTTTGTGTTTTACACCCGCGACGTAAAAGAGGGCGACAAGATGAAGCGCGGCAACCTGATCGAGGTCACCAGCCCCGACGGTGCGGAGCGTTTCAGCTTTGCGATGACGGGCAACGACAAGCCCACTCAGATTGAGGACGTGCGCGACGGGCTGATTTTCTATACGGCGCAAACGGAATGGGAAACGACCGAGGTGCAGTTTTCAAATCTCCACGATATGCTGATGATGCCGGAAACGGAGATAGAGGGCGAGTCCGGCATCAAGGTGCAGGGCAGCAAGCGTTATCAGGATTACGAGGCACAAGCAACCGTTAAGCGCGGCCAGGTGTCTGGCACCGTGTTCGGTCAGCAGAATTTTGACAGCTACCATACCAAATACTATTACCGCCAAAACCCGTTCGATTCCCACGCGTATATGTTGGGCTTTTCGGACTCCGGCGTTTTCCGGCTCACCACCGTCGGCGCGGAGAGCGCGGGCGTTAAGATACTCTCGTCCAGCCCCGAGCTTTTGATGGTAAAAGGCCAATACATGTACTATTTGCAAGGGGCGGCGATTTGGCGCACCGATATATTTAAGACCGCGGCGGAAAAAGCCGCCGCATCCCCGACCGGCGAAGAGGGTGAACAGCTCACCGACCGCGACGTGGTGACGGCCGGAACCTTTAGGACGGACATCGTCGCCGGCCATTTGGTATTTTTTGCGGCGTACGACGAATGGACTCAAGCCGGGACGGCGTATACCTTCTTTAAAAAGCTGAGGCCGGGCTCGGTGTCCTTTATGATCGGCACGTTGGCCGAAGAGGATTACCCCACCGCCGAGCAGCTGGCGGATTACTTCGGCCTTACCGATCACGACGACCACGACGGCCACGACCACGGATAATTAAACAGTAATAAAAAGAGCCGTCTCGCGGGGAAAGTGAGACGGCTCTTTTTTTTAAGTCGTTACTTTATTATCACCTTGCTGATGGCGTCCTCGAGCTTTTGCCGCCCGGGGGCGTCTTTTTCGGATAGGTAGTACTCGAAAAGCGTGGCAGCGTTGCGGCGGTTGAGTACGACGTATTTGCGGACGGGCACATAGGGTTTCGACGGGGGAGCCGACGGCATTTTTGGAGAGGACGGTTGACGGTTGAGCTTTGACGGTTCCGGATGGCCGGATGAATCGGAGAGAGTCGTTGGCACATCGTGTTGCGGCGGGGGAGCTGTATTTTTCTGTGATGCGGGGCGTCGGGCGGGCTTGCGAACTTTGCGAATTGGCACTTCAATTGCCGACTTCGGTTCTGGCGGTTCTGCGGGTTCTTCGGCTTCTTCTGGTTTTGATTCGGGTGGTTCTGCGGGTTCTTCGGCTTCTTCCGGTTCGGGCTCGGCGGGCGGAAAATAAACCGCCCCTACAATATCAACTTCTTCTTCACCGTCCACTGTCCACTGTTCGCCGTTCACTTCGTCCTCACTGAAAACTTCCCACTGATCACTGATCACTGCTTCCGTCAGCGCTTCTTCCAATGCGGCCAGCGCCTCGGCGGCCTCAAGCCGCGCGGCGTCGGCGGAGCGCATGACGGCCTCGAAGTCTATTTTCGGCGACGGCGCGACGAAAACTATGGGCTCATATTCGCATTCTTCTTTCGGCTTCTCATCTTCTTCCCTAACCCCTAACCCCTGACCCCTGACCCCTAATTCCCTTCGTCCGCCGGATTTTACGATATGCAGCGCCGCGCACAAAAGCGCCGCCGCTCCCGCCGCGCACAAAAGCGCCGGGCCCATCCAAGTCCCGTATAGGAGTTCCATCGGTTCTTTGAAAGTGGCGTACGGCAATTTCCGCAAGTTCGTAAGTATTGCGATTGCCCCGAACGCAGCGGTTGACAAAAGCGCCGCCCAGTTGACAATCGCAAAAACCGCGTCCAAAGCGTTGCGCCGATACTTTTTTTTGATAAAAAAGTAGATGGAAAAAGCAAGGTACGACAAAAGAATCGCCCCGGCGATTTGCAAAAACACAACATGAAACAACGACTGAAAATTCAGCATTAAGAATATTGTACCCCATCTCGGCATACTTTGTCAAGAAACTTTTGCATCCCTATTGACAAAGTGCGCATTGTACGTTATAATTAAGATATTGTGGAGGGATAAAATTATGTCGATACGGAATAAGTTCGATGCGGAGTTAAAAGAGCTCCATAGCGCCATCATCAAAATGGGCGCGGCGGTTGAAGAGGCCATCGGCCTTAGCGTTAAGGCGCTGATGACCCGCGACGCGGAGCTCGCCAAAAGCGTCATCGAAAACGACAAAAAAATCAACGAAATGAACGGCGCCATCGGAAGCTCCGCGCTCAAAATCATGCTGTGCCAGCAGCCCGTTGCCAGCGACCTGCGGGCCGTTTCGACGGCGCTGAGGATGGTGGGCGAAATCGAGCGTATGGGGGATCAGGCGGCGGACATTTGTTCGATCGTTTTAAGGATGTGCGAGGAGGGCTGCCAAACCGACCCGGCGTTTATCCCACGGATGGCGGAAATCGCGCGGCGCATGGTGCGCGGCTGCATCGACAGCTTTGTGCGCACCGATTTAGAGCTTGCCAAAGTGATTATCGAGACGGACAACGAGATGGACGAGTTGTTTATTGAAAGCCGGCAAGAGCTGATCGATCTCATTAAAACCAATGCCGCCGTCGCCGATCAGGCCATATACCTGATGATGATCGCCAAGTATTTCGAAAAAATCGGCGACTACGCCGAAAACGTAGCCTCCTGGGTCATTTTCTCGGTTACGGGCAATTACAAGGGCAATTTTTTGATTTAGGATTAGGATTGAATCCCGAATCACGTTTCCCACCGCTCCGCCATATCATAGGAGTAGCACCATCTATCAAGGAGCACTACATATATGGCAACGGTTGTTTTGGACGCAGGCCACGGCGGGTACGATTCCGGCGCGGTCAGCGGCACGCGGTTGGAGAAAGACGACAATTTACGCATGGCGTTGGCCGTGGGGCAAAGGCTGAAGGACTGCGGCGGGATAAACGTGATTTACACGCGCTCAACCGACGTGTTTATCCCGCTGTTGGAACGCAGCCAAATTTCGAACGCGGCAAACGCGGACTTATTTGTATCCTTCCACCGCAACGCCTCCACCAACCCCAATTTAAACGGCGTGGAGGCTTGGGTATACACGAATCCGTCGGCAAAATCCGTGGCGACGGCGAATTTGATACTCAGCCGCGTCGTATCGGCGGGGGTGCAGCGCAATTTAGGGCTTGCGTACGGCAATTTTTCCGTGCTGCGCCAAACGTATGCGCCGTCTACTTTGCTGGAGCTCGGGTTTATCTCCAACGCCGAGGACAACCGGCTGTTCGACACGCGATTCGACGCCTACGCCGACGCGATTGCCAGCGGAATCATAAGCTCGCTCGGAGTTACGTGCCGGCCCGTCGAGCCCCCGCAGCCGCCCGTCATCCCGCCCCCTCCGCCCGGCGATTATGTCGCCAACGTGCGCAGGATTCAATCCACCCTAAACGAACGCTACAACGCGGGGCTGGTGGCGGACGGTATTTGGGGGCCGGTTTCAAACCGCGCGCTCATCCGCGCCTTCCAGACGGAGCTAAACCGCAATTTTAACGCGGGGCTCGTCACCGACGGCGTGTGGGGGCCGCGCACAAGGGCGGCAACGCGGCTCGTGCGGCAGGGCGACCGGGGCAATATCGTTTGGATTTTGCAGGCGGCGCTGTACGTAAACGGGTTTTCCACGATACCGGACGGCATTTTCGGTCCTGTAACCGACCTTGCGGTGCGCAACTTCCAGCGCGCCAACGGGCTTGGGATGGACGGCATTGCCGGCCCCAACACGTTCGAAAAATTGTTTGCGAGGGCGTAGGGAGATAAGAAGATAAAAACTTATAAAAAAACTCCCCTTCAATTGTGTGAATTGAAAGGGAGTTTTTAATTTCGGTAGAAATCAGAGTACTTATTTTCCAAAATTCATATTAATGGCTCTATACTTTGCAATAACGTTATCTAAATCAGTTAGTTTTATATCGATAAAATAATCGTCAAACACATGAATTGCGGCATATCCGCTTTGAAGTGGCAGGAAATTGCTTAACCGTACTGGTTGGCCGCCGGATCTAATAATTAGATCAACTCTTTCCGGGATTAGTAAATCCTCAATGCATAAACTTTTCTTGGTATAAATCGTTTCATTGATTTCATCGATGGGATTATAGGCAATTAACAAATTGACAAGTAAATTATAGTCTTGAACAGTTTGCTCTTCATTTAGTTTTCGTTGCTCCAATAAGTCAAGCAAACTTTTTGGCCATAAGCTTTTATCTCCTATGAATCGCAATTTAATATTTTGATTGCTAAACGAAGATAAAATGTTCTTGGATAAAGCATTTTCAAATTCCGCTAATATTGCATTTAGCTCTTCCACTGAGCGCATGAAATTTTCTTTGCTGGCTACATAAAAGCTGATTATTTTCACTTCTTGGGAGTGCAAATAATCAACAATTTCAACAAACTTATCAAAAAATTTGTTATATGCCTGCTGAACGGTTGCGCCATTCATTTTTGCCCAACGCCGGTTGCCGTCGGGAATAATACCGATATGATTAATTTCCATAGATATCCCGAATAACAGCATCTGCTACGAAGCTATTCTTAGAATCGAAAACATGAGTACCTATCTGTTCAAAGTCACTTTCAAAGCGTTTTAGAGTTTGCTTATTTATTCGATAGTTCGGTAAAAGTATGCTCTTATTACTTCTGTTAATAACAAAGGGAAGGAGTAAATTATAATCTGCCATAACCATGGGAAAAACATCTTCCGCGGATCTGAAAATTATGCGGACATTCTTGGGAAGCTCAGACAGGATGTTCACTAAATTTTCTTTGGCACTCGCAATATTATAGTTAGAATCACTTTCATTATATTCAGATTTTGTATAAATGTGAATTAACGTCTTATTTTGGGTATCGCTAGAAGATAACCAATCTATTAGAATATCATAAAAACTTTGTTCATTAGTGCGTCCATTTTGAGGACCCAAAAATAATGTCGAAGTTTTTTGTCCAAGGATAATTTTACTTTTAGCGTCTTTAATTAATGTGGTTCCGTTAACATAAATAGCGTCGTCAACATCAATTAATGTATCCGTTTCTTCTTCGTAATCGCCGAGACGCCTTGTTATTTGATCGTATAATTCCTCTGGAGTAGAAAAGCAAGTACAGTCGTCTTTAGACATTTTTAACGGAATGGTTTTAAGCATATTATTTTTGAGTTGTTCCGGCCATCGGGCGTAAGGCAAGTCCTTATCAACGTGCAATAGGGGGATTATATGTAACCCTTCTTCAATAGCAATTTTGCATTCATCAGCTACTGTATCTGAAAAGTATTCACCCAAAACTAGGAGAAATATAGGACTGTCCTCGCGCAAGATTTTTTTAAAGTTTCGTTGCGTGGCGCCAGAATCCTCATTGTTACATTCTGCCTTAAACCCTGAGAATTCGATAGCTTTTTTTGCAATGAACCGAAATTCTCTGAAATGTCCTGATACAATAACCGAAGAGACACAAACTTTTTTCATTAAGAAAGCCTATCCTTTTTTTGCTGATTATATACAATCCGACAGATTTTTGTCAACTATTTTTAAAATGCCGTTAAAGCCGTTAAATGCTTAATATAGGGGTTTTGGGGGTTAAAATGCGGTCTATTGTGCTGTTTCCCGCGCCATTTCAGAAAGTTTTTTAGGTCGGATTTAGGTCTTTTTTAGGTCGTGCCTATCAAAAGTTTTATCCTGCCATAGTCGCGGGTGCGGTAAAGTTCGGGTACAGGTCGCCATAGATATTTATGATGTCCTGTTTGGTGATGTTCGGGTCGTAGGTGGTGTAACGGTCGCTTGTCATTCGGCTGTCCTTATGCCCCATAGCGTGTTGGCGG
>WQYM01000017.1 GCA_009781235.1 Bacillota bacterium
ATTTGCTCTTAATGGATAATAATGTTTTAAGATCAAAAGATTTTAATAAAATAGTAGATGAATTAATTAGACTTGGCTTTGGTAAAGGAGATGTTTATCCGAGTCCTAATACCAAGAAGCCATTGCAGCGATACATAGATTTTAATCAAGGCCTTGACGCGAAACTGTTGACCCCCGAAAAAGCCAAGCAACTCGGAAAGCTGGCTATCAGTCCAGCTCGAATAGCGTTCGACCATATTGAGGATGAAAGGCAGTACAAGAGAGCGTTAGAGCTTTGTGCAAGTAATGGGATAAAATATTTATCTAATTATATGCTTTATAACGGAGAGGATTTTTCAGGGAAAGGTCAAAGTTATCGTGCAGATACTCCGGCTGATTTATATAATCGCATGAAAATATCAATGGATTTTTGCGATGAACTTAATGCAAAATATAGCGAAGGCGGGCGTGTACATATTTTTTCATTTCCAATGAAATACATACCGTTAAACGCTACCGATAGAACCTTTGTAGGAACGAATTGGAATAGGAAGTATCTTCGGGCGATTCAGAGGATGCTCATTCCAACTCAAGGTAAAGGAGTATCAACACGTTCTTTCTTTGAAGCAGATTTTGGAACAACAGGCGAACTCTTTCTTGAAAACCTTGCGATGCCGGAGGATTTGCTTGGTTTGCGCGGCCACTTCGTAGAGCGTAAAGAAGAAACAAAAAAAGAACGTAAATTGCGCTATGCAAGGTGGGAACAAAATCATGCGAAAATTAATGAGTGGCGTCGTCTATATCAATCTCTTGGAAACGATAAAGAGTCGTTGTTAGAGCTGATTGGGAATAATGATTTTTCAATGCAGAACTATAAGAAATGCAGTGGCAATTTAATCTTGAAAAAACTGTTTGTGTGGAATCTATCACTACTGTCAACGCTCAGAAACATTGTTACGCTTGGTCAGGAAATTTTAGATTACTTCATCAACGACATTGGTTTTGTTTATCAAGAAATAATTCGATACGTTATTGATTCAAAGCATACGCAATTCTCTGCATTAACAGGAATGCTAAAATTGCGTGGCGAAGCTTTTATAAATGATATTCTAAGCTCGTTTATTAATAAGCCAGAATGGTCATCCAATATTTTTGATGCATTATACAAGGCGCAAAATGACAACAAGACAATTCTTTTCGATACTCGTGTGTTGGACATTGCTTTGCGGTTTCGCGCGGCAGGAGTGTTATCCGATACTGAATATAGGAATTTGTGTAAAGCGAGTATGACGGGAGATGGGTTGAAAGTTTCAAAAAAATTAACAGCAAAACTATCTGCCTTGCGAAATGCATTGAAACAAGCGAATAATGAGGAAATTGCGAAAACAATCGTGATTGAAAAAATAGAAGAAACACTTAAAAAAATAGAAGTGGTTTTCAAAAAGGTGGAGGGCTAAATGGAGATCACCATTGGTAAATTTACGCTTGAAACGCTGACACTAGGTATGTATGACAGGCCGATTGATTTATATCGCGAATACATCCAAAACAGCGTCGACGCGATTGACAACGCGCTAAAGAGCGGACTAATCACTAAGGAAAAAGCTAAGGTCGAAATAGTGATTTCAGCGGAACGGAGAGAAATCATTATTGCTGATAATGGCATTGGTATATCTTCTGCAAATGCGGAACGATTTTTGCTGGATATAGGGAACTCAACGAAGAGACATACTTGTGAGCGCGGCTTTAGAGGGATAGGGAGGCTTGCAGGATTAGCATACTGTAAGTTCCTTATTTTTGAAACATCGGCAGCGGGTGAAGATAAGAAGACCGTAATTAAGTTTGATGCGGATAAGCTTAGAAGTAAGATGCTTTGTGACGAAGCGGAGCTTGATTTGCAATCAATAATGACAAACGTAGTAACAGTTGAGAGTGAGCCAGAGCGAAAAGCGGTTCATTACTTTACTGTTAAGTTGCATGGGGTCGAGGATATAGACGACATTCTTGATGGCGAGAGCGTCAAGAAATATCTTTCACAAGCGGCTCCCGTTGATTTTAGCACCGGATTTAAGTGGGGCAGTTTGATTCGGGCAAGAATGGACCACTTAGGTTTCGGGGTTTCGTCTTACAATATATCGGTCAAAGGAGATGATTTCACCTCAAGCGTTTATAAAGGCTACTCGGATATTTTTATCGCCGATAGGTTGCGCAAACTGGAGGATAGTATTTCAGAAATACGCTTAGAAAAATTTGAATATAATGGCGATACTCTTGCTGTACTGTGGTATGCTCAGACAAATTGTTATGGGACAATTCAAGATGAAACGATTAAAGGCATTCGCATGCGCAAAGGAAACATTCAGCTTGGTAATAGGGCATCACTAAATCATATTTTTAAGGATGACCGTTTTAACGGTTGGTTGATAGGCGAATTGCATATTGTTTCCAATTCACTTATTCCGAACGCTCGGCGCGATGATTTAGAGAAAAATACGATTTATGTAGAATTAATCTCTCAGCTTAAAACATGGGCGGAAGGCATAGCGACAGAGATTAGAAAAATATCTAACGCAAGGAATAACGACAAAAAAGCTCAGCAAATTATCGAGATAGCAAAAACAGATCCACAAACGATTGTCGAGGATGTGTCTGTTTCAATTCAACCTGAGATAGCTCTTGCACAGCAAAGCGAAAATAATGATGTAAATCATTCCGAACTCATAAGTGCTTTGGACATTATCATAGGTACGCAAATATCAAATACAAAATATAAGGCCTTAAATTTACAAAGCAATATCACGGTAGATCAAAAGAAAATTTTAGAGAGAGTTTTTGATATTATTTGTTCGGAATACTGCCATGGTGCAGATGATTTTATTACAACAATTCTACGCAAATTTGTCGCAAAAACAGTTGTGGCCAATGTGTAGATAAATTTCTAAACAACCACAAAAAAAGAATAGAGGTGTTTTCATATGTACTGTCATATCGTACCACAAGTTTATCAGAAAGCTTGGCATAGTCGTTTTGGAGAAGCGAATGTTTTCTATTTTGATAAGAATGATTTAACAAAGCCACAGAAAAAGCAGGGTGGGAATGTGGAGAAAAACATGGGGATTAAAGACGAGTATATTCTCGATAGTAGTGAAAGCATATATGAAATTGACCCTAGTCCAAAAGCGGTTGAAGATTTTTTTTCGCATGGGATGGAAAACTCATGGAATGATGTTTTAGAATCCAATTTGGAAACATGGATTGCCGAAATTTTTAGCAACAGAGACCCAAATGTCAAGGGTTCAATTGCAATTGAGGCAAAGGATTTGGAAGGCACTCCATATAAGCGTAAATTGCATGAACATATCATTCTGCAATACATACGCGTCTTTGAAAACTTTTTAGAAATCGACAAAATGACGAATGGCGGACTAGTCGATTTTATTATTTTTGTTGTTAACGAAATATGCAAGACAGACCATCCGGAAATATCTATATCCGATGCTAATTTATCCATAATTATTCAGGATGAAAAATACAAGAAAAGTATTTGGAAGTCTATTCTAGTTGATTGTCAAAAGCGACCTGACGATAATTATTTGTCCAAGGTATATAACCTGTTAATAAGTCAAGGTAATTTAACATTTTTTTGGTCGGGGAACAGTAAAGTGAAATATATTCTTTCAGATCGGCCTGTTATTTGGAACGCTGGCAAGGTGAAACGATATGAACATTTAGAGAGTGGCATATTTTTTCCGATAAGCCCAACCATGCTTGTAGCGCACCTGAAATATAGAGATGATACACCATTGAATACAGGTGATGCTGTATGTTTACCTGCGAATGATAATTTTATTAAATATATCAACCATATCTTGCATATTCAAAGCAATAAACAGGTTGGCTTTTCTGATGGAAACATACTTCCCCATATATCGCAGTCTCCATTTTCGCAGAATGAGTGGGAGTCGATGTTCAATCAGTTATAATTAGCAATATATTTACTCGCAATTTTAGTTCTTTTTGCTGTAAAAATTTTGCCGCCGAGACTGTAAAATTTTTTCGCCCAACCTGTTTAATTCCACCGCCCAAGGTGTCAAATCACGCCGCCGTATTCAGAATAAAACTTACACATCAAAAAGCAGTATAAAAAATAAGAGATGTTGCGCATTTTTGTGGGCGACATTTTTTATTTCGAAAAAAGTTTGAGAAATTCTAAAAACCTCCGTTATTTTAGTTGACAAGCATCTTAAGTGGTGCTATTATACATAACGTAACACTACTGTTACGTTTGCGATAAAAGAGCATAAAATTTAGCGAGGTAAAGAGTGCGTAAACTTAATGAAGACTTAATGTATAGAATAGCCGAGTATATCTCGGAATTTCAAGCGACAAATGGGTATTCACCCGGTCAGCGGGGTATAGCGGACCATTTTAGGATTACTTTGCCGCGAGCGCATCGCCTTGTTAAAGCTTTGGAGGGGCAGGGTAGGATAGAAAGGAACGATGACGGAACCATTGCAACACCATATAAGCTTATCCCCTCGGATTTGAATCATGTCCCTCTTGTCGGGGCGGTTAAGTGCGGCAAGCCAACGCTTGCGATTGAAGAGTTCGACGGCGTATTCAAGTTGCCAAAAGAATTCACCGGGTCAGGGGACTTCTTCATGTTGCGGGCGGAAGGCGACAGCATGATAGACAGGGGGATTGAGGAGGGCGATTATCTAGTCATCAGCGAACAGCCTGCTGCGTACAACGGCGATATTGTGGTAGCTTGCAGAGAAAGCGATTACGGAATTGAGGAAGCGGACGCAACATTGAAAACCTATAAAAAAATAAACGGCAGATATGTTTTGCACGCTGAAAATAAAGACGGCGGCTACGAGGACATGGACGCAAGCGAGTTTCGCATAATCGGCAAGCTCGTAAGTCTTATAAGAAAATTTTAACTACGGAGGTATATAAAAATGGATTCAAGCGAAAAATGTCCGATTTGCGGACAAGAAAACAACGGACTGCACATTGAGGAAACGAACGGGTGGTTCACCTGTTGTCGTTGCGGAAAGGAAGTCAATAATTATATTGATATTTTCTTCAAGCAAATGACGACGCTGCCGGCCTACACACTCGAACAGATTGTAAAATTGTTCGGCCGGGTCAATCAAAGGTCTGCGGAAGAAGGAATAGCGTCATGAGAAAAACCTATTGTTGCTTTTGCGGCCAGCTTCGCACGATAGATGATTCGATTCGCACAATTATCATGCGATGTCCAAAATGCAAAAATCTGTTTGTTATGAAGATTAACGGCGAGGTTATTAAAACAACTTACCCCGAGCTGGGAATTGAAGCGGTAAGCGGTTCGCCGGAAGTCATCGACGCCTCGTAATGCAAAGCGCATTGCAAAAACAAGGAAAACGTGAAAAATGAAAAAAACAACCTTAATTTGTCAGAGTTGCAAAACAGAAATCCTGCGGGTAGAAAGCTGCAAGGCTTTATCCGTCACTTGTCCCGTTTGCGGACATGAAATACTTTTGTGTGTGCAGGATGAGATGGCGATTATAAAAATGCGTCCGCCAAACAGGTCGGCGGCAGCGCATTTTAAGTAGGCGCATTGAAGTAATAGTATACGAAAATTGAACATGGCTTGAGCGCAAGCGGTCTGTTGGCAGTGCAATACCATAAGCCCAACGCGCACGCTTAGGCAACTGTGTGGAGACTGGAAGTTATCCGAGGGCACTAAGTCCACAAAGGAAACTATCGATGCCGCACAAAGCGAACTCTTTTAAAGAGGTCGCTTTGTGCGGCATTTTTTTTTCAAAAAAACTTAAAAAAACATCAAATTATTTTTTTAATTCGGACAAAAGGTGTCCGGATCAACAATTATAATGCGCTCAAGAACGGCGAAAGGAGGTAGAAGTTTCGGTGCAAAGCGCTCTCGAAAGACGAGAAGAAATACTTAGTATCATGAACATTAGGAGACATGATACGGTATTCCGTTTGGCTTTTGAGTTTGGCGTGAACGAGAAAACGATTCGACGAGATATCGAAGTGCTTGCTCTCGCTCATCCGCTTTACACGACTTGCGGCAGACATGGCGGCGGAGTGCACATGATGGACGGTTGCTCCGCTGGTCGGAAATTTTTATCGGACAAGGCGAGTAAGTACAACGCGATCCTGACCGGAACGCCTATCGTGAACAATCCGTTGGATTTCTTTTCGCAGTTCAAGTTTTTGGACGAGAGCATCTTCGGTGGCAGCTATTACAGCTTCAGAGCAAAGTATGCGATTCTTGGCGGCTTTCAGAATCATCAGATTGTCGGGTATAAGAACTTGGCCGAATTAGTGGGGAAGGCGCACTCCGTGGCTTACCGGGTTAAGATTGCCGATGCGGTGGATTTGCCGGAACGGATCGATGAGGTGCGAATGGTGGCGTTAGAGTCAAAAGCGCAAAGCATCTATAAATCCATCGAACGGGACAGCTATGCTGAATTGATGAACGGCGAAATCAGCACGAAAAACATTCTCACCAAGCTGCTGCGCCTAAGCCAAGTTACCGGCGGGCTTATCCGGAGCGACGACGGCGAGGACGTGCAGGCGGTCAGCACCGCAAAATTAGCGGCGCTCGAGGACATCATCGACGCTTGCATGAGTGAGGGCAATAAGGTTGTCGTGTTCGTAAGGTTTCTGCCGGAGATCGCTGCAATTGAGAGACTGCTTAAAAAGAAGGGTATCGATTACAGCCTGATTTGCGGCGAGGTTAAAGACCGCGCCGAGCAGATCCGCCGATTCCAAGAAGAGGCATCGGTGCGCGTGTTTATCGGGCAGCTTGCGACGGTGTCGATGGGCTTAACGCTCACGGCGGCGCATGTAGTGGTGTTTTACAGCCTCGACTTTAATTACAGCAACTACGAGCAGTCGAAGGCGCGCATCCACCGCATCGGGCAGAAGGAAAAATGCTTGTACAT
The DNA here is from genome assembly GCA_009781235.1 of Bacillota bacterium. GTDB lineage: Bacteria > Bacillota > Clostridia > Christensenellales > Pumilibacteraceae > WRAP01. The sequence goes on from WQYM01000017.1 coordinate 6,939, forward strand.
ACACCTTGTCGCCAAAAACACCGTGGACGAAACGATCATGGCGGCACTCAAACACAAACGCGATGTGGCGACGCTCATCGTGGACGATTACAAGAAAATTATAGGAGGCAGCACATAGTGGACGAGAACAAAAGGTTCGAGCTCGCGGAGTTTCTAAAGGAGCTGCGTGACGAAAAGGACGCACTCGAGGAGAAGATCAAGGGTCTCAACGTGGACATCGAAAGCGTGACCCAAGAGCTTATCGAAGACTTGATCGCCAACGAATCGACGGGCTTTAATTACAAGGGTTTTAATTTTTCCCTCGTGGTCAAAGAGTACCCGGCGCCTGAGCCGGAGCGCAAGGATGAGCTATGGCAGGTGATGAAGGAGCAGGGCTTTGAGCATCTTTTCACCATCAACAGCCAAACGCTCGGCGCGACGCTGAAAGAGCTAAAAGCCAACAACGACGACATTATGCCGGAGTGGCTCGACGGCCTTGTCAAGATTGCAGAAAAATCAAGCATCCGCATCAGCAAAGGCCGCAAGGTATAGGCGGCGCACATCAAAAGTCTAAAACCAAAAAAATCATACAGGAGTACCCATCACCATGGAAAAGAAAAATCAGTTAGCTAAGACCAACGGCAGACAGGTGACCGAGGTCAAAAGCGGTTACGTGTCCGCAAGCGCGAACATGGCCGCCGTCTTTGCGGAGGAAATGGACGGCTTAACGCCGCAGTTCGACCGCATCAAGATTCCCTCGGGCGGCGGCCTTGCGTTCGAAACGCCGGGCGAGGATCCCGACAGCCCCGACATGGTCAAGGAGATCAAGGCCGTTATTCTATATCACCAGCCGATCCGCGCCTATTACAAGGACAAGTATACCGGTGGGAACACGCCGCCCGACTGCGGCTCAATGGACGGCCATATCGGCATCGTCGGCGAAACGGGCGAGGTCAAAAATTGCAGGGAATGCCCGCTCGCGAAATTCGGCAGCGGCGAAAACGGCGCGAAGGCCTGCAAGGAAAAGCGCCGCTTGTACATCCTGCGCGAAGGCGAGGCGCTGCCGATCATCCTCACCCTGTCGACGGGAAGTATTTCGGATTACTCAAAGTACGTCATGCGCCTCTTATCAAAGGGCAAAAAGACGAATACGGTTGTTACCAAGTTCACGCTCAGAAAGGAACAGAACTCCGGCGGCATCACGTTCAGCGTCGCGGTATGTTCGGTTGACAGGGACTTAACCGCCGCCGAGCTTCCGGTCATCGAGAGCATGAGCGCGCAGGTTAAGGGCTTGGCTTTGAGAATTGTCGAGAGCGACGACGGGGAATAAACACGCACCGAATCCTTTGGCGGCGGGGGAGAGCCTTGCCGCCCAAAGGAGCGGGAACGGAGGTAAAAGTGACAGAACCAACAAAAATCAGACGCGGCAGGCCGCCGAAATCCGAACCAAAGATATGTGCTGTTGCGAGGTGCGCTCCATCAAAGAGAGTTTACATATGCTCGCCGCTCAAAGGCAACGTCGCAAAGAATATGAAGCGCGCGGCGGTTTACTGCCGGTTCGCTTTTGAGCAAGGCTTTGTGCCGTGGGCTCCGCATTTATATTATCCGCAATTTTTGGACGACGGCAACAAGGGCGAGCGCGCCGCCGGAATGCGCTATGCGCTGGAATCGATGTGGCAATGCAAACAGCTTTGGGTTTTCGGCCTAACCATCAGCGAGGGGATGAGGGCGGAGATTGAGCTTGCAAAGGGCAAGCGAGACTGAATGGTTTTGAACGTCATGTTGTATGCCCATTGATAATACGCCAAAATCCAGCCGCACCAAAATTCAGGAGTATTTAAGCGGAGTGATTTCGCCGCCTTAGACGCAATGTCCCAGTCGTCGGTTTTATATAGGGCATAGTATAACTCCAACCCGCTAAGGCCTGCGACATACTTTGGACTACCTCTTCCGTACTCGACCGCCAGCCAAGAGGTTGCGAATTCCTGCCAAACATCCTCGCTGGATTTACCGTGAGCGTGAATTGCAAAGTCAAAAAAATCGCCAAGGTTGGGCATGGAGTCACTCAGGTAGGATTCCTTGTAAGAGCGTATTTTGTTTTTCATGGTAGCATTATATCACTGCGGTGATAGAGCGTCAAGTCAAAAAGTTCAAAATTGATGCAAAAAGTTCGCGAACTTCAAAAAGTTTACGAAAAGTGCATACCAACTGAACCGAAATTGAACCAAATACTCCGTATAATAGAGATGTAGGGTATGATAGCCCGAAACGGCAAGGAAGGAGGGCGTACGGCTTCAGCCAGTATGGGTATGCGCCAAGTGCGGCGCGAAGGGGAGCGGCAGACAACTCTCTTTCCTTTGTCGGATATTTTGAAAATAATAGCACGGTTTATGCACGGTTTATAACACGGCGTGCTATTAATCGTGTGTATTTATGCACGGCGTGTTATAAAAGGGGGCAATATACCGTATAAACCGAAAAAGCCGTGCGCGTATCCGGGCTGTCCGGCGTTGACGCACGAGCGGTATTGCGAGGCGCATCAAAAGGTAGTGGATAAGCAGTACAACCAGTTCCAACGGGATAAAGGCAGCCAAGCGTTTTACGAGTCGGCGGCCTGGCGACGACTCCGGCGCATCAAGCTGCAGGCAAACCCGCTTTGCGAGGTGTGCCTCAAAGAGAAAGCGACAACCGCCGACCATATCATCCCGATGAAACAGGGCGGCGCGGCGTTGGATATAGCCAACCTGCAAGGCCTGTGCGCGGCCTGTCACGGCAGAAAATCTATCCAAGAGGGTAGCCGTTTTGGTAAACGGTAGGCTTAAAACAAATCGCTATGGGTGCCGGTGCGGGTCAGAGACAGTACGAGAACGGCGTTTTCAATGCGGTAAATCAAAAGCCAGTCTGGTTGAACATGGCATTCACGATGCCCGACAAAATCTCCCGTTAAAGGGTGGTCGCGGTTGGCGGCAGGAAGCGGAGTTCCTTGCGCCAGCTTCTCGATAATCCCGTCGAGCAGGGTCATGTCCATATTGCGCTTTTCCATAAGCTTATAATCTTTTAGAAAGCGGTTGGTGGGTTTTACCGTGTAAATCATGCTTTTAACGCCTTAAACAAATCATCGAGATTGCTGTAGCCTTTAACATTGGGGTCGTAGGCAATGCGTTCCGCTTCGCGCATGGCCGCAATCGTTTCGGCATTCGGAGTACGCGCAATCTCAAAGGGAATCCCTTGAGCGCGCACGGCTTGACGAAGGAACATATTCATTGCTACGGTCATGTTCATGCCGAGGTCTGCAAACAATTCTTCGGCTTGCCTTTTCAGTTTTGCATCCATTCTGATGCTTACATTGGTGCTATCGTTCATTTGAGGCACCTCCTTATAGTTTAGTATATACAGTATACTGCAAAACAAGTGCGTTGTCAATACAAAACAGAAGAAATTCCTAAAATATTTTCTTGTCGGGTAGGGGGTCTCACTCTTGCCAGATATTAGCAAAACAGCGGGCACGGGGTTTCACGCTATTTTTCGCAAATTCATAATCAAGCGCAAAAAATCAATCTTTCAATTGTAAGAACGCGGGGGAAACCGCAAAAAGGCTTATTTCATGCGATATAGAGCCTTTTTTCATATGATGCGCTGTTTTGCGGCAAAACGCCAAATTCATCTTGATAGATGAAAAGCAAGCATTTTTTTAGAAAATTCAAATTAACCAAGAGAGGTAACCATATGGGATGGGGTGGAGCGAGAACCGGCGCGGGCAGAAAGCGCAAGCCGGTTGAGCAAGCTATTTTAGAGGGTAATCCGGGCAAGAGGCCGATTAAGCTGCTGGAGTTTGGCGGCGGGATAAAGAGCGCGATGCTGTGCGCCGTGGTCGGCTCGATGAACTGAGAACCGGTCGCGTACAGGTCGCCGAGATTCCAGCAAACTACGTCGGCGTATTTCGTGATGTTTTTAATCGCGGGCTTTATAAGCTCAAACCACGGCTCAATGCCCTTTTTCTCGTACTCCTTGCCCACTCCATACGGCGGCGAGGTTACGGCGGCCTGCGCCCTGCAGCCTTCCATCAGCTTAGAAAAATCCTCCGCTCTCGTGGAATCGCCGCACATAAGCCGATGCCGGCCGAGCAACACGATATCCCCGCTTTGAATAACGCTGCCCTTCGCCTCGATGGCGGTGTGTTCTTTATCGACGTCGAAATCGTCCTCGATGGCCTCCTTGGAATAAAAGGCGTTGAACAGCGCGTCCACCTCATCCGCGTCGAAGCCCGTCATCGCCAAGTCAAAGCCGCCGTTTTCTAAGTCGGTGAGCATCGAACACAAAAGGTTCTCGTCCCAGCTCGAAAGCTCGTTGAGTTTGTTATCGACGATGACGTAAGCGTCCGCCGCCGCGCCCGATAACGGCAATACAATTGCCGGCACGGTTTCAAGTTCCATTTTCTCGGCGGCCTTGCACCGCGCGTGACCTGCCAAAATCCGATTATCTTGGTCGATAAGCACGGGGTTCGTAAAACCGAACTCTCGGATGGAATTAGCAAGCTTTGTAATCAATGCGTCGGGATGGACGCGCGGGTTTTTCGGGTGCGGTTTCAGCTCCGACAATCGCACCGTTTTTATTTCATACTTTGAATCCATTTTCAGCCCCTTTTAATAAAAGAAAAGAGAGCCGTTTTTTGACTCTCTTCTCACGCACATGATTTTTTTGTTTTGTTGCTATTTTTTCCGCCGCCCTAAATGCCCACTCGTATGCTCTAACGCCCTTGTTAAATGCACCGTATCAAGGCCGACGTCCTCGTAGCCCTGCGCGATGGCATCTAAATACCACTTGGAGGGCAGGCACGGCATTCCGTCGTTCATGAGGTATAGCATGACCTTGACCGTCTTGCCCTTGAGTTCAACCTCTACAAACGCTTTGCGGTAAAGCCTTGGGAATCCCTCATAGCGGTCTAGGGAAACCTCGCATTGCGGCGTTATCTCCCAAATGCCCACCGGCGTTTCCGCGCCCTCGCTCGGTTCCAAAGTGGCGACGCCCCGAAAGGTGAGCTGCCAGTCCTTGAGCATTGCCGTTCCCACCGGCACAGCGTCCGGGCAGCGTACCGACATCTGCCGCAGGTTGAGATTGCTGCCGTATGCAGCGTATAATTTTTTGTTGTTCATGATGTTATCCTCCTTGCCGGGGCGGCCGCTTATGCGGCCTGCCTCCTGTTATCCTTCCATGCGATGTCGCCGTCGAGGCTTTTGAGCAGGTGTTCTTGTCACCGGCGATTCGGTCACGACGGGCGGCGCACAGCTCACGGGCGACGAGCTGATCGACTTTTACCATTCGCTCCGCGAGCCGTACCGCAAGCGGGCCACATTCATCACCAACGACCAAACGCTTAGGCTTATCCGCAAGCTAAAGGACAACAACGGCCAGTACCTTTGGCAGCCGTCGCTCCAAGCCGGGCTGCCCGACTTGATTCTCGGCAAGCCGTACAAAACGTCCATTTTTATGCCGACGGTCGCGGCGGGCGCGAAGGTGCTGGCGTTCGGCGATTTTTCGTATTATTGGATTGCCGACCGGCAGGGCAGGTCGTTTCAGCGGCTTAACGAGCTGTTCGCGGTTACGGGGCAGGTCGGCTTTAAGGCGACGCAGCGCGTGGACGGCAAGCTGACGCTGGCGGAGTCCGTAAAAGTGCTAAAGATAAAGGAATAGGCGCATGAACAAGGTTACCTTGGGCGAGGTGAAACAGTACATCGGGTTGGACGGCGAGGATGAGAATAAAATCCTCGCCGTCCTCTTATCCGCCGCAGAGCATTTGGTGGAAAAGGTGTTGCGGAAGCCGATCCGAAAGGACACTCCGGAGATCGTCAAAACAGCGGTGCTGTTTGCGGTTTGGCAGCTGTATTTTCATCGCGACAACGCAGAGTTCAAAACGGGCGAGCTTGAAAAGACGCTGGCCGTTATGCTGTCGGATGTTAGGAGGATACAATTTTGAGCGAAATTAAGGATAAGCGGATCGGCGTCTATGCAATCAGAGCCGAGCGCAACGCCGACGGGAATGAGGTCAAGGTCAAGCGGTACATTCACGGCCGTGATAAGCTCCGCGCCTATGTTCGCGAACTAAGCGAAAGGGAAAAGTTTGCGGCCAAGGCGAGCGGGTCGGAGCAGTCCACGGTGTTCAAGGTCAATCACAACGCGAAGCTGAGAGCCGGGCTGTATCTTGAATTCCTCGATGAAACCTTTGTTGTTAAAAGCGTGGACGGATTTGAGTTTTATAAGCGCGATTTAACCCTGCGCGCGGAGCGGTGCAAGCCGGAGCCGACGGACTATGAGGAATACGAGGACGATGTATGAAACCGATGACAAACAGCCGGGCGCGGGCGCTCGGTAAAAAAGCCTTGCGCGCGGCGTTCAAAGCCTTAAAGATTAAGGACGGCCTCGGCGACGAAGTTATAAATTCCGACGAGTTCAGCTTTTGGTACAACAAGACGCGGGACGGCCAAGTGGGCAATTACCTCATCTACGAGGTGATTGATTCCGAACCCACGCACCGCGCGGACGATGCGGTCATCGGGCGTGAGTTCTTTGCGCAAGTCGATGTGTTCAGCGTTCGCGGTTTTGAGAGCAGTTTTCTTGCGGATTTTCTTTCGCGCTTAGAGGAACAGTTGCTCAATCGCGGCTTTGAGGTAGAAATGCGCGGCGAGGATTACGAACCGGACACGCGGCTGTATCATCAAATTCTGTACGTTTCCAAATTATTTTTCGCATAGCCGATGAAAAGGCTTGCTTTTTTTTGAGAAATGATTATGCTTGTATTGTATGGATGACGAAAAGATTAATGCAAAAAATGCTATGCACGATGCAATGAAAAACTTGCAGGACGACGTGCGCGGAGCAGCTGTCGAGGTCGGATTAGAGCATGACGAGGACGTGGTTGACCTTGTGATGGAATCACGTTACGGCGAAAAGAAAAAAACAACCTAAAAAAATAATCGAAAGGTCTTCTAAAAGTGGAAGGCCTTTTTTGATGGAGGAAAAATGCCGGAAGCAATAGACATATCCCAATTATACGAGGTCGGGAACCGCAAATTTTTTGCGGCGACGCTGAACGCAAACGGTACGTTCGGCGCGAAAACCTATCACGAGGGGCTGATCGAGATCAAGGTGGAGTTTTCGCAGGAGATTACCGAAATTAACGCCGATGACAACCCCGCGTTTATCACGCTGGCGGGGCCTGTTACGGGCGAAGGGACGGTGAAGTTCGCCGTGCTTCCGTACTCGGTGTACAGCAAGTTTTTCAACGTCAGCCTCGACAAGAACGGCGCGGTGGTCGTCAGTGGCAAAGCGAAAGCGCCCAAGTATGTCGCGTTCGGCTACTACTCGCAGGTGGGCGACGGCAGCGAATCGTGCTTTACGCTCTACAAGGCGGCGTTTAGCTTGCCGTCGTTAAATTCGGTTAGCTTCGACGGCAAGACGATTCGCGATTTGACCTTAGAGGTTAAGGTTTATCCGTATACCTACAGGGATGTTGGGGGCAAGCCGCAGCAGGTCAGTTATACGATCCTGAACAGCGAAACCAACAAGGCGATTTGGGAAGAGGTGCAGGCGGCCATTTACGTTCCCGACTGCACGGTAGCGGAGGGCGAGTAATGTACGGATTGGTTAAAACGATGGACGACGGTCAAGGCGGCAAGATAAAGCTGGTCGGCAACGCGCTGACGTTCATCATCTACAAAAATTACTTCGGGCGCGACCTTTTGAACGATATCGTGAATTTCGCCAAGAGCAACGCCGACACCGGCACGGTGAAACGCTTAGGCGCGCTAAATGTGCGGTCGGTGGAGGATTTTCGGGATTTGTCCGAGAGCGACCAGACGGTGCTGTTTTCGGCGGTCGGGGATTTTCGCTTCGATACCGAGTTTACACTCAATTTCATTGCGGCGCTGATGGCGACGGCGCGCTATCCCGAAAAGCCGGACGTTACCGACATCATCGTCGAGATTCCGCCGCATTGGATTGCCGACAGCAAGATAATCGCCGAGCTGATGGAATTTCTCAGTCTGTTCATCTCCGCCAAGAAAGCCGCCGGTAACGGCGGCGGGCTTTAGCGTCCAAGGGGATTTTACCAGTCAGCTTTTGTACGCAAGCATTAAAACGGGAATCAACGTAGGCTTGGGCGATCTTGCGATGAACACGCTGTTCGACTTGCTGAATTACAGCGCCGAAGTGGACGCGGCGGCCTTAGCGCGCATGGACGGCAAGAGCGTCCGCAAATCCGCGCCGATGAGCTTGGCGGAGATGACGGCTAAAGGGAAAACGAGGGGCTAATTTATGGACGGAGTTGCCAAGGAACTCGCCGAGTATTTTGAGAAATTAGAGAAGCTCGGCGATATGGCGGTCGAGGCCGTCAAAGAACAAATCGACATCGAGGCCGACCGCGCCGAAAGAGAAATTCGCGACGAAACGCCGATTGGCGACACCGGCGGCCTCGCGCGCTCACTTTCGCGGAGTAAAATTGACAACGGCAAAAGATACGGCTACCGCTTGGAATACGAGGGCGAGAACGAGGATGGCGTACCCTATGCGAAAATAGCGAATATTCTGAACAGCGGCTCAAGCAAGATTAAGCCCCGACGTTTTATCACCCGCGCAATCAAAAAGCTGAAAGGCTTAGACGACCGCGCGGCAAAAAGATTTGAGGATGCGCAAAAGGTTTAAAAACATAAAAAAGTATAAAAAGAAAGTAAAATATGAATAATAATAGTGTAAAAATAGTTGACAAGACGTATTTTGATATACTATAATAAAATCCAAAGCATTATGATGCATTGTGATGCATCATAATGAATGGAGGAATATATAATGCCAGATGTCAAATATATCTCAATCCCAGATCTATGCACCTATTTTGGTGTGGCTCGCGCAACAGTCGATAGATGGCGAAAAGCAGGGTTGCCTTTTATTAAAGTCGGCAGACAAGTTCGGTTCGACAAGGATATTGCGATTGACTGGGTGCTGAAAAATACCGATACTTCAAATGGTTCAAATGGCAAATAGGCAAATGGCAAATAATGAAAGTGCTATTAAAACGTTTGACTTATATTAATTGATTTGATATAATCTCAAAACCATTGTCAAGAGGAAAAGAGAATGAAAACAGAAAATTTTATCGACAAAAAATATGACAACAGCGAAGAGATTGCTTTCATAAAGGGATATACTCCAAAAAAAATCATTGAAAAATGTCCCAACGACGGAAGTGACTACACAGCAATAATTAAGTCCGATACCGAGGCGGTATTGGAGTATTTTGATTCGCCGTTGTTTAAGATGTTGAAAGATATTGATGGCGAATAGAACTCATTACTTAAGAGGTTTTTAAATGTTAATAAAAGGAAAGACATATCAGGAGTTTTTTGAAGAACACCCTGGGATTGAAAAGCGTGCGTTGGAGCGTTTTGATTCGTTATTAACGGAAACAAAGGCTGCTATTGAGGCACTAGGATATAAACTTAATGAAGATGTCAGAGTTGATGCTGCATTAATGTGGCAATCGATTTTGGATTATTTTGTTGATACATATAAGTTGAAAACTTTTGAGGGAATTGAACGAACAAACAATCAAAAGGTATACTCTTATAGTCTGTTTTGGTTTCTTAGACGAAAGCCGATCCAGATTCTTAAAAATGTGGAAGACGCAGAATTTATTAACGAAAGAGTCGGAGCCCATATCTTCGTTGCGAAATTGCTAAAAAGAATTAGCTTTCCAGTTACAGCCGAGGTAAAAAATGAAGATGCAGCTATGGAAGCAATGAAGCCGTTTATGAACAATGTCTTATACAATTTTAAATATCGAATTTATACACAGCAATCGTTAGAGTTGATGGTGGATGCTCTTTTATTATTAAGAGAGGTGTCCTAATGGCAACGATATTGTTTGGTGGGAAAACGGTCGCAGAAATTATGAGCGAAAGGGGACTTGTTTCTAATATTTCTGAAGAATTGCTTAAAGACATTTTTGACGATTACACTTCTCGTATTGAGGAATTTGAAAGAATCGCTAATGATATAGTTGGCAAACTAAAAAAAATAAAAGACAAAGGGATTTATTCTGTGTATTGCAGAGTAAAAGACCCTTACGAACTTATTGCAAAAATTGTTAGAAAAACCACATCTGATTGCAAGATTGATACAAAAAACTATTTATATAAGATTACTGATATAATTGGAGTTCGAGTTCTTTATCTATTTAGAAGTGATTTTTTTGAGATTTATAAGGAAATAGACAACCTTTTCGGGAAGTTTTTTACTGAAAATATTCAAGTGAACGCTTTAAAAGGGACAGAAGATACTTATAGAAATTTAGCTGATGCAATGAAAGCAAATGTCAAGCCGAAAGATATGTACTCTTCGGTTCATTACATAATGCGCACTGAATCAGATCCCGAAACACGCGTAGAAATACAAACGCGAACAATATTTGAAGAAGGCTTTGGCGAGATAGATCATAAATTGAGATATACTGGCAGTGGAAAAGACAAATCGCCGAATGAGGCTTTATACGTTGGTGCCCTTAAGAACTTATGTTATCAAGTCGAATTGTGTAACGAAACTGCAGAGATGGCAAGAGCGATGTTCGCATTAACATTGAAAGAGAAAAACGAAAAGGGCAGCAAAGAATATTTAGATGGCAACGCAATATTTGACAAAATAACGGAGTATTTGATTAACAATAGTTAGCTACGAAAAAAGCACTCGCAAAAAGAGTGCTTTTTTCGTGCCGCGAGGGGGTGATGAGGCATGGCGGTAGAAATCGCCCGCAGTTTAGAGGAAATCGACGGGAAGGTCAAAGCCCTCACTAAAACGCTGAAGGCATTGGGCGAGGAGACGCGGGAGCTGGATAAGGCGTTAAAGCTCGACCCTAAGAATATCGACGCCTCGGCAAAAAAGATGACCGCCTTGCAATCGGCGGTGGGGACGGCGACGCAGAAGGTTGCGCTGCTTCGACAAAAGCAGGACGAGGCGAATCGGGCGTTTCAAAGGGGCGACATTTCGGCGGCGGAGTTTAAGAAAATCGAGGTCGCGGTGATTAAGGCGGAGAACGAGTTAAAGGCCTTAAATAATGAAATGGGCAAAACGCAAAAGATGCGCGTTGACCAAACCGCCGCCGGGTTCGATAAACTCTCCGGCAACCTAAAAAAGGCGGAGGGCGTAGCCAAATCTTTCTCAAAGGTTGCGCTCGGATTGGTGGTGGCGCTGGGCGCGGCGGCGACGGCGTTTGCGATTACCGGCGCGGAGTTGGACAAGACCTCAAAGCAATTCAAAATCAGCGCCGAGGAGTTGCAACTTCAGCGGAACCTTTATCAGAAAGCGACGGGCAGCGCGGATAATTACGACGCGGCGATGCTGCAGCTGAACAAGGTGATGACCAGCATTGCCAAAGGCGGCGGCAAGGCGTACACGGAGGTGCTGGATAAACTTGGCGTTTCGACGACCGATGGCGCGGGCAAGCAGAAATCGTTGGCGCAGGTTTACGCGGAGACGATGGGTGCTTTGCGCGGGGTGACCGACGAGAACGAGCAGGCGACGTTGGCGAATATCCTGTTCGGCAGCACGGTGATGTATGTCGCGGAGGTGGCGCAGTTAAATAATGCCGAGATAAGCGCATATAACGAAAACCTCGTCGAGAACGGCCTTGTTTCCTCCGATGCGGCGGCGAAGGCGCGCGAGGTTTCCAACGCGATGGACGGTGTAAAACAACAGCTTCAGGCGGCGAGCGCCGAGCTTATGGTTGCCCTAATGCCGGTCATCCTGCAACTCATAGACATCGCGCAGGTCACGATTATTCCGATTCTCAATACTATTGCCAAGTGGTTTGCGTCGATGAGCCCGCAACAACTGCAGTTTCTGTTTTTCCTCTTAATGCTGGTTATCATTTTGCCGAAAGTGATCTCGATTATTACGGCGATTATCGGCGTGGTTAAAGCGATCACCGTCGCAAGTTACTCGGCGGCAGGGGGTGTGGGAGCGGTCAGTACGGCGGGCGCGCCGCTCTGGGCGATAATTTTGGCGATTTCGGCGGCGATCCTGATTTTGATTTTGCTTTTTGCGATGCTGTGTGGCAAATCCGAGGACGTAACCAGTCAGCTCAACAAACAGGAGCAGGCGTTCGGGTCGATGCAGCAGCAGTACGATTCGATGTCGTCGGACATGGGCGGCACGGTTGCGATGACCAGCCAAAACAACAGCACGAATACCGTCAATTACGATGTAAACATCAACGCGCAAGGAGACACACCTATTTCGCAGGAGGCCGCCGAGATGATTGCCGACGATTTGGCCGCGAAGATTAACGCATCGTTGGGCGGAAAAATATAGGAGGGTCGGATGAGACGCTTTTGGCTCAAAAAAGGCAGCACGGTTTGGGATTTGTCGTCCGATGACTTAACGCTTGCCGCCGCAAATTTCATGGCGGCTCCGGCGGGCTTAGGCGTAAAGGTGAAGGTGGACAGCTACGAGGTGGAGCGCGCGACCTTCATCGAAAACGTCAAGCTCGAAAGCGCGGAAATCAGCGGCAAGCTGTATTTTAACGACTATGTGCAATTTACGGCCTTTGCCGGGTTCATCGGCTACGTCGAAACTACCGAGCCGCTCCGGCTGTACTATTCGACGGCGGAGGAAAAGCCGGATTACAATTCGATTGACGAGTGGTACCGGCTTGTGCTGATTAAGGAGCTCAAAAAAGGCGAAATCGACTTAAAGTCCGGAAAGTTGATTTGCGACATCAAATTCCAAGCGGTTTCGCGGTGGAAAAAGGATCGGCTGATTACGCTTGAGCTCTCGCCGTTCGGAACGCCGCTCGTTTATCCTTACGTTTACCCTTATGTTTACGGCGGCCAAAACAACGTCGGTGTTCATTTGAATGCAGCCGGGAGCTTGCCGACGCACTGCACGGTGCGGGTCGAGGCCGAAACGGATATGCCGCTATTCCGCATCATACGGAACGGCGCGGTCGTCGACCAAGCGCGATATAACGTGTATATCCGCCCAGGCAGCCACATGATCATAAATTCCGATCCGGCAAATCAAGAGGCGAGCCTGTACACCGGCGCGAACCGCGAGGACATTTATTACTTGGGCGAGAAGGACTATGCGTATTCAAACTTTGTAACGATTCCGTCGGGTGAAAGTATGTTTCTGTTCACGGCGCGGAATAGTCAGTTCGGCAGAGTAACGCTTTCGTATAGCCAACAGGTCGATCTGATTTAATCTCGAATTCGAGATTAGACGAGTTATCCGACTTTTTGAGTTATCTCGAAAAGTTTAAAAAAAGCTGTACTGGTTGGATTTTTTGGAATTTTTTTCGTGATAATTTTCTATACTTTCGCTCATATTACTCTCGGAGGTAATTATGAGCCAAATCAATATTCATGAAATCGCCGAAAGGATATGCGAAAAACTCCGAGGCTTTGGGCATAGGAGAGATACCGTTGACGACAATTTCAATGAAACAATACGCATTGCCTTGGATATCCAAAGCCATGGTTCAATGAAAATAACGCCGTATGAAATCGACAATTTTATTATTCGCGCTCAAGAGCGAGTGTTGTCTGGCGAAATTTCAGCGCACAGATTTGCAAATTTGCGAAAGGTTGCATTGCGCTTAATTGAATTCATTGAGACCGGAGACCTTGTTTGGAAAGTCCATTCGAGAGGACACCGTAAATATCCTATAAGCATTGAATCTGAAAAAATTATTGCCGAGTATTTGTCAACATTAAGTTCGCTGTGCAAAAAGAGCAAAAACCGCGCAGAAGAATGTTGTCGGCTACATTTGCATTGGCTTGAAAAGCATAGAAAAAAACTATTGCAAGTGACCACTGATATTTTGAAAAGGTATATCGTATCAAGTGCTGAAAGGTATTCCTTTACAACCGTTCGAGCAATCTTATCGAGCCTAAGACGATTTTACTCTCATCTTGAAGTTCGCGGTTTGACTAAAAGCGACTTTAGATTAATCCTATCGTCGAAAGTTCCGCCGGAGCGCAAGATAAAGCCTGCGCTAAGCCGTGTCGAGGTTTCAACAGTACTGAATTCTATAAACAGAACAACAGCAATAGGTTCGCGCAATTACGCGATACTTTTATTAGCTGCCATGACGGGCTTGCGAGCGGCAGATATTTTGCGCCTTAAATTGACCGACATCGATTGGAGGCATGGTGAAATTCGCATTATACAAATAAAAACTAAAACGCCGCTTACCCTGCCGTTAACAACTGAAATCGGTGAGGCAATTAAAGAGTATATCCTGAAATTCAGACCCAATAGTGATGCGACTGAAGTGTTCCTAAAAGCAAATGCTCCTTACACAGGTTTCACGGCTTCCGGTTCAATTGCGTCTATGTACGAGTCTCATTTTAAAGCGGCAGGATTACAGCGCTTAGCCGGAGACGGACGTTCTTTCCATTCGTTGCGAAGGTCAATGGGTTTAAATATGATCGTATCTAATGTTCCGATGACAACCGCAGCGCAGGTTCTTGGGCAGCGCAACTTGAGCTCGACACAACAATATATTTCACTTAATAGCACGCATTTAAAAGAGTGTGCACTTGATTTCAGCGATATCCCCCTTGCTTCGAGAGCAGACAACGAAAGCACAAAGCCCATATGCAATTACCACTATGTTTTTTCCAGCGAAGATTTGAAAGATTGTGCGTTAACATTTGTCGGGATAGAACTGGCGGAGGCGGTAAGATGGTAGCCAATGTCGGAGGTAGACCAAAACACAAATACATCAGCAAATTAGCCATCGACATAGCTGATTTTCATAATTTTAGAGTGAAACGCGGTTTTTCTGAAGTAACCTACAAGGGCAGTCTGAGAAGTTTGGATGCCTATTACGCAAAAAAATATCCAGACCTTGAGGTGCTAACGCGTGAGGCGGTATTGGCGTGGATTTCGGATCAAAACTCTGCTGTTGACGTGCTCGCTATTAATTCGATTGCCATCCGACAATTTGCCGAATATCTGCACGCGATGGGTAAGGAAGCGTACATTTTACCGGCGGCTTTTCTGCCACGCTCTAAACGCATGACGCCGTATATCTTTTCGGACGCGGAAATAAAAGCCTTGTTTTATGCTATTGATACCATGCCAATCTCGGCTAATAACGCTTTTGAGCATCATGTTGCGCCTATATTGTTTCGCTTAATGTATACGTGCGGTTTGCGGCCGAATGAGGCATATGATCTCACAACAGAAAGTGTGAATGTAGAAACTGGAGAAATTTTTCTTAAACATACCAAGGGACATAAGGAGCGTATAGTCGTAATGTCTGACGATATGCTCGTCTTGTATAAGGATTATTTGAAAAAACTGGCGATATATATGCCACGCGCGACTTATGCTTTTCCCTTCAAAAAAGATATTCCGTTCAACGGCGATCAAGCGACATATATACTGCGCAAATGTTGGGCGCATGCTAATTCGCATGTGCCGGCACAGGAATTACCATGTATTAGACCCTATGATTTACGTCACAGATTTGCTTCCGCAGTGCTAAGCAAATGGGTAAGCGAAGGTTGCGACATCAATGCAAAATTGCCTTATTTGCGAACTTACATGGGACACGACGATATTGCTCTAACTGCGTATTATATTCACTTAATTCCCGATAATATCGTCAAAGCCGGCGGCGTTAACTGGAACAAGTTGAACGATATTTTGCCGGAGGTGGTGTTATGAGGATATTTGATAAGGCAGAATTGTTTGCCGTCGTCCACGACTATTTCAAAGTATATTTACCCACGCAAAAGCGGTGCAGCCCCAACACTGTCCGTTCTTACGCGCAATCGCTTGAAAGTCTGCTCGATTTCGTGAAGGAAAAACGTTCGGTGGCTCTGTGCGATGTGACATTCGAGATGATCGATTTTGCCATGCTTGCGGCGTTTATGCAGGAGTTAGAAGCAACCGGATGCAGTATTCCTACACGTAATTTACGACTCGCCGCTATTCGTTCATTCTATAAATATGCCGCCGCCATGCATCCAACAATTACGGCTTTTCAAAACGAAGTTTTAAAGGTGCCCGCTAAACCTCAAGGGAAGGCCATGTACGTTAAGTATCTACGTGAAAACGAAGTAAAGGCTATCCTCGAACAGCCATCGGTTGAAAAAGTTACGGGTCTGCGCGACAAAGCTATACTCGTTTTCCTTTACGATTCCGCCGCTAGAGTTCAAGAGCTTGTCGATGTTAAAATCTGCGATTTGCGCCTTGGCGAAATTTCAACGGTTACTTTACACGGCAAAGGCTCAAAAGTTAGAACCGTGCCTATAATGAAAAAAACGACAGATTTACTTAGGAAATATATTGATGCCTTTCACCCGGAAGCAACGCAATATTCGGAAGATTATTTATTCTATACTAAGCGCCGAGTTGGCAACTTCAGAATGAGCGAGGATAATATTAGAAAAATTATTCTTCGATATGCGAACCGGGCAAAGGCCGTCTGCAATTCTCTACCCGACAATATTCATCCTCACATGTTTAGACACTCACGTGCCATGCATTTGTACCAAAACGGCATGGACTTAATTCTCATTTCGCAATGGCTCGGCCACGCTCAGTTAGAAACTACGCTGATTTACGCCTATGCCGATACGGAAATGAAACGCGACGCAATTGAAAAAGCAACCAAATCCGATAATATTCTACGGAAAAAAGATAGTTTAAAGCGATATAAGATAACCGACGAAGAAATGCTAAAAAAGCTTTGCGGCTTAAATTGATAGAAAATTATCACGAAAAAAATTCCAAAAAATCCAACCAGTACAGCTTTTTTTAAACTTTTCGAGATAACTCAAAAAGTCGGATAACTGATTTAATCCCCAATTGCGAACACAGTGCGTTCGCAATTGGACACAACAGCTATAATCTCGAATTGCGAACGAGGCTCGTTCGCAATTGAACAACCACAACAAAATCGGGACGGAAATAACGACCATGATAAAATCCATCGGCATTTTTATCATTAATTTCACATGGGGTGCGATTCAAACCGTTATCGGACTGGTCGCGTTTCTCGCGCTCATCGGGCGACCGCATTATTGGTATAAGGGCAGCATCGTCACCGTGAAAGAGGGGAGCTGGGGCGGTATTTCGCTCGGCGCGTTTATCTTTATCGACACGCCTATTATGAAGGATCGCGCGACGGACAGCGACTTTGTGAACCACGAATACGGCCACAGCCTGCAGTCGTCCAAGCTCGGCCCGCTATACCTTATTATTATTGGCATTCCGAGCTTGATTTGGGCGGCGTTCTTCGGCAATTGGCGGCGCGCGCACAAAAAGAGCTACTACGACTTTTATACCGAGCAATGGGCGGACGAGTTGGCGGGGGTTAAGCGGAATGGAACAGTATCGGGTTTATGACCGTCAATCGCTTGCCTACGTTGACGGCGGGGTGATTCGCGATTACAAAATCGATGCGGATTATTTATCCAACAACGCAAGCGAGGTTACGCTGACTGAGGAAACCTACGCCAAGAAAGGGGATATCGTAGTCGGGCTTTCAGGCATAGACAAAACCTTTATCGGCGTAATTACTGCGGTGGACAACACCAAAAAGATGATATCCTTTAAGCATCCTAAAGAACTGTTCGCAGACACAGTGCTGAACGTTTTTAAATACAGCAGCACTCTTGGTTATAAATTCGAGCTTGTGGGCGCGATGGAG
>WQYM01000018.1 GCA_009781235.1 Bacillota bacterium
ATTCCTACGGAAATTCAGATAAAAAAACGGGGGTTCTAAATTTTCGTGATATTTATTTTGTTAGTCCCTCGTAGGGGCGGATGGTAATCCGCCCGAATGTTTGGTTACAGACATGTTTTGAAGAAAAACGAAACAATTTTACCATAATTTCGGGCGGATAACGAGGCCGCCCCTACGAGGGACTAACAAAATAAATATCACGAAAATTTAGAACCCCAAAAAAACAATGTCCTATTGCAAGGGACAGCTTGTTTTTTAGGGGGCGCTAATTTTTGGTGATGCGACGACAATTGCATTTTGTAGGGGCGGCCTCGCTATCCGCCCGAAAACATAGGATTAAAGCGGATTTTGAGTAAAACGAGGTGCCCTTATCCTAATTTCGGGCGGATAGCGAGGCCGCCCCTACAAAAGGAAAACAACTTACAGTCACCAAAATCTAGCACCCCCGTTTTTTACTCTGTGAGACAGCCCCCTACGGGTTGTTACGCGGATTTCAAAAGCCAAATGGCGGTTTGCAAGCGCCCCAAATCATCGCATTCGTTGAGCTGGCTTTGCACGTAACCCTCAAACAGCGCTTTTTTATCGGGATACTTTTCGCTCAATTCCGCGGCGCGGGCGGCGATGTACGCGTTGTCGGAATCAAAGTCGATGCCGTCTTCCGTCCCCCACTCGTTGTATTGCGCAACGAGCGTTACGCCTGCAAGCTCAAACGAGCGCCGCCAGTCGGCCAGCGTTTCGTACTTGGCTTGGCACTTCACTTCAAACGGCGCGTCCTCAAAATACGATTCCTCAATGAGGATATAGCCGCCTTTTTTGACCGTTTGCTTGAGGGCGTTCAGCGTAGAAAGCGACGTAAAATCGCCGAAAATGTTGCCCACAGAAAGCAGCATCACCAAATCATAGCCGCGCGCCGACTTGACCGTTTGCGTAATGTCCTCCGCCGTAAAGGTGCAATTAGCTATGCCCTCCTCCATGGCTTTTGTTACCGCGCATTCGATAAATTCCGAAAAAGCGTCCACCAAATGTACAGACGCGCCCGTTTCCTTTGCGACCGGAATCCCGACGCAGCCCTTACCCGCGCCCAAGTCCAAAACCTTGCCGTTTGCAATATCGGGGATATGGCTTTTCAGCATGTCGATGACGGGCTTTTCCGGCGTGCCCAAATTCTGCAAATCCTGCAAAAGGTACGGCAAAAACGGCAATAACTCCGTATCTTCGGCTCCCAGCGCGCGCGCTAATTTTTGTTCGATTTCTTTTTTCATTAAGTCATTCCTCCAAGTCCTTTACCATAAGATAGTCCCCGTGCCCGGCGTGGTCGATTCGCTCGCCCGTTATTTTATAACCGAGACGCAGATAAAACCGCACGGCGGGGTTGTCCTTTTGCACCGAAAGCGAGGTCTTTTTATAGCCGTTCCTGCGCAACAAGGTGAACAAGCTTTTCATCAGCTTTGTGCCGATGCCGTAGCCGCGGCATTCCGGAAGGAGCGAAACGGCAAGTTCCGGCGTGTCGGGATCAAGGTGCCCGTATGCCGGGATAATCCGCGTCCATGCGGCGCCGACGATTTGGCCGTTCTGCTCGGCAACCACACCCAAGTCGCCGTCTTGACTGCCAAAATCCTTGATGTAAATAAAAATCTCCGGCTCGTTTATCAAGTGGCGCGGAGGACGCTCAGCGCCTTCGGGAATATACACCGCCTGATAGAGGAATTCCGGGAGACACGGGCAATCTATGTCTGTCATAGTACGGATTTTAGCACTTAATTTGCGCGCGGTGATTACGGTATGACTGCTTGCGTTGACCGTGAGCACGATGCCGCCTTTGTAAACATACCAATTCTTTCCCAAAAGCATCGCCAAATCCGCGCCCTGAATCACGTTTTTACACCACACAACGACATCGTCGGTTGTTATGCCGAGATTGCGCTTAATACGCTCCGCACCAAGGGGGGTTGTACGGATTTTATCTATAATGAGTTCGTCCATTGTTTATCCTTGCATTTTGATTGTGACCGTCTTATTCCGATTTAGCGCGCCCTTGACGATTTCGATATCACGCTTGGGGACGCCGAATTCCTTTGATAACAATTCGATGAGTGCTTCATTCGCCTTACCGTCTACGGGCGGAGCCGTAAGCCGCGCCTTGTAGCCGGTATCGCATTTTTCAAGCTCCGTACGTTTTGCATTTGGGATTACCTTTATTTCAATCAACATGGCTAGCACTCTCCTTCGCCTGAATCGCTTTGAGGTGTTGAACGTGAATCCCGATATGTCCTATCCCGATGATAACGGCGGAAATAATCAGCCAAATGACCTTGCCGTAGATGCCGAGCAGCAAAAACGCGAAAACGGGCAGCGACGCAAGCGGAATCGGAATTGCCAAAAAGCTTCCGTAAAAGTTTTTTAAGTCCGGCTTGATAAAGTAGCGCACCCACGCCGCCGCATATAGGAGCATCAGCGTAGCGGAAATGATTAGCCACGCCGTCCAAGGCTCGAATTCCGTCGGGTTATAGTCGCTAAACAGTACCGCCGTCGCCACCACGCAAACCTGGCCGACGCGCTCAAAAACAAGCAGGATTTTGTTTTCATGCTTGGCAAGCTCGGCATACCCTTCCGGCTGACGCCGCGTCCAAACGATATTTGGAATAAACAGCATCAACAGGTATATGAGCCCGATATACGAAAAACCGAAATGCCCTAACATATCATTGATTATCTAAACTCCGCCAAAGGTAGAGGCTGGCGATGCTGCAAAAAGGCTTCCACGCCTCGGTTATCGCAAGCCGTTCTTTCACCGAGAGCTCCGCGCCACCGGCGTAGAGGTTGTTTATCGCCCGGGAAAGCCCGCCGTCGCCCTTAGAAAAAATATCGGCCCGACCCAGCGAAAAAATCAAAAACATCTCCGCAGTCCACGCGCCTATGCCTTTAATCGCCGTTAGCTGGGCTATTACGGCCTCGTCGGGCATTTCATCGAATCTGTCAAGCTGCAATCTGCCCTCCGTCACGGCGCGGCAGATGTTCTTGAGATACGCGGCTTTACTGTACGACATGCCCGCCCCGCGCAATTTTTCGTCGTCTGCGGCTAGCACCTTTTCCGCCGTTAAGGGACCGTCTAACAGCGCCAAAAAACGGCTCCAAATCACATCCGCCACCCTGTTTGATAGTTGCTGCCCCACGATATTAGACAATAGCGCCGAAAGATAGCCGGCGTGCAGTTCGTAATCAATCACACCGTACTTTTCAATCAGCGCACCCAGTATCGGGTCGGCATTGGCGAGATATGCCCGCATCTCGGGGGTGGCGGTTATATGCTTTGTTATTCCTTTGTCAGACATAGCACCTCTCTGAATCGGCTTATTATAAACAATCATATCAAAAAACATCGTGATAGTCAAGAACAATAAGTTGCATTTTGGCGGACGCTTTGATATAATGGAATAAAGTGGCAGAAAAAAAATCCAAAATTAAAGTCAGAAAGCGCAAAAAAAAGACGCTGTGGATCGTGCTTGCGTCCGTCGGAGGCGTGCTTTTGCTTACGCTTGCGTATTTGGCCGCGATCGTGCTGCCGTATGCGGGCGGCCTTAAGGTCAGCGAGGTAACCAAAGCGGCTTATGCCAAGGAAAACTTTTTAGGGGGCGACGAGGCGGACAATCCGGAGCGCGTGTACTACATCCCCGAAAAAGAAGACGCATTTATGCACCGGATTAAAACCATCGAACAAGCAAAAGAGCGCATCTATATCTCCTACTACACCATCGAGCCGGACCGCGCAGGAAAAATCTTTTTGGGGGCGTTGTTTTCAGCCGCCGACCGGGGCGTAAAGGTTCAAATTTTGGTGGACGGAAAAAAATGGGGGCTGAATCAAAAGGCCGAGCAGTCTTTAAGCGGCCACCCGAATATCGAACTCTATAAATACAACGAACCCAATATCTTTTTGCCGCACAAAATCAGTCCGCAGCTTCACGACAAAATCCACCTGATCGACAACCGGTTTTTCCTTACGGGCAGCCGGAACGTAAACGACCGGTATTATTACTACGACGAATGGATCAGCAGCGGCCGGGGCGACACAAGCGACGGGACGCTGCTGACGGACGCGGACATTTTGGTTTATAACACCGACCCCGATGAGTTTTACGGCGTGATTAGCGAGGGCGCCGCTTATTACGAGCGCCTGATTGCCGACCCCGCCTCCAAAAAAATTACAAGAAAGCCTAACGCAGCGTTTCAAAAAATAGCGCTGGAAAGCTACCAAGAGTACCGCAAAGGTGACCCGGACGACCCCGATTACCTTGCCCTTTCGATGCCGGTCAAAAAAATCAGTTTAATTACCAACACCATAAACGCCGGCAAAAAAGAGCCGATTGTCGCCTACAATCTGTTAAGCCTTGCCCGCGAGAGCGACAGTGTGCTGATCCGTTCCCCCTACATCTGTTTAACAAAAGAAAACCTGAAAGTGTTCGGCGAAATTGCTAAAACCGCATCAGAGTTTACGATGCTGACCAATTGCCCACAAAATTACAACGTGGTGATGCCGTACGCCAACT
This sequence comes from Bacillota bacterium, assembly GCA_009781235.1. Classification (GTDB taxonomy): domain Bacteria; phylum Bacillota; class Clostridia; order Christensenellales; family Pumilibacteraceae; genus WRAP01. Next base: position 4,545 of record WQYM01000018.1, read on the forward strand.
ACCATGTCAACCGCGCTTCCTATGTAAAGGCGGGGCTTAGCATCTACGAGTGGCAAAACGACCATATCGCGCTACACGCAAAAGCGTACATTTATGACAACCGCCTCACGGCAATCGGCTCGTTTAATTTAGACGAACGCAGCATCCGCAACGACACCGAATCGATGCTGGTGATTGACAGCGAGGAATTTGCGGCGCTTATCAGGGCGGAAACGGACAATCATCTTAAAAGCGCCTTAAAGGTAAACCAAAAAGGCGGGTACGAGCCGTCCGAAACCGTTCAAAAGCAAAAGGTTTCCGGCGGGAATAAGTTTGTATTAGGCTTTGTCGGGTTTTTTACGAACTTGGCAATTTGGATCGTGTAAAAAAAAGCGCACTCGCCCGCGTCGCGGTGCGCGCTTTGCGCGCCGCTTTTTGTGTTTACAGCGGAATTTTCGCAAAAATCAGCAAGCTATTTTTGGCGAAAATTCCTAGGGCATAAAAAAAATCAGTTGACAGCGGGGGTATTTTTCGCGTATACTGGTTTGATGGGCGGTATCGCGGCTAAGGTTTTAAAGTTGCTGGCGGCAGGGCAAAACGCGTTCGGCAGCGGCGAAATACAGTCTTTGCGGCATCGCTTTTTGTTCGCGCTGTTAAAAAATCCGTGCTCCCCAAAAGAATTGACGGAGCTTTTAAAGCAGGACAAGACCAATATCGCGCATTTGGCGGCGGGGCTGTTAAAGGACGGGCTCATCGAAAAATCCGTGTATAAGTCCGACCGTAGGCGCATCCGGTATAGCTTGGACGAGCGCGGCAAAGCCATAATCGAAAAAGCGTTAGCGGCCGCCGACGAAAAATTTGCGAATTTTTTGGATTCGGAAAAAGCCGCAGCCGACGCCGAACAAAAGCTAGACGATGTACTGCATCTGTTGTCGTTCCTTTAGTGCAGTAGTGCAGTAGTGCAGTAGTGATTGATTTTTCTAGTGCTATAATGGCCTCAATAATAAAAGTTTCTCAAGCAAATGAAAGCTTCCTGTAACAAGCAAATGCGCATTTTATCCTTAACTACTGCACTACTGCACTACCGCTATAAATTCATCCGACACTACTGCACTATTGCACTACCGCACTCTTTAGCGACTAAAAGGAGCCCCCGTGTCCGTATTCAGAAAAATTAACCGCGATTTAAACGCCGTGCTGCGTTGCGACCCCGCCGCAAGAAACCGCTTCGAGGTCATTTTGACGTACAGCGGTTTTTGGGCGCTGGTTTTTCACCGCGCCGCGCACTTTTTTTACAGGAACCGTTATCGGCTTATCGCCCGAATCATCAGCCAGCTCGCCCGCTTTTTTACGGGCGTTGAAATCCATCCCGCCGCGCGCATCGGGTCGGGCGTGTTTATCGACCACGGCGCGGGCGTCGTGATCGGCGAAACGTCCGAGATTGGCAATAACGTGACGATTTACCAAGGCGTAACCTTGGGGGGCACGGGCAAGGAAAAAGGCAAACGCCACCCCACCGTCGAGGAAGGCGTAATGATCAGCGCGGGCGCTAAGGTACTCGGGGGCTTTACGGTCGGCAAAAACTCTAAAATCGGCGCGGGCAGCGTGGTTTTGCACGAGGTACCCCCTAACGCTACGGTCGTGGGTGTACCCGGGCGCGTGGTAAAAATCAACGACGAGCGCGTCAACGACCTAAACCAGGACTTACCGGATCCGATTGCGGATGAGCTGGCGAGAATCAATGCCCAACTCAACGAATTACAAGAGCAGTTACGAATGATAAATGATAAATGATAAATGATAAATGATAAATTAAGGATGAAAAAATGCTCTATGAAAGACAATATTCTCAAAGAAAAAAGCGAGGATTTCGCGTTACGTATCGTTAGATTGCATAATTACTTGTGTGACAAGAATGAAAAAGTAATGAGCAAACAATTGCTAAGAAGCGGAACCAGCATCGGCGCGAATATAGCCGAAAGCGTTTATGCGGCAAGCAAATCCGATTTTATTAACAAGTTATCTATCGCACAAAAGGAAGCCGGGGAAACAGCCTATTGGATCGATTTGCTTTTCCGCGCAGACTTTTTTGACGAAACCGAATACAATAGCATTCATGCAGACTGTGCCGAACTATTGCGACTACTTGCCACAAGCATTAAAACGGCAAAGAACTAACTTTTCCTCCATCCGCAATTTATCATTTATCATTTATCATTGATTCAAAATTCGATATGTTTATAAGGAATCCGTTTTGCACACAATGAAACTCTACAACACCCTCACCCGCAAAAAAGAGGAGTTCACTCCCCTGTCCGACAAGGTCGTTACGATGTATTCGTGCGGGCCTACCGTTTATAATTACGCGCACATCGGCAATTTGCGCACCTATGTTTTTATGGATTTATTGCGCCGGGGATTGCGCTATAACGGGTTTAAACTACGGGGTGCGATGAATATTACGGATGTGGGGCATTTGCTTTCCGACGGCGACGAGGGCGAAGATAAGATGGTTAAGGCGGCAAAGGAGCAACAAAAAACTCCGTGGGAGATTGCGGCGTATTACACCGACGTGTTTTTTGCCGATTGCAAAAAACTGAATATCGGCATCCCGGAAATCATTGCCAAAGCCACCGACTATATCCCCGAAATGATTGACTATGTGGTAAAGCTTGACGAAAAGGGTTACGCGTACGAGACGGACGACGGCATTTATTTCGACATCGCCCGCTTCCCCTCTTACGGAAAATTAAGCGGGATTAACTTAGAGGAGCAAAAGGCGGGCGGCGGTGAACGTGTGGAAAAAAATACACAAAAACGCCACCACGCGGATTTTGCCATTTGGAAAAAGGCCGAACCAAACCACATCATGCAGTGGGAAAGCCCTTGGGGCCAAGGGTATCCGGGCTGGCACATCGAGTGCTCCGCCATGAGCCGCAAGTTTTTCGGAAAATTATTTGACATCCATACGGGCGGCGTGGACCATATCCCCATCCACCACGAAAATGAAATCGCGCAAAGCGAGGCCTTAGAGGGCCAAAAAACCGTCAATTTCTGGATGCACGGCGAGTTTATGCTGGTGGACGGCGGCAAAATGAGTAAGTCCCTCGGCAACACATATACTATCGACGAGCTAAGTAAACGCGGGTTTTCGCCCTTGGCTTTTCGGTATTTTTGCTTAAACGCGCATTACCGCAGCAAGCTGAACTTTACCTTTGAGGGATTAAAGGCGGCGCAAACATCGTTGGAAAGGCTGTATGGGTTGCTTTGGAAGCATAAGAGTGTAACGAAAAACGAGAAACGAGAAACGAAAAACGATGGATGTAACAGCGAGGAGCAACCCGTAGGGGCTGACCCATTGGGCAGCCCGCACCGCATCGACAATGCTTGTTACACCGGGGCGCCCGATGGGTCGCCCCCTACGATGACAAACGTAATCCAATCAAGCAACTGCAATCCGCAATCCACAATCCATAATCCACAGTTAAACGAATATCAAAAAAATTTCGCCGACGCCATTGCGGACGACTTAAACGTTCCGCTGGCTTTGGGGGTGCTGTGGACGATGTTAAAGGAACCGCCCTCCCCCGAGATTTACGCGTTGGCGTGCGAATTTGACAAGGCGTTCGGATTGGATTTCGATAAGGTGCAAGCGCCGGAGGAAAAAGCGGAAGATGATATTCCCGAGGAAGTAACAAAGTTGGCCGCGGAAAGATGGGAAGCCCGAAAGAATAAGCAATGGGTCGAATCGGATCGGTTAAGGAATTTGATTGCCGAAAAGGGATACGCCGTTGAGGACGGCAAAGAGGGATACAAATTGAAACGTTCGTAGGGGCGGATGGTAATCCGCCCGAAATTCGGGATATTCGGAATTGGTAACGGCGGGCGGATTACCATCCGTCCCTACGAAAAAATCAGGAAACAAACCATCCTCTAGCCCCTATCCCCTGACCCCTAACCCCTATCCCCTAAAAAGAGAGGTACATAATATGAACAACCCAAAAACTTGGACAAGCAAGGCCACAAAAGGTCTGTTGGCGGTACTGATGGCGGCCGTGATGGCGCTGGCCGTGTTCGCGCTCTCCCCCGCCTACCGAAAGGCTTTAGCAGAGGGCGACGGCTCGGAATCCAATCCGTTTATCATCGCTACGCTTGAAGATCTAGCGCAGCTTAAAGACGAGGTAAACGGCGGTGACGACAAAGCCGGCGTTTATTACCGGCTGGATTTGTCGGAATCGGAATCCGATGCTTTAGACGTGCGCGGGCCGGACGGCTATGACAATTGGAGCGAACCCATCGGAAACGAGTCGAACCCGTTCTGCGGTTTTTTTGACGGTGGCGGCTATACGGTTACCGGATTTGAATACGAAAGCGGCAATAATATATACGCGCCGGACGATTATCTTTACGAGTATGAATTTATTCCGTACAAGGGGCTGTTCGGGTATGTGGGAGAAGGCGGTGAAATTGACAACCTCATCGTTGAATACCTCATTCAAAAAGAAAACGACCTGACCAGCTTATCGCAAGAGGTATGCAAGGAGCATTTGTATAACGGCGAAGAATTTTTCGATGACAAAGCCGGTTTTTACTATAGGTTAGAACCGGAATATGACGGCGAATACATAGAGTGCAACCCCTATACGTCGTGGACGCCGATCGGGCTGTCGGAGGACAAGCCTTTCAGAGGGAATTTTGACGGCGGCGGATATTCTATCCGGAATATGAAAATTGAGCAAAAGGATTGGGAGTACGAGGATTATACCGGTTTATTCGGTTATATCGACGGCGGCAGCGTGAAAAATTTGGGGCTCGACAGCGTATATATCAATCTTTACGACCAGTTTGATTACGTCGGCGGCATTGTAGGTTACGCCAATAACGCCATCATTAGCGGTTGCTTTATCGCGGGCGACCAACGAAGCTCCATTTATACCGGCGGAAGCTTCGTGGGCGGCATTGTCGGATATAATAACGGCAGCAGCATTACCGATTGCTATGTGTCGGGAGAAGTAAGCATTCAGGCCGACGGCAATTACGGCGGCGGGAAATATGTCGGCGGCATCGCGGGCTATAATTATCACGGCAATATTTCGGGCTGCTTTGTAGGCGACCCGGGCAATCCGGACGACTACCGCTACATCGACACCGAGGTTGCCGGCTCTGAGAATGTGGGCGGCATCGCGGGATATGCGGAAGGCGGCTTAATTGAGCGTTGCTATACCATGGGCAAAGTAAACGGCTCTGGTCAATTCGTGGGCGGCATCACGGGATTTTTATCTGACGCAAGCGTCGCCGATTGTTATTCATTTTGCGACGTCACCGGCGGGGACGACGCGGGCGGCATCGCGGGGAGCGTGGGCGGCGAGAACGGCGCTAGCGTCAAAAATTGTTACGCGGCCGGCTCCGTCACGGGAAGCAACAACGGCGGCGGTATCGCGGGGAGCGTGAACGGCGAATCATCGGTTGCAAATAACGCAAGTTTACATCAATGGATTAACGCAAGCGAAAACGCCGGACGCGTCGTCGGCTTTGTCGGCGGCGACGGCATTTTGGAATATAATTACGCGTTTGAAGAAATGAGCGCATGGGGCTCCGGCTTTACCGGCGGCCCGGATTTGGACGGAGCGGACATTACCGCCGAAGAAATTAACACCGCCGAATTCTGGACGGATGCCGCCAACTGGGATAATCCTTGGGACGGTGCCGTGTGGGAAATTACCGACTTTGACAGGCTTCCCGCGCTGCTGGGCGAAATATTTGTTATGCCCTATCATCTGTTGGCGATTCCCGTCACATGGGAAATTGGATTTTGGGTGGTCGATAGCGGCTACAGCGCGTACGGTTCACTTACAGCTCAAGTTTCCGACGAAGCTATCAATAACGGGAACCAAGTCCGCCAATATAGCGATCTTGAATTTAGGGCAACCTTATCCGAGGGCTACCGCATCAAGCAATGGCGCTTAGACAACGGCTATGTGTGGTTGCCGGACGCGGGCAACGTCAAAGACTATTATCTAGATACGTTTGTCTTAGACGGCTCTTATTTTACCAAAGACACCACGGTGACGGTCGAATTTGAGCCTATCCCCGAACAGTTTAACGTAACGGTTATTAACGGCACGGCGAGCAGCGAGCGAGCCAACAGCTCCCGGGTCGGTGCAGTCAGCTTTTTAAAGGCCGACGGGAACGCGGATATTTCCCTACTGTCGGATGAGGCGTGGCAGGGCGTTCAATTTGCGGACTGGGACGTTTTGACGGGCAACGTTCAGGTTGCCGATAACAAATTCGTCATGGCGGGCGAGGACGTGGTTATCGCAGCCGCGTTTGAGGAGGCCTTTGTTCCCGCCTCGCTGGACGTGTATTTAGACGGCGAATATTGGCGCGACAGCGGCAAAACGTTTATTATCAAAAATAACACCGTCAGCTTTACCTTAGCGCCCTCGGAAACCCAGCCCTATCGATACCAATATCATGTGCCCGAAATAAACGCGGGCACGTACGGCAGCGCCGCAGCGTCTTACAAGGTGTACGAGGTAGAGGGCGGCGTTGAGCGCGACACGGGCCTAACAATCTCTATTATCGTTAAAACCCCCGGCGGCACCGCGACAATCGGCTTCCACACCGTTACGTACGGCTCCACCTTTGCGGCGGGCGGCACCGTAACTGCGGCGTACGCAGTGGGCGGGACTAATATCCCGAGCGGCACGATTGTCCAGATGAACCGTTCCATTGTCTTTACCGCGGCACCCGCATCGGGCCGCTCCGTGGTCGAGTGGCGGCGTGAGAAGAAGGATAACCGTAACGACCCCGACGATTTTATAGTGAATGCAACCAATACGTACACTTATGTAATGACCGAAGCAGTCACCTCCCCTACCAACATGCGCCCGCTTGCCATTAAAGCGCATTTTACCCCGGTAAACAAATACGCGGTTACCTTCGGCGTTTTGGGCGGGGTGGGTTCGCTCCATCAGGTGCATTATTGGTCAAAGGAAACGAATTATTGGGCTTCGGTGCTGACGCAGGGAACACTTTTGGACGAGGGCACGCAGGTAAGGTTTTATGCGGACAGGCCGACGGGGTCTAACTACCGCGTGGAGGCATGGTACGTAAACGGTACGTCCATCGGCAAGGTGGGCGGCGACAATAATTTCGCGATTATTTTGACCTTGGGCTCGCAGGCGCTGGACGTAAAAGTGCAATTTGAGCTCACGACCTACGCCGTTACCTTTGGGGTTTCCGGCGGGACGGGCGGCTCCGTTTCGGCCGCGTCTGGCGGTAATATTGCAAGCGGGGCTTTGGTAAACCGCGCCGCATCCGTCACCTTTACAGCGACGCCTAACGCAGGGTATCAAATAAAGCAGTGGTTGTACAAAGACATTTACGGCGAATGGGCGGAGGTGTGGTTCCCGGAGGGTGCGAATAAAAACGCCTTTACGATTAGCTCCCTTTTGCGGGCGATGGAGGTCGAGGTCGAATTCGAGCCCATCACCTACCGCTTGACTTTTGCCGTCGGAGCCGGAAACGGCGCCATCACCGCCATTGCGGGCGAGACGGCGCTAACTTCAGGACAGCAGGTTCCGGAGGACACGCTTGTCGAATTCACCGCGGCGCCCGCCCCCGGGTATGAAGTATCTTGTTGGATTGTAGGCGGCTCGGCGATATCGGGCCTCACGGAGCGGACGCTAAGGCTGACACCGAATGCGGACCTAACCGTCAGCGTGGAATTTGCGCCGATTATGCACACCGTTTCGTTCTCGGTAAAAGGCGGGAACGGGACGGTCGGAGGCGGCTACGGCACGGGCATGGTTCCGGTAATTTCCGGGGCCAAGCTTGCCTACGGAACGGTTGTCGTGTTCGGTGCAAATCCGGACGCGAATTACCGTGTTAAGTCGTGGTATGTAAACGATGCGCCGGTCGAGGGCAACACCTCGCGCAGCCTTACCCTGATGGTAGCGGGCGAAACATCCGTCGAGGTGGAATTTGAGCCGATTCCGGACGACGAGTACACCGTGTTGTTCGGTGTAAACGAAACGGGAGGCGGCGGTATTACGGCAAAGGCCGGCTCAACCGACTTCTTTTCGGGCCAAACAGTTGTTTCCGGCACGCAAATCATCTTTACCGCCCAGCCGAATACCGGGTATCAGGTTAAAGCTTGGAGTGTAAATTCCGTTGTCGTGAGCGGCAACAAATCCAACGGACTGGCCCATTCCGTAACGGCGGAAACCACCGTATCGGTGGAATTCGAGCCGATTCCTTACGCGGTAACGTTTTTAGTCGAGGGCGGCAACGGCACCATGAGCGCATCCGTGAACGGTTCCCCCATAACCGGCGGAAATCAGCTTCCTTTCGGCACGGAAATCACGTTTACCGCCACTCCGAACGCCAACTACCGCGTGCAGGCTTGGCTGTTAAACGGCGCAACGGTCGTCGGGAACAAAACCAATACCTTCACCTATACCGTAGCCGGCGCGGACGAGGTGAAACTCGGGTTTGAGCTTAAAGCATATCCCGTAACCTATAGCGTAAAGGGCGAACACGGAAGCCTGGTCGCAATGGTCAACGCATCTGTTATATCGTCCGGCGGCGAGGTGCGGCACGGCTCCGCCGTCACGTTTATCGCGTACCCAGATCCCGGGTACGCCGTAGCCCGCTGGCTGTTAAACGGCGCAACGGCGGTCATCACAACCAATACCACCTATGTAAGAGACAATATCATGGCGGCAATGGAAGTCGAGGTGGAATTTGTACAGGTTAGGGTGATGCACGTAATCACGTTCAATGTGAACGGCGGCAACGGCCAGCTTACGGCGAGCTATAACGGCGACCCGTTTTTCTCCGGCAGCAGCGCGGGCGAGGGCTCGGTAGTCGCCTTTACGGCAAATCCGACGCTCGGGTACCGCGTAAAGGCGTGGACGGTGGACGGCGTGGCGGTTACCGGCAATACGACAAACTTCTATAACCATATCGCTACAAAAGCCGCCCTTGTACGGGTGGAATTTGAGACCGCACCCGCGTGCACGGTTTCGTTCTCCGTCACGGGCACGGGCGGAGTGCTGACGCTAAGCTCCGGCGGCAATGCGCTATCAAGCGGCGCTTCCCTGCCGTACGGCTCGGAGGTCGAGTTTACGGCAGAGCAGGAGGAAGGCTTCCGCGTTAAGGCATGGACGGTGGGCGGCGCAGTTGTAGCGGGCAACACGACAAACATTTACGCCCATACGCTTGCGGGCGATCTGACCGTAACGGTAGAATTTACGTCGCTCCCGCTCGGCGCGACGTTTAAGGTAGACTATTCGGTGACGGGCGGCAACGGCCAGCTTACGGCAAAAATCGGCGACACATTGATTACGTCGGGGTCGGAGATTGCGGCGGGTTCGGACATTGTGTTTACGGCGGCCCCCGCCGAGGGCTACCGGGTAAAAGGCTGGACGGTGAACGGCGTGAGTGTGGAGCGCGGCGTAGATGCTGCTGATTTCAATGAAATGGTTCTGTCTGATTTTTCCGAAGCGGCCGTCGTCGCGGTGGAGTTTGAAGCGATTCCGGGGGCGCCCCCCGTGTCCGCACAAAAACCGGTGATTTCCGCCGGGCCGCAAGGCGCGGTGGTTAAAATCGGCGGCGGGGCTCCGGTTTTAAGCGTTACCGCAACGTCGCCGGACAGCGGGGCGCTGACGTATCAATGGTACAAAAATTCGGTGAACAATACGACGGACGGCACTGCTATCGAGGGCGAGACGAATGCGACGTATACGCCGGACGTTTCGGTAAAGGGCACTACGTATTATTATTGCGTGGTCACCAATACGAACGGGAACGCGACGGAAAACAAAACCGCTACCGCTACCAGCGGTGCGACTGCGATTGTCGTAGAGGACGACGGGGGCTGCGGCTGCGGCACGGTTGCGGATGCGGGAGGAACGGCGGGCACGGTACTGCTTGCGTTGTCGCTTGCGCTCTTAGCTTGGCTAGCGATAAGAACGAAAAACGAAAAACGAGAAATGAAAAACGTCGGATGATGTCGGCGATAAGAACGAAAAACGAAAAACGTCGGATAGAAGATGCTAAAACACACGGGGGCATCTAAGGATTACCCGCCACACCGATACAAACATAATTTACATAGTGCGGGACGCACGGCGTGCGTCCCCTACGAATATTTCGTCTGATATCCCGCCAGCATCGCTGTCCCCGCTGGCCCGCCTACCTCCGGGCAGAGCCGAAACAAAGCCGTATCGATTAGCCGTGTCAAAAGCGAATAATACCCCGTGCACGGTGACCGGGTCACAAGACACGCACTTTACGTCAAACTACACAAGACACGCACTTTACGTCAAACTACAAATTGTCCCGCCGAGCAAGGATGCCAAGGCCGGGTCGGATGTCGCGCAAATAAATGTCGTAATTTTGAGGCTTTGGCGCAGACGGGCAATTTCATCGCACAATTCGATTTGCCCGGCGTCGCCTAGCCCCGATAGCGGCTCGTCCAATAATACAAGCGCAGGAGTCCGCACGGCGGCGCGGGCCAGTATTACGCGGCGCGCCTCTAACGCGGAGAGCGATTTGGTTTTTTTGGACAAAACCGGCTCCAACTTAAAATCTGCGGCGGCTTTACGGACGCGCGCGTCAATTTCCTCCGCGTTTATTTTGCGTATTTTCAGCCCGTATGCTAAGTTATTATAAACGGACAGGTTTTTTAAGAATACGGGGTTTTGGCTCATCATGGCCGCGTCGCGTGCGCGGGTCCCCTTTTTGGGCGGTACGCCGTCGAATAACAGCGTGCCCGAGGTGACGTCCTCTAAGCCCGCGATAATGCGCAGCAGCACGGTTTTTCCCGCGCCGCTTTGCCCTGTCAGCACGGTAAAGCTGCCGCTTTGGAATTCATAGGAAAAATCCGTTAAAGCGGCCACCCCGTTTTTGTACGTTTTATTGGCGTTGTTGAGTGTGATAATCAACCCTTAATTTCCCGCAAAATGTTAATATCTTTGATGCTTTTATCGTCGGCTAGCAGCAGCATTTTGGAGACGATTTCGGCGGTTTTTGGGTTGTCGTCGATAAAATTTAGGAATACTTTGTTGTGCGTCGAGTCGTTGATTGCCATGATGTTTAGGGTGCCCGAAAGCTGTTTTGCGGCGATGCCGGAACGCAAATTCACGGCGTACTCCCCCATGCCCCCCTTAATATGGATATGGTGCCCCTCGATAGAAACGTTATGCAAGTTTAATAATTCGGCGATATTTTGGCAGACTTGGCGGCGCACCTCGACGGTCGAGAGCGATTCCTCAAAGTCGTAACCTTGGGGGTGCGACGTAGAGACGATTAAATCGACGTCGCGCATCACCTCGCTGAACATTTTATCGCCGACTTCCGCAAGCTTAATGATTTTCATGCTGCCGTCACGCTCGGCACGGCGGTTTAAAAAATACACGGAAGATAGTGTGGGATGGTCAGCATAGGAGCTGTACCCAAAATCCCACACGCCGAAAATCACGGCGACGACGTTCTCTTTGTAATACACCTTTTGCAGCCCGATATCCTCGCCCGCGTGCCAGCCGCGCCCCTTTGCCACGGCAATCGCCTTTTGCGCGTCAACTTGGTGGCCGTGGTAGCGGTTCGTTTCATTCGCTTCCCTCTCGTCGTCGGTTTTGGGGTACAGCTCGCGGAACGCTTGCTTAAAGGGCTGGCGGATTTTGTGAGAGAGCAGGTATTTTTGCGCCGATTCCCACGTGCGGTTGCGGAATAGGTCGAGGGGATGGGCGATATATAATGAGTGAACCGGAGAATCTAAGCCGAAGGATAAAGAATTATGGTCGGGGTTTTGCGAATTTTCGTAGGGGCAAGGCGCGCCTTGCCCAATACTTTGAGCGACAATTTCGTTTTTGGGCAAGGCGCGCCTTGCCCCTACAGTTTCTTCCTCACAAGGAATTGAGCCTTGACCGAGCGGCCGCATTTTCTCTCCGTCAAACAACATCGTTTTGCCGTCCGCGATAAAGAACAGGCTTTTCAAAATTTGCTTAATCACCGGGTTTGCGGCGATGGTGCAAAGCTCGGATAGTTCAAATTTACCCTCCTTTTCCATCGCGTTCTCTAAGGACTTTATCACGCGGGAGGATTGTTTATTTAATGCGGGCACTTCCGCCTTCATTGCAACCACATACGGGTCGGATTTTAGCTTTGCAGGCAGCGACGAGAGCTCCTTGCCGCCCTTTTCGGCCACGACGGCACACTTAAAACGGTCATTGATACGCAAAAACACGCTCACACCGTCGATTTCCCGAGGGACAAAGAATTGCGCGATGCGGTGCGCCTCTTTTGCCTCCATAAACCACACAAAGCGGTCGGCATCCTCGTACCCCGCCCCGCGCGCCATGTTCTCTAAAGCGATTTCGCACGCCTTTTTCTCGCTCGTCTGCCGCTGCGCTCCGAACTGCTTAGACTCTAATAAAAACCTTTGAATCACCTCATAGCGCGTTTTGATGTCGGCCTCGTCCTTTAGCGGCACGAGTGAATAGCACAGCATGAATTCCTTGTTACGCGTCTCGTTGATTTTTGCTAAGCACTCCTCAGCCGACAACACGCCCGTGAGCGCGTCGTTGAACCGCTGGGCGCGTTTGTGGTTATTCGCAACCGTAATATATTTGGCGTTGTCGTATACTGTTTGGAACGTCTTTTCGTCCGTCTCCCCTTTCATCGCCCAAAACCAGTCCACGTCCACCGCGCCCTCTTTAAAGTCTAAAATATCGATGGGCGAATACAGCGCGATTTTCTCTTGCACCCCGCGCGAAACCTCGGAGTCTTTGAGGTGTGCCTTAAAGAACATCACCGCGCTTACAAAGCCTTTTTTGTTTAAGTATTTGTCCGTCCATTCGAGTATGGTTTGATTGTTGTTGTAGAGCACGCCTTTAATAAGGTCTTTTTCGGTGAGCTTATGTTCTTTGACAAGCCCGGCAAAGTATTCGAAGGAATCGGTTTTGTGCGGCGCGACATGCTGCAGGATAACGGCAAAAACGTCGTCCTTGGTGTGCGAGCTGCTCCATCCCCAAACGCTGCGCGGAAGCGTCGCCTTTTGAAACGCCTTTAAGGTAAGCACAAAATACCTTATCCCCACGAATTTCGGACACCTTGCCAACATCCCGCTGTACGGCGTATCGGCTTGCGCCCGGGCAATCTCAATCTCCGTCAACTCAATCAAAATATTTTCAATCAACGCGATAAATTCGGGCGAATGCTTGCCGTCATAGATATTTGCGACACGGCTTTTGTTATGGTAATAAAGGCTTTTTTCCTGGAAAAAATTTGCCAAATTGAAAACGCCGCATCGGATAAGCGCCTTGACCTCATCCAAAGAAGCAATCCCACGCTCAAACATTCGGTACAAAACGGGTTCGGCATTATACAAAAGGTTTGCGCCGTTTTGATTATAATACGCGTTCGCACCGCTCGCAACGTCCACGACGCCGACTTGCCTAATATACCAAGCAAGCGCCTTACTATCGCTAAGCAGCGCGTCCGAAATTAAGCCGTAATCGATTTGCTTCTCTAAGTATGAGGAAACGCGCAGCATTTTTCTTGAAACTGTTTCCTCTTTCGCGCGGGAACCCGAGTAATCGTAATTTATTACGTTCTCATTTTTTGGGAATTCCTTTATCTGCCCGTAAGCGTCGATTGCCCGCTTTAATAACGCGTCATGGGCGGCTACGCCACCTTTCCGCATGAGGTAGCTTAGAATCATGGGCGAATAGTGAAAAAGTATCAACGGAACATCAATAATCGCCGAATCTATTTTTCCGCCGAGCGAGGTTGAGGTGACTTTTTCGTAATAGCCCGTGCCACGTCCCAAGCCACATTCCATAGCGTATAGCAAAAACACCAGCTCGTCCGCCGAAAAGCCGAACCCCTCGATGATTTTATCGGATTCGTCTTGCAGCGGGTAATTCCCCTCCCTGTCAATCTCCCAATACCGCTCGCCGAATAGTGTGGGTTCGCTCATCCCATGGCCTGTGTATTCGTAATTTCTGTTTTGCATTACGAAAGCCTTTAGCTTTCCGATGGCATCCGCCACCTTATAGCCGTGTAATTCGGGGAGCTTGTATTCGGGGCACTTGACGCGCTTAGGCTCAAACGCTTCAATCTTTTTTTCCTCTACGCCGCCCTTTAAATCGGGCGCGGCTTCGCGCTTATAATCCTCCGGCGCGGCTAGTAAATACGCTTTTAGTTTGGCTTGGGATTTTTCGGGCATTTGCATATAATGCTCGACGATCCGCTTTTTGGCATCGGTGCGCTTTGTTTTGAGCGCGTCGCTGACAGACACCGCCTCGTCGTAAGTCAGCGGGCATTTTTTAAAGTATTCCTTGCACAAATCGCCGCTGCCGGAATAAAGCGTTACGTAGCCCGTAAAGTAATTGAGCATTTCGGTCCGGTAGTCGCGTGTGATGTAAGGCTTAAAATCGTTGATAAACCGCAGCTTTTGCTCGGCATCGAGTTTATCATAATGCGTTTTTTCAAAGTCGCGAATCAGTGATTTATCGCCGAGGCTTTCTAAAATGCGGACAATGTCCCAATAGATGCCGACTTTGGTAACCTCGTGCGAAATCCATACTTCCTCGGTCGCATTATAATGCACCGTCTTTTTCGGCAAACGGTCGTAGAGCACTTTTAACTTTGGGTATAGGCTTCTAAAAATGCTTTGTTCCTCGGGCGTCGGCGGCAAGGGCTTTCGGTTATCTCCGTAGCTGCGGTTCTGTTCATAGCGCACCACGATGCAAGATAGCAGCGGCGCGTAAAATTCGAGGTCGTCTTGGTCAAACAGCCGTTCGCACAGCCGCAGTTTGATAGTATCGGGACGGTGATAAGCAAGGTGGTACAGCGCGATAAGCTTTACATTTTTGTCCTTGCTATTTACGGACTTAACAAAAAACTCGTTGTACGGGTTGCCGGTAAGCAGCCGCAGCATCATATACACGATTTTGGTGTCGGTGGAATCCCAATATTTTTGGTAATTACCGGAAAGCATGTCGTTTACCTTGATGATAAACTCCTTACCGTTGCCAATCGGGAATTCGTAACCGAGATCGTAGCCGTCTCTGATGGCGTCCACCACTACCTTGTAGCGGTAGTATTGGAATTCGAGGATTTTGGGGATGATAAAGCGTCGGAACTCGTCGGAGAACTTTTGATAGGCCGTATAACAAAAAACTTGGTCGAATACGCCGATTTGGTTGCCCGCGCTCCTTAGTAAGTCGAGCACCTTTTGGTGGTCGCGCATAAATTTACTTTGGGTAAGCGCGACGATACGTTTAATTTCGGATTCGGTCATGGGTAAGGCTCCTTGTGGTGAGATATGATTTAACGCCATCCTTCCATTCAAATCCGGAAGGATTTTTACGTGGATAACCCCTTGCAAGCGCAGCGCAGCTCGGGGTAACGTGGGAGATACCCCCCCTCTGCCTGCTAACCGCGCCATACGCGGTTGGCAGGCAGAGGGGGGGGAGGGAGGGGATGGTGTGGAATAGCAGCGCGGTTATCCCCGAGCTGCGCTGCGCAGCTCGGGGTTATCCACGTTGTACGCCTATGGCGTATTAAAAGATTGACTAACGTACGCCTGATCAAAACCACCTTCCCGAAAGTAATGTAAGTTTGATAAACACCAGCGCGTCGCCCTCGGATAGGTTCAGCGGCTCGTCCACATTCGTGTATTCGTGCTTTTTGGTTTCGTTGATGATTTTAAAGCGTCCGTTGACAAACTGGAAAGCGGCCTCGTCCTGCATAATCTTCACGTCCACTTTGCGCTTATTCTCCACCGTGCCGAAGGATATTTTGCCCGCGTCGGCCATTGCGGCGGCCGTTTCGTCGGATACCAAAAACAGCGCGGTTTTGTCGCGCTTTTTATTGTATTCGGCTACATTAAACGCCACCATTTCCGCAATCAGCTCCCCGACCGTGCCGGAATTGGTATCATAATTATCGTAACTCAAAAATTCTTTGAGTTTTGAAATGCGTTTTACCTTGATTTTTATGTTCATTTGGTATATAATAACATCCGGCTGAGGTAAAGTCAACCGTAAAGTCAAAAAAAATTTTGTTAAACCCATTTAAAACAGTTGCATAATTATTCATAATGACGTATAATTATACAAATGCGTGCAGCCTTTCGTAGGGGACGCCGTCGCCTCGCGCGTCCCGCGCCGCTGAAATCGCGTTGTTTATTAAGGTGCGGGACGCCGAGGGCGGCGTCCCCTACGAAAAAACCTCCAACCACCATCCACCAAAAAAATCGGAGATTTTTTTTATGAAAATCGGAATCATCGGAGCCAACGGCTATACGGGCTATGAGCTGATGCGGCTCCTTGCCAACCACCCGAGAGCGGACGTCGTGTACGCCGGCAGCCGCTCTATGGCCGGCAGGAAGGTGCCCTCCCTTTACCCGGCGCTTAGCGGCGTCTACGACGAGCTGCGGTTCGAATCGCCCAACGCCTCGGTCGCCGCCAAAAAATGCGACATCGTGTTTACCGCACTGCCACACGGGCTAAGCGCGGAAATGGGCGCGGAGCTTATAAAATTGGGCTGCAAGGTCATCGACCTTTCGGCGGATTTTAGGTATGACTCGATTCCGTTATTCGAAAAAACGTACGAGATTGCGCACCCGTGCCCAGGGCTAAACGAGCAAAAGGTGTACGGATTATGCGAACTCAACCGCAAAAAAATAGTTAAGTCTACAAAACTCGTTGCCAACCCCGGCTGCTACCCCACCGCCTCAATTTTGGCGCTGTACCCGCTGCTCGCCGAAAAAGTGATAAGCCCGGACGGCATTATCATCGACGCAAAATCCGGCGCGTCCGGTGCGGGAAGAAAGGCGGACGAGGCGTTTTCTTATTGCGAATCGTCCTCTAACTTTAAGGCGTACGCGGTTACCACGCACCGGCACACATCCGAGATTGAAGAAAAGCTCTCCGCCGCCGCGCTCTCCCCCGTCGCCCTAAACTTTACGCCGCACCTGTTGCCCGTAAAGCGCGGGATATTAGCGACGGTTTACGCAAATTTAGTCCCCGCCGCCGAAAAGCGCATCGCCGACGTCTATAAAGCATTCTATGAAAAAGAGCCGTTTGTGAAGGTGAACCCGGAGGGCGAGATGCCGGAATTAAAGTTTGTGGTCGGCTCGAATATTTGCCGCATCGGCTACAAAGTCGATTTACGCACCAAAAAAGTGATCATCGTATCCGTCATCGACAATCTCATCAAAGGCGCGTCAGGCCAGGCGATTCAAAACATGAACATCATGTACAGCCTCGACGAGAGGATGGGGCTGCCGGCGGTGGGGAACCAACTTTAAACATAGTCGTCAATACAAAAGATAACAGATAACAGATAACAGATGACAGAAATCGGATAGTTTTTAATGAAAACCTGCACGGATGCAAATACAAAACGTCCTTTTTCTTTTATCTTTTATCTGTTATTTGTTATCTTGATTCAAACAAATGCATTTAATTAAGGATTACTCCACATGAACTCACTCACCCAAGAAACCCTCATCTCTAGGGCTTCCATCATCGCCGAAGCCCTGCCGTACATCAGCCGCTATGCGGGCAAGACAATCGTCGTAAAGTACGGCGGCAACGCGATGAACGACGACAATGTTTTGCGTACCATCCTACAGGATATCGCCACGCTTAAAATGCTGGGCGTGCATCCCGTTTTGGTGCACGGCGGCGGGCCGGAAATCAACGCAAACCTTGCAAAACTGGGCATCGCGTCCGAGTTTAAAAACGGCCTGCGCGTCACCTCAAAAGAGGCGATGGACGTGGTGCAAATGACGCTGGCCGGCAGGGTCAATAAAAACATCGTCGGGCTTTTGGGCACGTTCGGCGTAAAGGCCGTCGGGCTTTGCGGCAAGGACGCAAGCCTTATCGAGGCCGAAAAAATGGAAATCACGGACGGCGTTGATTACGGGTACGCCGGCCGCATCGTGGGAGTGCACACGGCGCTCCTTAACACCTTGCGGAGAGATTACGTGCCCGTCATCGCCTCGGTCGGCGTAGGAAAGGACGGCGAGGGCTACAACATCAACGCAGATTTGGCCGCCGGCGCAATCGGTGGGGCTTTGGGAGCCGAAAAGCTCGTATTTTTGACCGATGTAGACGGCATCCGCGCAGACGAAAAGGATCCGTCGACCTTAATTTCGCAGGTTAGTGTTTCCGAAATTGAGGCTATGATAAAAACGGGCAAAATTTCGGGCGGGATGCTGCCAAAGGTAGGAGCCTGCGTAGACGCAATCAACAAGGGTATCGGCAGCGTGCTAATCATCAACGGAACCATCCCCCACTCGATTCTTTTGGAGCTGTTTACACAAAAAGGCGTGGGCACGATGGTCACCGCCTAAGGAGTCATCATGGATTTTACTAAAATCAAAGAATTAGACGCAAAGAATTATATGAATATCTTTGCGCGGAACCACGTTTGCTTTTCGCACGGCGAGGGTTGCAAGCTGTATGATACCTACGGGAACGAATATACGGATTTTTTCGGCGGCATCGCGACGAGCTGTCTCGGGCACAATTATCCCCCATTAGTCAACGCAATTGCCGAGCAGGCGAAAAAATTGATTCATATCTCGAATTTGTTTTATAACGAACCCCAAGCGAAGCTTGGCGAGGCGTTGCTTTCCGGCACGATTTTTGACCGGATTTTTATTGGCAACAGCGGCGCGGAGGCCAACGAGGCCGCAATTAAGCTCGTCCGCAAATATTTTTACGCGGCCGGCAAAAAGAAATACAAGATTGTAACGGCGCTCGATTCGTTCCACGGACGGACGCTGGCGACACTTACGGCGACGGGCCAGGACAAGTATTCAAAACCCTATGCGCCGCTCCCCCAAGGCTTTTTGCATGTGCCGTTCAACGACTTTGAGGCGCTAAAAACAGCGATAAACGCGGACGACGAGATTGCGGCGGTAATGCTTGAATGCATTCAGGGCGAGAGCGGCGTACGGCCCGTCGATTACGAGTACCTGATAAACGCCTACGCGCTGTGTAAGTCTAAAGGCCTCCTTTTGATGCTCGACGAGGTGCAGACAGGCATGGGACGGACAGGCAAGATGTTCGGCTTTGAGCATTTCGGCATCCAGCCCGACATCATCACGCTGGCAAAGGGGCTCGGGGGCGGCGTCCCCATCGGCGCGTGCTTAGCGCGGAACGAGATTGCCGACGCCTTTAAACCCGGCGACCACGGCACGACGTTCGGCGGCGGGCCGCTCGCGTGCGCGGCCGCTTTGGTCGTCGTGAACGAACTGAAAAACACGGATCTACTCGCAAGAGTAGAAAAGTCCGGCAAATATTTAAGCGACCGGCTGATGAAGCTTAGAAAATTCAAATTCGTCAAAGACGTGCGCGGTATGGGCCTTTTGCAGGCAATAGAGCTCTCCGACAAGCTTAAAAACGCCGAAGTCGCCGGAAAAATGCTCTCAAAGGGTTTTATTATCAACGCGGCCGGCAACAATACGCTACGGTTTTCCCCGCCGTACACCATCACAAAAGCCGAAATCGACGCGATGGCGGAAGCGCTTTCGGAATTGTTTGCCGCAACGAACATTTAATGAATAGCGAATAGCGAATAGCTATTGATAAGTGCAGATAGGTTTAAGGTATTCTTTCTTTTGTTCCCGCCGGCGACGCAGTGCTCTGCGACCCAAAAAACCGCGTTTGTACCGGCGGGTCGCCGGGGACGACGACCCCTACGGTAGGTAGTCCTTAATTATGTCGTTGCTCGTTTTTCGTTATTCGTTAACCATTACCGTCCGAAGCTATTCACTATTCGCTATTCGCTATTCACTATTCGCTGTACGGAGGATTGCCATATGAAAGCCGATCAAGCCCGAAACAAACAACCCAAAAAAACCTCCGTCGTGTTTGTCTGCACGGCGAATGTTTGCCGTTCGCCGGTCGCCGAATACTTATTTAAGGCAGAACTGAAAAAAGCGCGAAAGCTATCTAAGTTCCGCGTTTTTTCGGCAGGGATTAACGCGTACGACGGATACCCCATATCAAAACTGTCGGCGGAGGTGTTAAAGGACGCCGAGA
>WQYM01000019.1 GCA_009781235.1 Bacillota bacterium
GCGTCTGTGTTCGCACTTTCGGAATATTTTAAAGAAGCGGGGAAAGAAACCAAAATCGTTTACAGCGGCGTTTCACCTATTTCGAAACCCAACTTAAGGCTGATGGTTGCGGAGCTTGGAATTCAGGCGCGCTATATTCCAAAAAATGAGGCGGCTGATGCGTCGTCAAGGCCCGGAACGCTGCTGCTTTTGGCCGACTGCCAATACGGCGCGGGCAACGTAAAAAGGATCGAAGCGGCGCATATTGCGGTAATCGATCATCACGTTCCCGAAACACCGCCGACGGAATTTTCCGATATTCGTCCGTTTTTAGGCAGTTGTTCCACCTTGGTTTGGCTGCTGCTGAAAAGCGAGGGATTCCGGTTTGACCGTCACCCGCGCACTTCTACTGCGCTTTACTACGGTTTGTATACGGATACGGGCGGATTTTCCGAGATTGCACACCCGCACGACCGGGATATGCGCGACTCTTTACGGTTTGATAAGGCGCTGATAAAAAAATTAAAAAACTGCAATCTTGCCATACAGGATTTGGCGCTTGCGGGGCGGTGCCTGTTAAGCGGGCGCATGGATGTACGTACGGCCGGCGCGCTCTTTTACGCCGATCCGTGCGACCCGAATCTTTTAGGCTTTATCAGCGATTTGGCCCTGCAGGCGGAGGGCGTCGACAGCTGCGCGGTATTTTGCGAGGTGAACGGCGGCATAAAGCTGTCCGTGAGAAGCTGTGTGCGCGAAGTCATGGCATCGGACCTTGCGGCGCGGCTGTGCGCGGGCGGCGGATCCGGCGGCGGGCACGCCGACAAGGCGGGCGGCTATATTTCGTTGGATTTTTTGGTCAAAAGCGGCTACGGAGCGACGGATTTTTTGCAACGCCGATATGCGGAGTATTTTGAGCGCTACGACGTTTTTTGCGCCGGGGCATACCGGCCCGACTTGTCGGGGTTTAAGCGGTATGTTAAGCGCAATATCCCCGTCGGCTACGTGCGCACCGTAGATGTGCGCCCCGAGGGGACGGATTTGACCGTACGCACGCTTGAGGGCGATTCGCACATCGTTTCGGCAGCCGACACCTATATCATGGTGGGCATCCAACAGGAAGTTTACCCGATAAGCCGCGATAAATTTGAGCGCTCTTATGCCGTATTAGACGGCGCCTACACGCCGCGCCCCGAATTTTTAACCGAGGCGCATTATACACCCTCTATTATTGACCGTGCCTGCGGGACGGCGGAAGACATAGAAAAATATATCCGCCCGTGCGTCGCGCACGGGGAAACGCTTATTTACGCAAAGCCCTTATTAAAGGACGCCAAGGTGCTGACAAAGTGGAATCCGGAGGGCTATATGTCCGGCGAGGCGGGAGACCTGCTGGCAGTACGCGCCGACGACCCGGACGATATTTATCTTATCAAGAAAGAAATTTTCGAGCTTACGTATACCGTTCTGGGAGATTAACACCCGGGGGGTTCGCGCTTAATATCTGCGCCAAGGCCCGACAGCGTGTTGTCGAGCGCCTCGTAGCCGCGGTCAATGTGATGAGCTCCGCTCACCGTACTCTCACCGTCCGCCGAAAGCGCCGCGATTACAAGCGCCGCGCCGCCCCGCAAATCCTCCGCCTCTAAATTTTGCGCGCCGCGCAGTTTTTCCACGCCCTCGACCACCGCAAGGAGGTTGTTCTGCGCGACGGCGATTTTGGCGCCCATCTTTTGTAGCTGCGCGGCGTAATGAAAGCGGCTCTCGAACACGCTCTCGCGCATAACGCTTTTGCCCTGCGCCGTGCACAGCATTGCCGTTACCGGCGCCTGCATGTCGGTCGGAAAGCCCGGGAACGGTTCCGTGGCGATTTCACTCACCGCCCTAAGCCGCCCGCCTGAATTAAGCGTTACGTAATCGTTCCCCTCTTTAACGGTGCATCCTGCGGTTTTAAAAACCTCCGTCACCGCAGAGAATGATTGAGGCTCAACTCCCGTTACGCACACTTCCCCGCCGGCCGTTGCTACGGCCGTTAAAAACGTTGCGGCGGCGATGCGGTCAGCGTTCGGCCGATAGCCGCACCCCCCCAACCGCTCCATTCCCTCAATTCGCACCGCAGAGGTTCCCGCGCCGAAAACCCGCCCGCCCATGCAGTTGATAAAATGCGCTAAATCCTCGATTTCCGGCTCGCGCGCGGCATTAAAAATCAACGTCGTTTTTCCCTTACCGAGCGCCGAGGCCATCATCAAATTTTCGGTGGCGCCGACGGACGGGAACCGCAACCGCACCACACCGCCCGTTCTATGCGAGCCGTCGCAGTAGACGCAGGCCTCATCCTCCGCCACCCGCACATTCAGCGCTTTTAAGCCCGCGATATGTATGTCGATGGGGCGGTTTCCAATGGCGCAGCCGCCCGGAAGCCCCACGCACGCGCAGTTGAAACGCGCGATTGCCGGGCCCAGCATAAAGATTGATGCGCGCAGTGACGAGGATTGGGCGGGAGCGATGGTGACGGGGCTCGGGGGATGGGATTCGAGATTCGGGGCTCGGGATTCGGGATTCGGGATTCGGGATACAAATCCATCTCCTTTTAACTGGCCACTGGCCACTGGCCACTGACCACTATCCCCTCCCCCTACGTCGCGACAATTGATAAACACATCGCCGCCTATGTGTTGTGCGCGGCCGCCGATGCTTTTTATAATCCCCAACATGTTTTCTATATCTACAAGGCGCGGCACATTTTTTATAAGCACGTCCTCTTTGGTTAAAAGGCTTGCCGCAATCATCGGCAAAACGGAATTTTTAGCCGATTTTATCTTAACTTCGCCATGTAGGCGTCTCCCGCCTTGTATCCTAAACCGCTCCATACCCCCAAGGTATGAAATTAAACGGGGATGTGTGCGGATAGAGGGTAGAGGCTGAAAACGAGACCCCGGTATCGGGCTTTCCCTATTCTATTATTTTACAGGATTGTATCCAGCCATTCCAAAAGCTCTTGGGCGACGGCTCTTTGCACGGGCGTAAACGTTACATAAACCGGAGGGTAAAGCAACTCGCCTAGATCGATCTGTTCGATTATGTCGCATAACTGCTCGCATAGCAACTCGCACTGTTCAAGCTGTTCGTACAGCAGCTCGTACTGCAACTGTTCAATTTGAATGTTTTCGTATTCGAATAACGAGTCTAGCTGGTTAGCCCTAAAATTGCTGAGTAGCCGCAAACAATTGAATACTTCGGACGGTCCGTGTTGCCCGAACTGCAAATCGAGTTGCCCAAGTTGCTCTAACAAATCGAGTAACTGTTCGTGCAGCGGATTGCCGGAATCGAGCAAATCGGGCAGCCGTTCGCGCAGCGGATTGTCGTAATCCAACCACCTGAATACGTAACCTTCCGGACTATCGTGTGAATCCCAATAAGAATCCCAATCTATCAGTTGGAACGCGCGACCCGGGTTATCAATAATGCTCGACAGTTGGTCTAAATATTCATGCACATATTGTGTATCCTTATGTCGTTCCAGATCCCACAAAAAACGGTTAAAAAAAACGTCTGCCATGTCATCGTCATTCTCGGATATGGGATTGTCTTTCTTGGATACGGGATTGTCTTTTAAGCGCTCCCAAAAAAGGTTAACAAGAATGTCTGCCATGTCATCGTCTTTCTCGGATACGGGATTGTCTTTTAAGCGCGCCCAATACCCGATTGCTTTATATACGACAGTATCAACAACACCATCAAGCAGTGGTTTATATGCTTGTAGTGGTGCATCATTAATATTTTGCAGCATCTGCTTTTCTAGTTCAATCATCAACTCTTGTTCTTGTCTTTCCGACGTATCAATATCACGGAATATTATGTCTGCCCATCGGTGGCTCATAGAGGAATATCCTTTTTTGATATCGAACCATTGACGTACGCTCCCCGCAAAAAGTATCTTAATTCGTCCGCACCCATAAAACGCGCCGTCTCCGATTACGGTTACAGAAGCGGGAATCGCGACACTTTTTACCCCGGAATTGATAAATTCAAAAGGCTTAATGATTGTCGCGCCTGCGGGAATCACTAAGTCCGCGCTTCCGTACATGCCGTAAATGACGGGCAATTCGATAACGCCCTGTACGATGCCCTCAAATTCCGCGAGAAAAACGTGTTCTCCGTCTTTCAGCGTTTTTATGTATTCTTGGGAGAAGGTTATTACCGTGCTGCCCGCCGTTACGGTGTAGTTCGATGGATCGACCGTCTTGTTATTTAGCGACAGCCTAATAAATTTAGTGTGGTCGGCGTCGATTGTCGCGCACACATTGCCACCGTAAACGCCATCGTTTACAACGGCAAGCTTTTGTTCCGCCGCTGCCCATTTCGCATACACCGTTACGCTAACCTTCGCGTCCGAAAGCTTTGAAAACGGCTGTAAAAACGTCACGTCGTCTAAAAACCAGCCGACGAAAACGAAACCGCTTTTTTGCGGATTTTCCGGTATTGCCGCGCCGGGCTTAACTTCCGTCGTTTCGTATACGGTACCGTCTACCGTAAAGGATACGGTAATTTGAGCGGACGGGGTATCGTTGCCGTTGCACGCCGCGAACGCAAACGCAAACGCGCACAGCAAGGCGATTATTGCCAATATCGCCGGTCTACAAAATTTTTTCATAAATTTGGGCTCCTCTAAATTTGATTCCGACCGAAAGTATCATACTCCGCTCGCCTTGCGGGCGGAACAGCCGCGAAGCGGCGGGTCTAGGGCAGCCGAGTCGACAGCCGCTTGCGGCTGCTGGCTTTGCGATAGCAAAGCCCAGAGAGACGAGGTGCCCTGGGGCATGATGCCGGTCATTTTTTTGGGGTTGAAATAGCGCAAGGAAGTCTCACCGCAAACCCCAACCTCTAACCACGGAACACTAGCCTTCCTCTTTCGGTTGAATTTCTTGCACGATTTCCTCGGCCTCGCTACGGTCGCCAAGGCCGCGCACAAGTTCCTCAAATATGAGCTTATTAGCCATCTTTTTAGCTCCGGAATCGTTTGCCCCGCTTTTTGTAGGGTTTGCAGCCAAACGGTCGTTTTTCGCTTCGGTAGTTAAAAACGGCTCGTCGGTTAATATGTCGCTTTGTGCGTTCTCTAAAATCGACTCGATATCGGGCTGGGCATGTTTTTTTGCCCGTACCGTGATTGGCGCGGTGGGCTTGCGCCTTGTCGCCGGTTGCTTGGCGGCCGACGAATTAGAAGTGAGGAGTGAGGAGTGAGGAGTGTCGGATGAATTATTATCTGACCCCTGACCCCTGACCCCTGACCCCTGATCCCCAATCCATGACCCCTGAACCCCGATCCCTGCCCCCTGATCCCTGACCCCTAAACCCAGCCGCGCGATTTCCTCACGCAAGCTACCTAGCTCGTCCAAAATTAAATTGTTGTACGATTCATACCCGGTTTTTCCGTCGGCATCGGCGACATTCGCCATGCTGACGGCAAACAACCGATCGCTAAGCAGGCGCACCTCGGTAAGCAGGTCGGCCGATTGCGGTTGCGTTCCCTTCCCGTCCGCAATCCCGGAAAGTTTGTCGCCCAAGAGACGGATTTCGGCCAGTATGTCGAGCGAAGGCGGTTCATCGGCTTTCGGGCGTTTTTTTAACCCGGCTAGCTCGGACTTTATCTCCGCTAATTCGTCCCGGCAGGCGCGAACCTCCGCCATGAGCGCGCCCAGCATCCCCGCCGGAGCCTCCCCCGTCTCGCCGCCTATGGCGTTAATCCGCTCGTGAACGACCGCTAAGTCCTCCAAAAGCAACGCGACATCCTCGTCGCCCTCGGTTCCGGCGGTCGCTATAACGGCGCACCGCTCCGCAAATTCCTCGGAGAGCTTTGCAAAGCTCTCGGCGATTTTCTCGTCGGATCTTGCCAGCCTTTCTTTCAGCTCGCCGACATCCGCAACCAAAATTTCGAGGTTGCTGATTTCCTCGCCCGCGCCGGTGCCGTACAAGGCGGCGTCCAACTTTTGTGTAAGGCCCGCCAATAGCTCCGGAGTCTCGCGCCGATGGTCGGTTCTAGCCGGCAGCATGATGCGTTCCACCTGCTCTTTAAGGCGGTTTAGCTCGGAGCGCAAGTCTTGAAACGACTGCGCTTTGTTTAAGTCGTCCCGCAGGCGCAAAACCTCGCTGTGAAGTGCCGCCTCACCCGTCGGCGACGGCACAAGGCAGCGCTTTAATTCGGCAAGCTCTGAGAGGACTTTTTCGAGTATTTCATTTTCGCCGGACATTTCCGGACGGTCGCTAGGCTTATTCATACAATGATTGTAGCGCATATTATTTTGAAAGTCAATTGATTTTTTACTTCATATATGCTATACTGATTTTATGATGCCAGCCACTTTAAAAAACCGCTTATTGGAACTGTTCGAACAACACCGGGGAGAAACGCTCTCGGGAGAAACGCTCGCCAGCATCTTCGGCGTGTCGCGCAACGCCGTATGGAAAGCCGTTTGCGAACTGAAAAACGACGGCTACCGAATCGACGCCGCCACCCACCGGGGGTACAACTTTTTGGACACCAACGATATTTTGTCGGAGCAAGGCATCCGGCCGCACCTTAAACCTTTTGCGGCGGAGGCGCAAATCTCGGTGCTGCCGACGGCGGAGTCCACCAACAAAACCGCCCGCGAAGCTGCGGCGTCCGGCGCGGAGCACGGCTCCGTGATTTTTGCGCACCGCCAAACCGCCGGCAAGGGGCGGAACGGGCGCGAGTTCGTGTCCGCGGACGGCGGCATTTATATGAGTTTTGTGCTGCGTCCCGAATTTTTGCCGTTTATGGCTCCGACCGCCGTTACCGCGCTGGCCGCCGTCGCCGTGTGCGAGGCGGTCGAATCCGTCACGGGCAAGTCCCCGTCAATCAAATGGGTCAACGATGTTTTTTTAGGGGGCCTGAAGGTTTGCGGCATTTCCACCGAGGCCGTCACCGACTTTGAAAGCGGCAAGATTTCTTGGATTGTGCTTGGGCTCGGCATTAATTACGATACCAAAGAGTTCCCGGAGCACTTACGAGGGGTCGCCGGTTCGATTTTTGGCAAAGAAGGCGCGCCCGCCGTAAAAAACCGCCTTGCCGCAGAGGTGATAAACCGGATTTTGGCGCCAAAAAAAGACGAGCCGGAAATTTTTGCCTCGTACAAAAAGCGGCTCAATATGCTGAAAAAGACGGTTACGGTGTATGCGGGGAATGAAGTTTTTGAGGCGTTTACTTGGGACATCGACGAATGCGGCCACTTGATTGTGAAAAAAGCTGACGGCGAAACACGGGTCTTGAACGCCGGAGAGATTAGTGTCAGGGGGTAGGAGCCGGGACTAGAGCCTATGGTAATTGAGTCTATCCGGGCATGGGTTTTGCCAAATTACAATTTACAAATTTCGGATAGCCGGGTAAACAGAAAACGACATAAATTTTTGGAACAAAAGAGCATATTGGCGGAGCCCGCAGGCACTTATCCCTAATTTGTCAATTGTAAATCGTAAATACTATTCGGCGATTGTCACCCGCGCTCAAAATTTGGTTGACAATTTGCTGCGAGCATGTTATCCTGTTTTTCTTGTGAGCGATAACCCTAAAAAGCCCTGCCGCAGGCCCTTCCTTACCCTTCGCGAGATGTGCCGCATCGCCGTTTTTACGGCGCTGATTTGCGCGCTCTCGCCCATCGCGATTCCCATCGGAGCCGTCCCCATAACCCTGCAGACGTTTGTGATTCTATGTACGGGGGTGGTGGCAGGGCCTAAAAACGGAACCGTCGCGTGTGTCGCGTACGTTTTGCTGGGCGCATTCGGTGTCCCGGTGTTTTCGCTGGGCAGGGGCGGCTTCGGCATGATTGCCGGGCCTACGGGCGGATTTATCCTCTCCTTTCCCTTGATGGCTTTGATTGCGGGGCTGGGAGCAAGGCAGATGCACAGGGGTCAGGGGTCAGGGGTCAGGGGTCAGTTGAGAGAAGATGGATTAGGAGACAGGGGTCAGGGGTCAGGAGTGGTCGTAGGGCGGGGGCTTGCTCCCGCCGTAGAGCCCGTAGACCCGCAAAACACCCCGAATCCCGAACCCCGAACCTCGAATCCCGAAAAAGGCGCAGGTATCGGTGATATGCGTCATCCATTACCTGTGCCTTGTGCCTTGTGCCCTGATACCTTATCCCCGAATCCCCCCGGCACGGAAGAGAAGTTGTCAAATACCACCGTCCCCGTGACAACAATCCCGAATCCCGAGCCCCGAGCCCCGAGCCCAGAGTCCGGAATCCCGATAACAAGCATCCTGCTCCTTACCGCAGGAATTTTGACGGCAATCGCCGTCAACCATCTGTGCGGAGCGTTCTTTTATGCCGCGCAAGCCGGCGTGGATTTAAAAATCGCATTTGGCGCCGCCTCGTTCCCGTATATTCCGCTTGACCTTGCTAAAGGCGCCGCAGCCGGGTTTACGGGGGCAAGTCTAAGGAATGCGCTTATAAAGGCGAGGCTTTTGTAAAGCGCCTCTAGCCCCTGACACCTATCATAGTGTAATTCAGCACCACCCGGAGCAGAACTAAATTACAAATTACAATGTACAAATTACAAATTACAAATATGGATACGTGCCGGTGAATTCACAATAATCTTTCTCTTGTTCTAAGCATTCTTGCCGTTTACTACATCCCAAACCATCCACATTTGTAATTTGTACATTGTAATTTGTAATTTGTAATTTGTGCATTGTAATTTGTAATTTTGGATTCCAAAGACGAAAAGGTGGTGCCGAATTACAATAGCCCCTATTCCCTATCCCCTATATGACAGAACCGCTCCTTAGCCCGACGGGCTAAGGAGCGGTTCTGTCTTCTCTACTAGTGGAATTTATTGAAATCCATGTTGGCGTTAGGGTCGGCCTCGCCTATCGTCTTTTTGCGTTTAAACGGGATAATCGGGCTGATAACCACACTCTTATACTGCTTGTATTGCGGCCTGTTTTCCTCTAAGTGTTTTTCCATCATAGGCACGCTCTGCCAGAAGAAGTAAAGCGTAATCATAATCGCGCCGACGGCCGCGGCCGCTTGAACCGGCACGCCGTTTCTGACGATGAACATCGGGATAGAGGCGATGAACAGCCCGGCCCAAATCAAAATTTCGCCGAAATAGTTCGGGTGGCGCGAATGCCGCCAAAGCCCGACGTCGATATTCTTATTGCGGTTCTGAATCTTTTCACGGAACCTGGCCATGTCGCGGTCGGCAAGCCACTGGTATATCGCGCCGACCGCAATAATGACTCCGCCTATGATAATCATCCAAGCCTTTAATAAGTGCGTCGCCTGCTGCTCACTGGCATCCAACGGAAGCGTCATCTGGCTGAACGGAATCATCCCCGCATAAACCAACACCGTCGGCACCAGCATTACCCAAAGGAAACTGAACAG
The DNA here is from genome assembly GCA_009781235.1 of Bacillota bacterium. GTDB lineage: Bacteria > Bacillota > Clostridia > Christensenellales > Pumilibacteraceae > WRAP01. The sequence goes on from WQYM01000019.1 coordinate 9,378, forward strand.
GTGGTACAGCTTGGGATGGCGTTTCCTGGTTTTGTAGTAACGCCAATCGTTCCAATCCAAATGCTGGAAGCCGCCCGCCCAGTGAACCGTGCGCCGTATCGCCCAAAAGCACAACGGAATCAATACGATCAGATGCATAAATTCAAACTGCGCTTCCGGGTAATTGATAAAATAAAACGCGGGAATCAACAGCAACGCCGAAACGCCCCAATAGGGATCGTAGAGGCAAATGTTCTTTTTGTAATGCAAACTAAACAGCCAAATAATTACCATGGCGATAAAGTCGGCCAAAAAGACGAACAGTAAGCGTTGATCCGCCATATACGACCCGTCGTCCAACAGGAATCTTGGCGAGTCCGAACCGTCCGGAATCAGCCCGAACAGTTGCAGCGGAACCAAAAACGCGGCGGCCGCTCCAAACGCGAGCAAGTATATCAAAGTGATTTTAATTAATGATTTTGCCTTATTACTCATACCCTTGTTATCGTCTCCTAAATGTAATTATAGCACTCTTTCTAAGCTGCACCCTATAACTATATATACTTTTTTGTATTTTGTCAAATGATTTATACCACATTCCGGCATATAATTTTTGGAAATCCCGTGATAAGGGGCTGGGGATTTAGTGAGACAAGGATTTTTTCACCCTTATCACTGAACACCGGTCACTGATCACTGACCACTGTATTCCGTTTTTCCCTCGCCTCCAGCCTTAAGTAAATTTGCGCCAAAGAATACCGGTTATACCTTAGCGCGAGCGGCGGCAACAGGCACAATACAAAATTAACCAGCGCGACGGGAAGCGTGAGGCTCAGCCAATATCCCGCGAACAGGGGAATCCACGGCGGAAAGATGAGGAGGATTAAAAAACCGAAAAACGCACCGAATATATGCCCGATTTCCCCCGAGCAGCTTTCCATCATATAAGTACGCACGTATTCCTTGCTTTTGGGGTCGACAATTCTGCCCTTTGGGAACTTGACCAAAACGCCTAAATCCGGCAAATAGTTTTTGAGTTTACGGATTCCCAGCCTTGTTAAGACATTTTTTTGCCGCTTTGAAACGTTGAAAAACCTAGAAAACGGGTCGATACGGCTCTGCCGCACATGGCAAATATGCGCGCAAACGGCATCGATTGCAATGACGACGACCGTACTGCCGATAACTCCGACCGCAATAAGCCACGGCCAAATATGCGTCAAAATGCAGTTGAGCGTAATAATGGCGGCCCAACCGCACAGGATGACGGCGATGTAGATGTAAAAGCCTTTATTCATAAATTCCCCTATAGCACGCTTCCCACAGCTCCGCATTCCGCGCCCTCATGCGCTCACAATTCTCGCTTACCGTCAAGCCGGATTCCGGGTAGATAAGCGGTAATATGTGTACGGTATACTCTTGGACGGGAAAGCCGTCCGTGCCCACCATGGAATTATCGGAGAGTGTAATAAAGCACGGGATGACGGGCGCTAAAAACTTGGCCGCAAATAAAAAGGCGCCTTTCTTAAGCGGGCGCGGACGGCGATAGTTCCACCACATGGCCTGCTCGGGAAAAATCAAAATCTTTTTGCCGCGCGATAGCAAGGTTCCGATGGCGGAAGTCGCTTTAGACATGATTTTAAACCCCTCGCCGATCGGTATCGTGTCGCCGTTACGCAACAAAAACCCCACGAGCCCCGGGAAGCAATAATTCCCCTCGCGCACGATTTTGTGGAGGCGGTAATGGCCGAAATGCCGCCGTAAAGCCAAATGCACCGCATAATTATCGACGCGGTTAAAGTGGTTGCACGTAACCATCGCCCCGCCTTTAAAGCCCGCCAGGTTTTCTAAGCCGGTAACACGTTGTAAAATCCATTGCTTTTTTTTGAGCGTCCCCTCAAAATATCGCCAGCCCAAAAAGGTTGCGATGTGGCTTTTGAGCTTATTGAACGGGTTTTTTTTGAGAAAATCGATTTTGTCGGGGTTGAGCGGCTTCCACGGCGGGTCAACCTCGGGATCCCGGTCGAATGCGCCCTCAGCCTCGAATTCCTTGATCTTTTCTAAAACCGCGAGCCTATCCGGGGCTTTTCCCGGCGCTGTTTTTGTTTTTTCCATTGGTTTAATTCACAAGTGCGGATTCTAAAATAGCGCCGAATCCCAACCAATCTTTCTCGGGTTCGCACGCACGTTCGTCAAACTTTTGCAATTTCAATTTTCCCGTAAAGATAAGCCCTGCAAAAGTCTCTTCAAACGGCAAATCGGCGTGCCTTTGCGCGTTTTTTTCCAGATTCGTCATCCATGTTGCGTCGTACAATTTTTTGTCCGCGCCGTAGTTTTTCTTGATTTCAAGCAGCTCCCCGTACGCCGGAGAATTTTTGGCGTGCTTCCAAAAGATATCCTCAAAGTCCAACGTCCTATCATCCGGCGGCAGTTCGTCGACGTCATACCGCCACGGCCTGTAGTATAAATTGTAATGTATTAATTTTACGTTGCTCCCGTCGTATCCGTCGCGTTTTCGCGCAATTTTATTCCATATTTGGGGCAACAACAACACCCGCCCGCGAAATAGTACGTTTAGGTAATCCTGGTCTTGAATCACCTCAAACTTAATCTTACTGAGGATATCAAAAAACCGGGCCTCAAAGTTTTCCCGTCTCAAAAGTTCAATGTTTAAAAGCAGCACGCCGGCGTTAAAATACCAGGGGAACTCTAAGCCCAAATACTTTTCGACGTAGTCGTAAAAGGCCCTTCGGGTGGTATGGCAGGTCTCGCAGGTGGCCGCCGCGGCATACATGCCGCTTATATCATGATTGTATAATTCAGATATATCGGCGTTCAACACCACGTCGCTGTCAAGGTATATCACTTTTGTGTATTGCGGAAACAGCTCCGGAATAAAAATCCGAAAATACGTGGTCTTTGAATAATAGTCCCGGGTATGGAAGCCCGTTCCTCTTTTTGCGCACAAGCGGGTCATGTCTTTGACCATGACCTTAAAATTTGCGTTTGAGCGCGCGATAAAAGATCGGCGGTATCTATCGCTTAGGTTTTCGCTAAGGATAACGATATGATATTGATAATCCTTAGACGCCTGAGAAATGATAGATTCGACGGTCACATGGAGGTTGGGGGCGTAGTTGTCGTCCACCGCAAAAAATATCGGGATAATCGGTTTTTTGTTCATGGCAACGTTCATAGGTGTAGGTCTCCTTACTTTTATACTGTGCTATACAGTATACTATACATTACATAGTATTGATTGTCAAGCGTTTTTATGCAAAAACATTTTTAACGCGTTAAATGAATCTCCCCGAGGCAAGACCTCGGGGTATCCCCCTCAGCTCACTGCGTTCGCAATAAGCAGACCGACGCAAGACGTCGGGGAATAAAACCCGGAGAGATTTAATTTATCTAAGTATACCCTGCCCTATAACGCGCGCGCAAGGCTTTTGACTCCCCTTTTTAAAAAACCGGGTAGAAACTTGGATTTTTAGTGGTAGAATCGAAAGAAAACCGCTCTACTGCCAGTAGAGCGGCATATTTACACCTAAAACGACGGTTTTTGCTCGTTTTTTGGCAATTCTCCTTTAATTTCCGGAAAGCATAAGCTCAATGAATTTTTTTGCGGCAAAGGTCTGGGTGAGGCCTTTGAGGCGGATGAGCCCGATTTTACGGCTGCGGATATCGCCCTCGACGCTCAGCTTATATAAATAGCCCTTCTCGATATCGTTACGGATGAATTCCTCGGTAACGCAGGCGACGCCCATATTTCGTTTGGCAAACGCCACCAGCAGCTCGTGATTGCCGACCTCAATTTCCGGATTGCAAACACAATTGTGGCTTCTAAAATAATCGTCGATAAATTTGCGCGAGGAGGTCTCCGGCCCATACAGGATGATGGGATGCTTTAACAGTTCCTTATGCAAAATACGGCGTCCCTTAAGACTTGGGTAGTTCTTCCCCGCCACAAAGCAGTCATGCAATTCGCCGACCGCGTCCGCCAAAATTTCAGGTTCGTCTATGGGCAAATTGACGATGCCTACATCAATCAATCCGCTTTTGATGAGCTGCACGGTTTGCGCCGAGGTTCCGTTGACAAACGTTAATTTGATTTTCGGGTATGTAGCGTGAAATTTTTCAACATACGGCATCAGTACGGTGCGGCAAATATTGTCGCTCGCGCCGATTTTAATGCTCCCGCGCTGCAAATCCTTCATGTGGTTAAACCGCGTTTGCGCCTGATCAATCAAAATATTCGCCCGGTCGATAAACTCGTACATCGCAAGCCCCTCGGCCGTAAGTTCCATCCCCTTGGGCGTGCGTTTAAACAGCTTGCCACCTAATTGCGCCTCTAGCTGTTTGATAGCTTGACTGACGGCGGGCTGTGAAATATACAGCTCCTTTGCCGCGTTGGTGATGCTTCCGTTTTTTACGACGCACCCGAACACCTTGTATAGCTCGTAATTTATACTGCTCATTTGGTCTTGAATCCTATTTCTTTCAGTTTTTTGCAATTATAATCAATGACGGACAACAGGCGGTCGAATTTCATTTTGGCGTCTTTCAAATCGCGCACCGCCCGCGTCGGCGCAAATTCGTCCGAGTTGTCAGAATGCGTCAAATTATGCCGCTCCTTAAAATACTCCGTGTACAACGCGCTCATCACCTCGTTGTAAACCACGCTGTCGATTTTTTTACGGTAACCGGACTTTAGGCAATAGCTGCCGTCGTCGCGTTTTTCAAAGGCTTGGCCTATCATCTTAACCGAAATCTTTTCGGCGGTTTGCAAGTCGTATATCAGGCGTTCCAAGCCACGGTAAGGCGGCACCAACAGTACCGAGTAGTCCGAAAGCCTTGTAAACTCGTTATATATGTCGATAAGCCCGATGCTCAGGTCGATTTTTGATTGGTCGGACAAAAAGTCTATCGCCGCCGGAAGCAGCTTCCTCAACCGTTTTTCCGTAGCCGAAGCACTCTCGGGAACGGGCGGCGGAGGCTTTTTCTCGCGCTTCGGCGCGGCGCAGGGCATTTTTAGAACGGGCGCCGCCGGTTTCGCAAATGCGGAGCCGACGGGCGCACCGTTAGCGCCCTCAGCGCCCGGAAGAAGGGGTGCGCCGGGCACAACGACAGAGACGTGCGCGCCGGGTGGAACGGCGGGCGCGCCGGCTACGGGCGCGCCGGCTACGGACGCTCCTGCTACGGGAGACGCCGATTTTTTAAGAGAGTCCGAGGCGGGTCGTTGCGGTTGATTGAGATTTTTTTTGTCCGACTCGCCCGCGCTTTTTATGTGCGAGGTAATCGCCGTGTTATAATCCGTGTTGCCGGTGAGCAGCAACTGAATCTCGGCATATAACGCGCTGCGTTTGCCCTGCAGCGCTAAGGTTTGCGAACGCGGCGCAAACCTTAGGTATGCCTTTTGCTTTTGCGCGCCCGTGAACTCCGCCGTAACGACCTCTCCGGGTTTGCCTGCGTTCTCGACTACCGCCTTGGCCGTTACGCCTTTTAGGCTCTTGCCGCGTTTATAAATGCCCTCGTACGCCTCGCGGGTCACGTTCTTAATCACGAAGCCGTTTTTGTATTCGGGATTCGGGATTCGGGATTCGGGACTCGGGGGCTGCTTCCCAAAATCCTTTTCCCTGATCCCTGACCCCTGACCCCTGACCCCTGAATCGGGGCTCGGGATGGATGATTTGCGTTCTTTATCCTTAGAAAACTGGCCATTGGCCACTGGCCACTGACCACTGGCTGATCCCTGCTTTTGCATCAATTTATCGGATATCTTAAGTTTTCTGGGGGCATCGGAAACCGCTTTATCCTTTCCTATGGCTTTTGTAATTTTATCTCTCCCCCGCCCCTTAAAAAGCGCCTCCAAATCGGCCGCCACCGAATCCTTTGCCGTGACGGAAAGCATACGCGCTTTTGTATCGTATACGATAGAAATGTGCTCGGAACCTTGCGCATACGAAAACCGCTCAAAATGGCTCGCGTCATTCACCGGGATATAGCCCTTGCGGATAAACGCCCCGCTTTTTTCAAGCGCGACGATAAAATCCGCAACCTTGTCGGCCGCGCAATCCTTAAAATCCTTTCGGACGTTTTGGGGGGATGAGGTAGTATTTTGTTCGTTCATCTTTATTTTATTTTGGGTGTTCTAAATTTTCGTGATACTTATTTTGTTAGTCCCTCGTAGGGGCGGCCTCGTTATCCGCCCGAAATTATGGTAAAATTGCTTCGTTTTTCTTCAAAACATGTCTGTAACCAAACATTCGGGCGGATAACGAGGCCGCCCCTACAACACAATCGGTAGGTTCACGTCACGAAAATTTAGAACCCCCTTTATATTTCATATTTGTTCCCTAGTTAAAAGCGGTTCTTATAGCTAAGAACCGCTTTTAACTACACTCAAAGCTTACGCCTTAATTTTTTTCTTTTGGAAGCGGGCAAGGTATAAGACAACCGCCGCAATCAACAGCACTGCAATAATAATCATCGCGGTGCTGAGCACGCGCCACGGCCACGGGGCGGGCGGGCTTGCGCCGATAATCGAGAATTCGTAAATCACCTTGCTCTCATTGCCGGCCCTGTCGCGCGCGGTATACTCTACCTTGTAATCGCCCGAAGCCGTAAGCTTGTAGCCGCTCTTGCTCTTGTCCTTGTCGTCCTCGTACTTGGAGTCCATCGTCTTGATGCGTCCGGTATTGCCCCAATCGCTCACCGAGTAGACCTCGCCGCTCGGCAATATCAGGCGCTTGGTGAAGAGGATGTCCTCGTATTTAGCCGCCTCTGTCGTCGCCGTCGCCTTAATGTCCTCCGTGCCGATAATCTCCATGATGTCGAACACAAACGGATCGTTGAGCGCATAAGCTTTTGTTCCGCCCTTTTGAGGCGCGTTTACCTTAAACGTAGGAGCCCGGTTGTCTCCGACCGTAATCACAAACGATTGTTGCGCGACGCGGGAGGTATTGACGGAGGCCGAATAAGTGACTTTATACTTTCCGTCCTCACTCGGCGTAAATGCGTATCCGTTGAAGTTTTCTTTGTACTTTTGGTTCGCGTCGTCAATCTTGTCCAACTTTTTGATTAAAGAGGGGCTTACGCGCGAACCGCTGGGCGCATCGATTGTAATCTCGACCTTCGCGTTTGCATAGCGGTTGTGAGCAACGACCGACGGCAGGATGACCTCTACGCTTTTGGCCGAATACACCGGCATGATGCCCTGAACCTCAAAGGTCGTGTCCATGGTGTCGTCCACCATAAGGTCGTACACGTCCTGCATTTGCTTATAAACGCCATCCCTCGTGTAGTACCCTTCCTCAAAGAAGAACGAGCCTTGCGCAAACGCCGTAAACTCGGAACCCATTAAGGTGAAGCTGCCGGGGCCGGAGATTTTGCGCACCGTGTAGGCGCGGGAGAAATCGGTACTGGAAATTAAGGGCTGAACACCGAATTCGCTCTTTAAGGTGTAGGTTTCGTTGACCTGGCCGCTGGTGGGGATGGGCGGGGCGGAGCTCGGCAAAATGACAACCTCTTCCGCCTCGTCCTCTACCTTCAGCGTGTAGTTCACCGCAGTGCTGTTGCCCAAGATATCAAACGCGCGGATGGTAAATACATAGTTGCCCTTAGCAAGGCCGACGCGGATATTGTCTACGACAATCATGCCCGTGCCTTCTTCGGTAATGAGCGGGCTTGAATACGGCTCGTCTCTGAATCCCGCGCCGCTTACATAGAACGTCTCTAAGGAGTCGATGTCCTCAATGACGAGTTCGCCGGTTTTTTCCTTTACTTGGGCAAGCTTAATCTCAAAGCCGACAAAGTTTCTGTAGGCGTCCGGAACACCCGTAATTGCGAACGAGCCCAAGGAGAACTTGTTGTAGTTGTCACGATTCAGCACGTCGTCACCGCGCTCGAGCGTCGCCGTAATCCCGTCGAACTCGACCTTTTTGACGATAGGCGACGCCGGAATTACGATATCGTCGTCGTCTTCCTCTTCACCGGGCATTGTGATTTCCGGCGTCATGCCTGTGATACATTCATAATAAAAAGGACTTGTCTCGATGCCCAACGCCGATGCCGGCATTTTTTCGGCAATCAGTAAGCGCACAACGCCGTCGTCGGAAACGTCCGATTCATACCCGTACGAGCGGGAATTCCCTACGCTGTCGGTCGCCTTTACCGTAAAATACAACTCCGTAGCCGCGGTGATCTCCAGTGACAGCTCGTCCAGTTTCTTTTGTGCGTCCGCTTTACCGGCCTCCGCCGCATTGTCAAAGTCAATCTTGGCGTACTTGTAATCGGCGTTGCGCAAAAACACCTTGAACTCGGCGCCCGCACCCTCGCGCTCGACGCGCAAGGTCTCGCCGCTCTTTACCGAAAGAGCGTCGGCAATGACCGGCTTGTCATCTTCGTCCAACTTGACCGTCGATATGGTATAATCGATATTAAGCCTCGAAGACAGCGCGTCCGTCACGGTAGCCGTCGGAACGGTGTAGGTTTTTACGCCCTTTGACAAATAGATATACTTATCAAAGTCTACCGCAATGGAGGGGGGCATTAAATCCTTATATTCTTGATCCAGCGTGATGTCGTAGGTTTTGGTGGTGATGTTTTGATCGTAGTCGCGCGCTTGGTACTGCACGGTGTATTTCCCTAATCCGTCAAAGCCCTCAAGCTTGTCCTTATTTGCCTCGTAATAGTTCTTAAAGTCAAACTCTAAGCCTTTTTCCGTGAATGTGATTGCCTTATACGTCGTGTCGGTATCCTTTTCGGTCACATAATAACCGTTCGAAAGTATATTGGGGTTGTAGCGGTACGTGTTGTCCGAGCCGCCGGAGGTGTTGTAAATATCGTAAATCTTTAACACCGCATTGTTGTTGACCGTGTCGCGGATTTCGAAGCTGACGCGCGAAACGCCCGTTTTCTTGGCGGGGTCGTTGAGGCCGGAATTATCCACATACTCGGGGTACGGGAACGTGATAACGGTGGAGGCTTCCGTCTCGTCGGTGTCGCTGTCTTCGTCGGAGTCGCGCATGTAGACGTCTTTTCCCCAGCGCGTGGGAATCATGTGCTCGTCAATGTCTCGCAAAGTAGGTGCCGTGCGGTCCTCGCACGTGATAATATACGTCATTTCCGTAGAGAGGTTGCCGAAATCGTCGACCGCCTGATACGTGATGTCGTAACGGCCCTTAACGGTCGGATAGAACGACATGTTATATGCGTTGTCAAAGAAAACCTCTTCGTCCGTGTAGCCGGTCGCAAACCCGCTCTTTTTATCCACGGTTGCCACCTTGACTTTTTCGGTAACCGCGCCCTCTCCGGTCTTGTACGCCGCCTTTACCGTAACGAATACCTTGGCGTTTTTATCGTAATTGTCGGTAACGGAAGCCTTGGGGAGCGTAATCTGCGTATTGATGCTGGCGGTGGTCGGGACGCCGGAAACCGAAATCTTCGGGTCGCCCTCGTCCTTAAAATCGCCGCCCTGGACAAAAATGTCCTCAAACGTCTTGGTGAAATAGCGTTCGCCGCTCCCCAGCTTTGCACTGTATACTATCACGTACGTGCCCGCTCTCGCATAGCTGTGCTTTCCTTCCTTGTCCTTGGTGGACATCTTATCCGTAATATCGTCGAAAACGGTAACGCCGTCCGCAATCTTTGTCGTTTCGACCTTCAGCGTGTAAGGGTCTGCCTTTTGATCGACCGGCTCAAATTCGTCCATATCCTCGGACTTAAAGTAGAGCTCGGCTCTCGGCACAATAAACTCCATATTTTCCGCAGCATACGTCGGGATGTCCGCGCCGCCGTAATCGACGCGCAGCTCGTACTCCGCTTCTATCTCGCAGTAAACGGTTTTTGAATACAACAGCTTGTCTGCCTTCTTATATTCCAATGTATATACGCCGACCTGCGAAAAGGCGAAAGCCCCCGTCTCGGTCAATGTGGCCACCTTGCCGTTCGGCGCGGTAATCACCAGCGTTTGGCCGGTGCCGAGCGTGAAAGTCTCGGATGACAAATAGGTTACGGACGCAGGAACATAAAAAGAGCCTGCCGTGTCCTCGGCAATCGCGTTCTCGCCGAAAACGCTCACTGCCCCTCCGCCGATAAAGAGGCTGACGGAAAAAACCATTGCCAGCATCACGCCTAGAATTCGTCTGTGTTTCTTCATTTTGGTAAACTATACTCCTTGGGTTGTGGTTCTTTAATCTTTAGCGCATACCAAAAAATGATACGCGCAAGTATACAACTGTATGATTATACTATTAAAATGCAACCTTGTCAAACAATTTGTCCGACAATTTTTTTTATTTTTGCAAATCTTGCCGCGGTGGTATTGTTTGTGTAGCGGGTTTTTTTTATGCAATGATTTTAGCTACGACAAACGACGTGGAAAACAAGTGATAAGTGATAAGTGGTAAGTGATAAGTTTCGGATGATTTTTATTGGGGAGTAATTGTCCGTCGGCAGATAAAATAACTCAATAACTTATCACTTATCACTTATCACTTATCACTTGCTCACAGTACCCGTATCACGCTGTCCACGCTCTTAACCGCCTTAATTCTTTTCATCTCGGAAAGCGCCGCCTGCATCGACGCCTCGCCCGTGACGTGCGTCAAGAAAATAATCGACGCCGTGCCGTAGGCCGCTTCGGATTGAATCATCTGCGCGATTGAAATTCCGTACTTTGCAAACAGCTCCGCGATTTTTGCCAGCACGCCCGCCTTGTCCTCGGCGGTGAGGGCGAGGTAGAAGGCCGATTCAAAATCGGATGCGATTTTGAAGTGAGGAGTGAGGAGTGAGGAATTAGGAATGGCGGATTTTTTATCTTGCTTTGAGCCCAAGCTTCCGGTTGCACACTCGGCACTCATCCTTCGTTCCTCACTCCTCACTCCTAACTCCTCACTGTCACCCCCCGCAGTCGAAGCGCTGAACGCCGTATACGTGTGCGACTTGGCCTTTGCGCACGTCACAATGTCCGACACAATCGCGGACGCCGTAGGCAGCGAGCCCGCGCCGCGCCCGTACAGCATGACGTCGTCTACCGAATCGCCCTTTAAAAACACCGCGTTGAATTCGTTGCGCACGGACGCCAATGGATGCGAGAGCGGCACAAAGCACGGGTGCACGCGCGCCTCGATGCGGGATTCGGGGTTCGGGGTTCGGGATTCGGAATCGGCAACTTCCCCTCCGCACGGAGCGAGGCGGCGCTTTAGCGACGGGATGTTTCCCGTAGGGGTCGCCGTCCCCGGCGACCCGCCGGAACCGCTACTTTTTATAAGGTGCGGGTCGCCGGGGACGGCGACCCCTACGATTTTATCTTCTGCCCCCTGACCCCTTTCTCCATCCGACATTGTGCAATGTGCGCCTGCGCTTGTGCGCTTCCCGATGGCCAAAAGCTTAATCACGTACCCGAGCTTTGCCGCATTTGCGATGTCCGCCGCCGTTACCCCCGTAATCCCCTCGCGGAAAATCTCCGCATAGGGGATGTGCTTATGGAACGCGAGCGTCGAGAGGATGCTTAATTTGTACATCGCGTCGAAAGCCTCGACGTCTGCGGTCGGGTCGAATTCCGCAAACCCTAACGCTTGAGCGTCGCGCAAAGCGGTTTCGTACGAGAGGCCGTTTTCCGCCATCTTAGTCAGGATGTAGTTGGTCGTGCCGTTGATGATGCCCATGACGGCGGACAGGTTGTTCGCCTGCATCCCTTGCTGCAAAACGCGGATAATCGGGATGCCGCCCGTGCAGGACGCTTCAAAGTAGAGCCCCACGCCGCTCTTTTTGGCGATAGGTTCTAACTCCTTGCCGTGTTTGGCAATCAGTTCCTTGTTGGCGGTTACGACGCTGCGCCCGCTCTCAAGGGCGCGCGTGATAAAGGTTTTGGCGGGCTCGACGCCGCCCATCGTTTCGACGACGATGGAGATAGACTTGTCGCTAAGCACGTCGTCGATGCTCGTCACCGCGCATTCTTCCGGGACGCCGCGCTTGACTATCAGCTCTTTGGAGCGGTCTAATACTTTAGCCACGCGGATATCAAGCCCTTGCGTGCGCAGTATCATTGCTCTTTCGCGCGATAAAATATCGAACGTCCCGCCGCCGACGGTGCCGATGCCTAAGATTGCCACGTTAATTCTGATTGGTTGTTTGTCCATAATAATTCCTTACCCAAGTGCAGTAGTGCGGTAGTGCAGTAGTGCAGTAGTTGATGTTTTTTTTCTTATTCCTTAGATAAAACGATAAATGCTATTTGTCGAATACATAATGCTACCGATTGCAATCTATCATTCACTACTGCACTATTGCACTATTGCACTATTGCACTCGGTCACGACTTTCTATTTAAGTTGAATATAATATTCAGCCCCCTTAAAGTCAGCGTCCTATCCACGATGTCGATGACTGCCGAGTGCTTGCCGACGAGTTCGGCAATGCCGCCCGTCGCGATGACCTTGGCCCCGCCCGTTTCGGCCTTTATCTTTTGAATAATATATTCGACCAAACCGACATATCCGTACAAAATGCCCGACTGCATGTTGGAGATGGTGTTTTTGCCGACGACCGCCGGGGGGAACTGCAATTCGACTTTCGGGAGCTTGGCGGCGGTGTCCCACAGCGAATCCGCGGCGGTTTTTAAGCCGAAGCTGATGGGGCCGCCTAAAAATTCGCCTTTTTCGCTGACGACGTTAAAGCTGGTGGCGGTACCGCAATCGAGCACGATGCACGGCCCGCCGTAGGTGTAGTACGCCGCGACGCAGCCGACGATGCGGTCCGCGCCGACCTCTTTTGGGTTGTCGTAGCGGATGTTGAGGCCGCATTTGGTGCCCGCGCCCACAATCAGCGGCTTTACGCCGATGTAGTACGACACCATGTGCTCTAGGGTGTAGTTGAGGCTGGGCTGCACGGAGCTCATGACGACGCCGGTGATGTCCTTGGAGCCGAAATCCCTGCCTTTAAAAAGCCTCTCTAAAAGCAGCCAATACTCGTCGCCCGTTTTAGAAACGGACGTCGCTAAGCGCATACTCTCTATCAGCTTGTCCTCGCCGAACAGCCCGAGCTTTATGTTGGTGTTACCTATGTCGAATACTAATGTCATCTTTTATCTTTTATAACAGATGCTAATTAACATTACCTACGCATCCGCTAATAACGCCGTAGGCGTAAAACGTGGATAACCCGGGGTCTTGTTCGAGGGGCATACCTATATGATCCAATGATAGGCGCGAATTATTGAAACTGATATCCGTAGGGGCGAGGCGTGCCTCGCCCGGTCGGTAAGCGCTTTTGCAGGGCTGGGTACGCGTTATTGGTACGCAGGTGGGGCGGTAGGTTGCCGCCCGCCGCATATAGAGACTCCGACGGTTCGGGCGGATGCCATCCGCCCCTACGGGGATTCGTGTCCCAATTTTTCGTCCGAAAAACCTCCGCCGTCGTTTTTCGTTTTTCGTTTTTCGTTTTTCATTCGCTCAAACTCTCCGAGTTTCAGCGCCTTGCCCACCGCCAAACACAGCGGCGGCATGATGAGGTTTAAAACAAGCAGCTCGCCCAACCCAATCAGCACAAATGCCCACCAAAACGCGCCGACCGGGAGCCCCATAATCTCCATCCCGGGGAACAGCCACACAAGGCACGAGACGACCAGCGCCGTGTTGGTGACGACACCGGCGCTCGCGGCGGCGTTGTAGGGCAGCCAGCGCGCCGTCTTCCCGCCACTTTTCCCACCGGCCGCTTTGCCTCCGTCCATTGCGCCGTCAATTTCCCGACCCCCGACCCCTGGCACCCGGCCCCTAAACTTCCTCACGCCCGCAAACGCGAGGGCGGAAAGCCATCCGGCAACGCCGCGCGGAACAATCCAAACGGCGCAAATGATCGCGATATTGACGGGGCTCTCTGACGCCGCTCCGAACATCAGCGCCCATAGCAAGCACGTGCATCCCGCGAATATACCAACGATCAGCCCATACTTTGGACGGTAAGAACAGGCGACAAAGACGACCGGGATCATAAACGCCGCCACGGGCAACCACGCGAGCACAAACATAAGCGCGACGGCAACGGCGCAAACGGTAATGTCCTTGGATTTGATTTTCACTTTTTCGGCTCCTTGTAGACGCCTTTTTTTAATGCACAGTGCTCAATGCTCAATGCACAATGATTGTTGTTTAATTAGCACAATCACAGCACAACACGCAATGCAAGACTAAGGTCGCCTCAATAAAATAAACTTTTCCTTGCCACCCGCAGTAAATGCAAGCAACACGTCCGATCCGCAACATGGTACCGACGAAACAATATCATATCATATTATGCGTAAAATTGGCAAATGTTTTGAATGCATTTCAAAGAGAAAACTTTAGGTTGTCAGGGGGATGTCACGGGGACGGCAGACTGGGGAAAAACTCTTACGTTTAAACGCTTGCAAAATCCGTCATATTTTGGTATAATGTTGTTATGTTGAGTGGGTGGTTTTAAGTAATGGAACATATAGTCGGCGATAGCCGTAACCA
>WQYM01000020.1 GCA_009781235.1 Bacillota bacterium
ACTTTTTAAACGCCGGGGATAAGTCGTAGGGCACGTCTTGGCGCAATTCTTTGACAAACAGGGCGCGGATGTAACCCTTGGAGGCGTCGGTGGAGTGGACAAAAAATTGCTTGCCGTAGTAATAGCGTGCCAGCCGGTAGTATTTGGTATTGGTGTGAAGCGTTATGGCCGTAAAATTAGCCGCCTCGCAATCGGAGACGACGCGCGCCAATAAATCCGAGCCGATGCCGAGGTTGTTAATTTCCGGCTCCACCGCAAAACGGTAAATGTAGGCGACGGACGCGCTTAAACGGCAATAGCGTATCGCGCCCAAAATCTTGCCCTCTTCTTCGGCGACGTACACGGTGTGGTGCATGATGTCGTCTAAGATGTCGATATCCGTCTCGGTAAGCGCATGGACGGGCGCACCGGAATGCAGCTCCTCTTGGTAGAGCCGAAACGCTTGCTTGGTTAACAGGTTGACTTGCTTTGCGTCCGCTACGACGGCTTTACGAATGGTATACATGTATGGTTAGCCTCGCATTTGTAATCTCTTATCTGTTATCTTTTATCTCTCTCGGCCAGCGCCGTTTCAAAGTCCACGCCGTATTTTTTGTCGGCTGAGGCGGGCGTTGCTTTGATGGAGGCAACGACGAAATCTACGGCTGCTATAGACGCCTCAATCAAAGTTTTGCCGCCAACCAGCGCGGCAGTCAAAACGCTGCCGAAAATGTCGCCCGTGCCGTGATAACTGCCCTCAATGCGCGGGACAAAATAGGTTTCAACTTTCCCCTCGCCGGAGACGGCAACGCCCAAGCTTCCCTCTTCAAAAAAGACGCCCGTCAACACCACATTTTTGGCGCCCATCGCCTTAAGCTCTTTGATAAGTGCTTCGATAAAAGCAGGCTTATACGGCCCGTCGGTGTACTTTGTGTCGGTTAGCAGCATCGCCTCCGTCATATTGGGAACCAACACGTCGGCAAACGGCACGAGCTTTTTCATTTCCTCTACAAACGCCGCGTCGAAAATTTTATAAAGCACGCCGTCGTCCGCCATCACCGGGTCGATAACGGCCACCGTTTTTTCGGTTCGGTACGACTTTATCGCGTCTTTAACAATGTCGATTTGCCTGCCCGATGCCAAAAAACCGCTATAAACCGCGTCGAATTTTAGCCCGAGCGGCCGCCATGCCGCCAAAATCTTGCGCATCTCGTCGGTTAAATCCAAACAGGTAAACCCCGTAAACCCCCCCGTGTGGGTGGAGAGGAGCGCGGTGGGCAAGGAGGCACACGTGCAACCCATCGCGCTTATTATCGGCAGCGCGACGGTTAAAGAGCATCGCCCGACACAAGAAATGTCGTGAATGGCTAATACGTTTTTCATAAATTTACTCCTTTGTCGTAAATTTAAGATAAAAGATAAAAAATAAAAGACAAAAGAAAATGGATTCTTTATTTTTGTGCGCAATATGCTTTGACACAGCGCACAAATTGATCCGCAGTCTTTTATCTGTTATCTTTTATCTGTTATCTTACAACAGACAAGTACCTCTCCCCCGAATCGGGAAAAATGACGACGATTTGTTTGCCCTTGTTTTCTTTTTTTAGGGCAAGCGTTTTGGCGGCGCTTAAGGCGGCTCCGCTTGAAATACCTACAAAAACACCGTCGGTTTTAGCGAGCTCCAAAACGGCGGAAAAGCTGTCCGCGTCGGAAACGGCGATGACCTCGTCGATTACCGACCTATCCAAAATGTCCGGCACAAAGCCCGCGCCGATACCCATAATTCCGTGCGCGCCGGCCGCGCCGCCGGAGAGCACCGAGCTAGAAGCCGGCTCGACGGCAACGACGCGTACGGCGGGGGTTTTGGATTTAAGGAACTGCCCGACGCCGCTTATGGTGCCGCCCGTTCCGACACCCGCCACAAAAATATCGATTTTGCAGTCCGTGCCCGCCCAAATCTCGGGCCCGGTGGTATTAAAATGCACCGCCGGGTTAGCGGGATTAAAAAACTGATTGGGCATGTACGCGCCGGGAATGGATCGGAGTAGCTGCTCCGCTTTTTCAATCGCGCCGCGCATACCGGATGAACCGTCGGTTAAGACAAGCTCAGCTCCGTACGAGCGCAATAATTTTTGGCGTTCCACACTCATCGAGTCCGGCATGGTTAAAATCAGACGGTATCCAAAATACGCCGATAAAGCCGCTAGGCCGATTCCGGTATTGCCGCTAGTCGGCTCCACGATGACGCCGCCGGGTTTTAGCAATCCCCTCTTTTGCGCGTCCTCAACTAGGCCGAGCGCGACGCGGTCTTTAATGCTGCCCGCCGGGTTGAGGTATTCGAGCTTAGCCAAAATGTCCGCGCCGAGACGGTGTTCGCGCGCATAATTTTCAAGCTGTACAAGCGGCGTATTGCCGATTAATTCCGAAATTTTTGAGTATGATGACGGCATGACTGAGTGTATTGTATCGTGTTTTTTTGCGGTTGTCAACACATTCTTACTGCCGATGAAAAAACGGACAGGGCTTACGCATGAGAAAATCGTGGAAAATTGCTTGACAACTGTGAATATCGCAATTTTGCAGTTGTTTTTTCGTTAATTCACGTCTCATCGTCGTCTTGAGCGAGCCGCAGGCGAGTCGAAAGATCCCCACCACTTGAAAGCCGCGAATTCATATGGCGGAGATCCTTCGACTCTCTCCGTTCGCTCAGGACGACGGGGAAATTGAAGCCGTAAAAAGGCGCATTTCTAGGCGCAGTGCAAAGATTTACCGTATTTTCCGTGTGTTTTTCATGCGTAAGCCCTGAAAAACGGACGTGTTTCGGTTACCCAAAACACGTCCGCAATTTATCATTTATCATTTATCATTTATCATTTATCATTCCCCAAAGTCGTCATCGTCATCGTCGTCGTCCTCATCCTCGGGACGGTCTAAAAAGTCGTCCTCGTTCACCTCGTACTCAAAGTCGTCCGGCTCGGCATATTGTGCGGAGTAATCTTCCTCTTCTTCCTCTTCCTCTGCTCCTTCTTCCTCGTCAAAGCCCATATCCTCGGGTCTGATGCCGAGACCCTCCTCGGGCACCAACTCCTCTTCCTCGGGCTCGGGCTCAAAGTCCTCCCACTCTTCCTCGTCCTCCACCGGCTTTTTCTCGCGCTCTTTTTGGCACAAAAAGCAAACCGACTCGTCTTCACCCAAGTAATTCGTGTTGCAAACGGGACACAGCCGCTCCGTTTCCTCCTCCTCCGGAATTAAAATACTGGCGTCGATGAGGCCGACCTCCGCCTTGCAGACCGTGCAAAGCTTATCCTTTTTGAGGATATAGTTTAATTCGCAGCGCGGGCACTGAATGTATACCGGCTTTTCGTCTTTGGAGGACTCCTGCCTTTTGGATTCCAATGCACCCTTTTGCGTAAAAATCGCTTCCGCTTCGCTCTTACCCGCTTTTTTGGCAGCCTTTGCTTCCAATTTAGCGGCTTTTGCCTCAAGCTTCGCGGCTTTTTTATCCGGTTTTGCCATTTTTTTATCTTCTTTTTTCACTCTTGAACTCTCCGATGAATTGCAGTTTTTGAACGGGCAACATAAATATGCTTCTTATTTTTGACTTATTATATTCATATTCATCCGTTTTGTAAACTGTTTTTGCGAAGTTTTTAATAATTTTTTTTGGCTTTATCCCATCAAAAGAGTCATTACGGCTTTTTGCGCGTGGAGGCGGTTTTCAGCCTGCTCAAAAATGACGGAACGCGGGCTGTCAATGACCTCCTCCGTCACCTCCTCGCCGCGATGGCAAGGCAAACAGTGCATAAAAACCGCGGACGTTTTTGCCTTTGCCATTAATTCGGCATTGACCTGATAACGCGCGAGCTCTTTTTCTTTTTGCGGGTCAATCTCCTGGCCCATCGAGAAAAATACGTCCGTATACACCGCATCCGCGCCTTTGATGGCTGCTTCCGGGTTGTCGGTCACCCAAACATTCCCGCATTCTTGCGCTTTTTTCACGATTTCCGGGTTCGGCGCATGGGAGGCGGGAGAGCAAACTACCACCTCCATGCCCGTTTTGGCGCCCGCAATCATAAGCGAGTTTGCCACATTGTTGCCGTCGCCGAAAAACGCGAGCTTGACTCCCGAAAGTTTCCCGCAATATTCGTACACCGTTAAAATATCGGCGAGCGCCTGACAGGGATGAAAATCGTCCGTGAGGCCGTTGATAATCGGGATGGTGCCGCAATTAGCCAGCTCAACAACGTCGGATTGGGCAAAGGTACGGATCATGATGCCGTCGACGTTATAACGCTGCAGCACGCGCACGGTGTCCGAAATCGGCTCGCCGCGCCCGAGCTGGATGTCGGCACCCGACAAAAACATCGGGGTTCCGCCGAGTTGGCGGATGCCCTGCTCAAACGAGACGCGCGTGCGGGTGGAGGATTTTGTAAAAATCATCGCAAGCGTTTTGCCGGATAAATAGGGGTGCGGCTTCCCCTTTTTTAAGAGGCATTTAAGATTTTGAGCCAGTTTTAAAATCTCAAAAATCTCGCAGGGCTGGTAATCCAGCAAGGTTAGCAGGTGCTTATTATGAATTTTCCCTTTGGGGGTGTAATCGTTGATGTCCATAATGATGTGAACTCTCCAATTGATATTTGGGCTGACCGCCCTTCGT
This sequence comes from Bacillota bacterium, assembly GCA_009781235.1. Lineage (GTDB taxonomy): Bacteria > Bacillota > Clostridia > Christensenellales > Pumilibacteraceae > WRAP01. The sequence continues at coordinate 4,637 of WQYM01000020.1, forward strand.
TTATCAATCAGCGAATAGCGAATAGTGAATAGTGAATAGCTACTGATGTATTTATGCCGCAACACAAACGTGTCCCGCAAAAATCGTCCAAAGCTATTCACTATTCGCTATTCGCTATTCGCTATTCGCTAAATATGCAGTTCCCCAAAGTCCGCGCCGTGCTTTTTGCCGACGTAGCTTGAGCAAAGGTTTTGCGAGCGGAAAATTTCGGACGCGAGCAAATTGATGGAAGTAACGTCCACGGCGTCAATCTCGGCGATTTTTGACCCAAGATTATACACCTCTCCCGCCACGGTTAAAAGCTTCCCATTCGCGCTCATGACGGATTGAACGTTTTCGCGGGCAAAAACCAGCGAGGATTTGAGCTGCGTTTTGGCGCGCGCAAGCTCATTTTGCGTAATGTCGCCTGATAAAACCTTTCGGATTTCGCACAATACGGCGTCCAACGTTTTTTGCGTGTTTTCGGGCGAAACGTTGATGGCAATGTTGAACGAGCCGTTATGCAAAAACGCGCTCGGTGCGCTGTATACGCTGTACGCGAGACCGAGCTGTTCGCGGATGGCCTGAAAAAGCCGCGAACTCATAGAACCGCCCAAAATGACGTTTAACACGTTTTGGGCGGCGGCCCTAGGGTCATTAAACGGCAGGCTATAAAATCCGAGGCCGATATTAGACTGCTCAAAATCCTTGATACGCTGACGGTGGCAGCGGGTTTTTGGGAGCTTTTGAACCCCCGGCAAATTGGAGGCTTGGGCGCAAATTTTAGGAAGAACGTGCCGCCTTACAAGCACATCCGCCTCGTCCGGCGTAATGTTCCCGGCAAACGAAATAACCGAATTTTCGGCGCAATAGAAGCTGTTTACAAAAATTTTGACGCTCGCTTGATTGAATTTTTTAACGTTTTTTGGGAGTCCGAGAATCGTTTGGCCGAGCGGGCTTTTGCCGTACAGAGCCTCGGCCAATAGGTCGTAGCAAATATCCTCGGGCGTATCCTCAACCATGTGCATCTCTTCTAAAATGACGTTACGTTCTTTATCCAGCTCCCGATTGTCAAATACCGAATCGAAAAAAAGGTGTGATAGCAGCTCAAAGCACGCCTCCGTATGCTCGTCGATGGATTTAACGTAATAGCAGGTGCATTCCTTGCCGGTAAAGGCGTTGACCAGCGCGCCGAAAGACTCGAAGCGGTCGGCAATATCAAAGGCGGAGAGCTTATCCGTGCCCTTAAACAACACGTGCTCGGTAAAATGCGACAGCCCGTTAGACGCTGCCGTCTCTTTTGAGCTGCCCATGTTGACCCAAATCCCGGCCGCGACGGATTTTAAACCCGGCACGGTGTCGGTAATGAGACGCAGACCGTTTTTGTAGGTAGTGAGGGTGGGCATAAATCGTCCTGTTAGTGCAGTAGTGCAGTAGTGCAGTAGTGCAGTAGTTTTTGATAGATTAGTGCGTTGACAAGCCGGAATACGATTCATCTCTCACTACTGCACTACTGCGCTGCTGCACTATTGCACTATAAGCCGATGACTTCGCTGACGGGCGTAATTTTTAGCCCCGCCGATTTGATAATCCGGATAATCTCGGGCAAGGCGGCGACGGACGAGGCCGAGGGGTGAATGCGTATGAGCTCGCCGCCGCCGATATCTTTAGTCGCCGCCAAAACAATGCTGTCGCGGGTCTTACCGCTTATGTCCGCGGCATCGCGGGACCACAAAACGGTCGTATAGCCAAGCTCCTTAGCGATTTTGACCGTGTTTTTAGAAAACGAGCCGGACGGGGGCGCAAAAAACTTCATCTCACAACCTAAAATGCCTTGAACCAGCCGGTGCGTCAATTCGATTTCCTCGCGCGAACGCTCTTGCGAGAGCTTTTTATGTTCTTTGTTAAAATATCCGTGATTGCCGATTTCCATTCCGGCGGCGTAAATCGCTTTTAGGGCTTCATTGTGCTCGGCAGCCCACATACCCGCAACAAAGAACGTAGTTTTAATGTCGTTGTCTTTGAATATGCGCAGCATACCGTCGATATACTCGGTGCCGAACGACACGTTGACCATCAGCGAAACGTTTTGCGCAGAATTGCCGCGGCGTATCGGCGAGCCTTGCGAAACGGGCGCAGAGTCGTCTAAATACAGGTACACAACCGTCAACGAAAGTACGGCAATGATAACGATATTGGCGACAATGTTGCGGAAAAACCAGAGCTTTTTGTTCATGGTATACTATATGTAATTTGCGTTATGCAAATTACATATAGTATACCATGAACAAAAAGAATGAAAACTTAAAACTTAAAACTTAAAAATGAAGGATTTATCAGCGTGTTCTCATATAATCAAGCTCGAAAAATCATCCTTCACTTTTCACTTTTAAGTTTTCATTTTTCATTGATTTACGTCTAAACAAGAAATTTTAATTGCAGAGCAATTAAAATTTCTTGTTTAAGCGTAAATCAACCCTGCCCTTCTCGTCAATCTTTATGACCTCTACCTCGACCTCGTCGCCAAGATTTACGACGTCCGTGACCTTTTCGACGCGCTTTTTATCGAGCTTTGAGATGTGAATCATGCCGTCTTTACCCGGGGACAGGTTGACAAACGCGCCGAACTCTAAGATGCGCACCACCTTGCCGCGGTACACCTTGCCGGGCTCGGGCTCTTCGACGATTGAGAGCACGATGCGCTTGGCTTTTTCGGCCATTTCCGCGTCGTGCGTCGCGATAAACACGCGTCCGTCGTCCTCGATGTCCATCTTGACACCGGTTTCCGCGATGATACCGTTGATGACCTTGCCGGATTTGCCGATGACGTCGCCGATTTTTTCGGGGTCAATGGTGAAAGAAATGATTTTCGGCGCGTATTTAGAAAGCTCCGGCCGGGGCTCGGGCAACGTCTCGAGCATTTTGTCTAAAATAAACATCCTCCCCGCGCGGGCTTGCTCTAACGCGGTGCGCAGGATGGGCTCGTCGATGCCCTTAATTTTGATGTCCATCTGAATAGCCGTGATGCCTTTTTCGGTGCCCGCCACCTTAAAGTCCATGTCGCCCAAAAAGTCTTCCATTCCCTGGATGTCGGACAAAATCGCGACTTTTCCGCTCGCCTCGTCCTTAATAAGACCCATGGCAATACCGGCAACGGGAGAGAAAATCGGCACGCCGGCATCCATCAGCGCCAACGTTGAGCCGCAAACGCTGGCCATCGAGGAGGAACCGTTCGAGCTTAAAATTTCGCTGACCATGCGGATGGCGTAGGGGAACTCTTCCTCGGTCGGGATAACGGGCTCCAACGCGCGTTCCGCCAACGCGCCGTGGCCGATTTCACGGCGGCCGGGTGCGCGCATGGGCTTTGCCTCGCCGGTCGAGTACGGCGGGAAATTATAGTGGTGCATATAGCGCTTGTAGGTTTCATCATCGAGCCCGTCTAATTTTTGCACCTCGGTAATCATGCCCAAAGTACAGCTGGTGAGCGCCTGCGTTTGGCCTCTCGTGAACACCGCCGAGCCGTGCACGCGCGGCAAAACGCCGGGCTCGCACCAAATCTCGCGGATTTCGGTGAGTTTACGGCCGTCGGGACGGAAGCCGTCGTTTAATATTTTGACGCGCACCTTGGCTTTGGTCATTTTATACAGCGTGTCTTTAATTGCGCGAGCGCCGTCGGGGTACTTTTCGGCAAAATACGCGAGCGTTTCTTTATCGAGCGCATCCTGCTTGTCCTGGCGCTTGTCGCGGTCCGTCTCGGCTAAAGCCTCGTCTAAAAGCTTGTCGGCGAACATTTTTACGTCCGCTTCGATTTCCTCCGGAGCCTTAAAGCAGTCTATGGCGCGCTTTTCTTTTCCGACCGCCACCGCGATAGATTCGATAAATTTGACCTGCTTTTTGATTTCCTCATGCGCAAATAAAATGCCGTCCAGCATTACCTGCTCCGATACCTCGTTTGCGCCCGCCTCCACCATCATAATCGCCTCGCTCGTGCCGCTGACCACCAAATGCATCGCGCTTTTTTCACGCTGGGCGTTGTCGGGGTTGATGACGTACGCTCCGTCTACGTAGCCGACGACCGCCGAGCCCGTGGGACCGTAGAACGGGATGTCGGAGATAGACAGCGCGATGGATGAGCCGATCATGCCGAACACCTCGGGCGGGATGTTGGTATCCACCGACAAAGCCGTGGATGCCACCGATACGTCGTTGAAAAAGCCCTTGGGAAAGAGCGGGCGGATGGGCCTGTCGATCAGCCGCGAGGTTAGAATCGCCTTATCGCTCGCCCTGCCCTCGCGCTTTTTAAAGCCTCCCGGGATGCGGCCGACGGCGTACATTTTTTCCTCAAAGTCAACGCCCAGCGGAAAATAGTCGATGCCTTGCCGGATGGTTTCGCTCATCGTGACGTTGGTCATGACGACGGTGTCGCCGCAACGGATGAAGACGGCGCCCGCCGCTTGCTCCGCGTACTTGCCGATTTCGACGGATACTTCCCTTCCGCCGATTTCGGTTTTAAAGATTTGTGCTTCTTTGTTTGCCATTTTTGTGTGTCTCCTTTACACTTCTTGTGACGCCGGCTCATGCCGGAACGCCTTTGGCTAGTGATAAGTGATGAGTGACAAGTGATAAGTTGTGGATGTCTTTTATTTGCAACCAATCATAGGTTTCAATGAATATCATTATCCGAAACTTATCACTTATCATTTATCACTTATCACTCATCACTAAAATAAAAAGAAAGGGCGGCCGCACAACTCCGCTGCGCCACACCCTCTCTTTAACAAACTGATTAACTTATTTTCTTAACTCCAATTTGGCGACCAGGGCGCGGTAACGTTCGATGTCGATGTCTTTTAGGTAGTTGAGTAAACTCCTGCGGTTGCCGACCATCTGCAGCAGCCCCCGGCGCGAGTGGTGGTCCTTTTGGTGCGTCTTAAAGTGCTCCGTGAGATGGTTAATCCGCTCGGTCAATAACGCGACCTGAACCTCGGGGCTTCCGGTATCACCCTCGTGCGTGGCGTACTTTGCAATGATTTCCGCCTTTCTTTCCTTTTCCATAATTGTTTAACCTCCATGGTTTTTTATTCGCCTCCGCTCCGAGTACCCGCGTGGAGAGCGCGGGACGCAGAATCGGGGTATGATGATAGTATAGCACAAGCAAAGCGGTTTGTAAACTGATTTTGACGGATAAATTAAATTGACTTAAAATCCCGGCTCCATTGCTTCATCTGGCGGGCGTTTTCGGCGGATTGGGCGGAAATGTCCTTGGCGCCGGAAAGGCGGGAGATTTCCTCAATCTCGCCCGCCTCGTCCAAAGTGCGAACGGTGGTTACGGTGTCGTCTGCAAGCGTAACCTTTTCGATAAAAAAGTGCAGATCCGCCATCGCGGCAATCGTGGGCAAATGCGTAACGCACAAAACCTGTCTTGAGCGCGCGATAACGGCGAGCTTTTTGGCGACCTCTTGTCCGGTTTTGCCGCCGATACCGACGTCGATTTCGTCAAAAATCATCGTGGGCATGTCATCGGCATCGGAAGAAACGGTTTTTAAGGCGAGCATAAAGCGCGAAAGCTCCCCGCCTGAAATGATTTTTGCCAAAGGCTTTGCCGGCATCCCGCGGTTTGCCGAAAAGTAAAATTCGGGGCGGTCGGCACCGTCGGGGCTAAAATGGTTTTCAAAATCGGTGCGGCTCGGAAATTCGTTAAACTCGACACAAACTTGCGCGCCGGGCATCCCCAAATCCGCGATTTCTTTAATTAATTGCGCTTCAAACCTTTTAGCGCCTTCTTTTCGGATACCCGACAACGTCAACGCCAACGCGTACGCCTCATCCAACAGCTTTTCGCGCTCGTTTTGCAGCTTCTCAAACAAATACGCGCCGTTTGCCATCGCTTCCAACAATTCGGCGTTCCTTTTATAAAAGGCTTGCATCGCGGCGTAATCGCCGTATTTACGCTTTAAGGAGCGGATAACGTCGAGGCGGTTTTCGAGCTTTTCGAGCTCGCCCTCGTCAAACTCCACCGCGCCAAGCTCTTGGGCGCACGTGCCCGCGATGTCGGAAAGCTCAATCGAAACGGAAGAAAGGCGCTCGTAAAGGCTCTCGAAACGATTTGAAAGGCTCGACACCGGACGCAACGCATACATAGCGTCGTCAACGAGGGCGGCCGCCGAGGGCTCGGCTTCGCTTAATGCGGATGCCGCGCCGGAAAGCGCCGTCGCGATTTTTTCGGCGGAGGAGACAATACGACGGCGCTCTAAAAGTTCCTCCTCCTCCCCCTCGCATACATGCGCCTTTTTAATCTCATTTAGCTGAAACTTTATGATGTCGGCGTTGCGCGCACGCTCGGAGGCGTCACCGATATTTTTTATTTCGCGGCTGACCCGCTGCAATTCCCGGTAAATTTCGCCGTAACGCTTTAAGGGCGCTCCCATCTCCGCGCGCAAGGCAAAATCTAAAATTTTTAAGTGTTCTTGCGATTTTGCCAGCGACTGGTATTCGTTTTGTCCGTAGATATCTACAAGCTTTTCCGTCAGGCTTTGCAGCATCCCCGCCGTCGCCGCCCGTCCGTTGACGCGGATTTCGTTTTTGCCGGACGCGGAAAATTTACGGCGCGCAATAATTATGTCGTCGGGGTCAAAGCCGCACGCCTCGAGCGCGGCACTAATGCGCGCGTCGGATTCAAACACCCCTTCTACCAGCCCCTCTTCCGCCCCAAACCGCAAAATAGTCTTATCAAATTTACCGCCCAAAAGCAAAAGCAGGCTATCCACGATAATAGATTTGCCCGCGCCGGTTTCGCCGGAGAGGATGTTTAATCGCCCGCAAAAGTCTAACTCCAACGACCTTATCAGCGCGACATTTTGTATGGAAAGCTTAGAAAGCATGGCTACTATTTTTTTGGATAAATCACAATCCTACGGTTGGGCTCGGAGCCCTCGGAACGGGTGTAAACACCGCCAAATTCGGAGAGGAACGCGTGAATTTCCTTGCGGTCGGAGTTGTTCATTGCCTCCAACGTCACGCGGCGGCTTTGGCGCAGGGCTTTTTCTGCCATTTTAGCCGCTAATTTTCGCAGCGTTTCGGCGCGGCGGGCGCGATACCCGAGCGCGTCCAAACTAACCCTTGTAAACTGTTCTTCGCCCGAATTTACAATCAGCGAGGTTAAGTATTGAAGCGCGTCCAACGTTTCGCCGCGGTGCCCGATGAGGGCGGGCTCCTGCGCCTCAATGGTGATTGCGATACCATCGGACAAATCGGTCGCCAAAGTTGCCGGGATGCCGGACAATTCCAAAACCTTAGCCAAAAATCCTTCCGCTTTTTGCCCGGCCTCAGGGCTCCCGGGCTCGTGCGTCTCCTCGCGGCGGCGGAAATTACGCTTTTCCTCACTGTCGGCGCCCGATGGCTCGGATGCGGATTTATTAAAAGGCTTGTCTTGACGCCCGGGCCTGTCGCCGCGCCCGCCATTCCCTCTTTTAAACTTTTCCGAACCGCGCGGGGGACGAAGAAATTCAGGCGGCTCGTCGGATACGGCGGAGAGCTTGTCCACACGCTTCGCCTGATTGGAGGCGGGCGCGCTGCCACGGCCGGTATTGGCGCCGGGCTTTGATGCAGCGAGCTTAGCCAAGAGGCCTCCCGGCGCATTGCCGCGCCCCGCGTTATCGGCCGGGTTCACTGCGGGCTTTTCTGCTCCGTGGCCGGCGGGTTTGTCGCTTCCGCCGCCGCTGCCGACGGCCGGCGCGGGTCTTTCGTTGCGCACCGCGCTGTAGCCGGACTTTGGCGCGGACTTTTCGGTGTCGCGCCCCGTATTGGTCGCCTGCACCGGCGGCAACGGAGACACGGGCGGCTTATAGGCGGGCACGGCTGAGGCCGGCGCGGGCGGCGGATCGTCAGAGCCGGTGCTGACCTCTAATTTCACCTTGCGGAACAATCCGCCGGGCGAGATGGTTTTAACGGAGGCCTCGTCCAGCGGCACGCCCAATTGGCGCAATCCGTCATTTAGGGCATCCTCGTACTTTTTTGCTTCGACAATTACGGTTCTTTTCATTAATGATGGCGTCTCCTTATTGCAATTTATTGCAATGTTTTTTCTGCAGCGCAAACCGACAAGGCCTGCATGCAAATAATTTTTTTAATAGTGCGGGTCGATGAAGGCATCGACCCCTACGATTGGCGTGCTGTTCGCACTTGCTTTACCGCCTAACAAACGTTATTCGTTTTTTCTCAGCTTTTACCCTTCTTCGGTTTATCTTCCTTGTGCGCGGAATTGCCGTCCGGCGCAGATGCAGATTTCGCCTTGTTCGGGTCGGGCCGTCCGTAGCGGACGATGCCGTCGTCTGAAAGCTGCTCGGCGGCCTCGCGCTTATCCGAAAGGCGCATGATAAAGCTGGCGGCTAAAGAAACCATAATCATCACCAGCGAATTTGTAATCATGTAGAGCGAAAACGCGGTCGTAAAAAACAGCGCGAAAATACCGAATATGACCGGCATCATATACGCCATCACCTTTCCCTGCCCCATGGCGCCCATTCCGCCCGCGCCGTTTAACTGGCCGCTCTTTTTTTGGAGGCGCCGCATCAGCATCTGGCTGCCTATCATCACGATAATCGACAGAATCGGCAGTATCAATAGGCCGTTCGCGCCGTTTTTAGAGCTGCTTTGAAGCTTCTCGGTCACCACCTCGTAAGAATCCATCGCCAAGAAAAATTCCGTCTGCTGCTCCGCTTCCTTAAAGCCCATCATCTTGGGCTTTTTGCCGTAATCGCCCACCGCGCTCAAAAACGCGCTGTTGCTCTTTATGGGCTTTTCCCACGGCGTATCCGCCACCCAAATATTTTGAACCCAAAGGAATTTTTCCTGCACCGGTTTCCCGTCGTTGATTTTGACGATTATGCCGTCCACCTCAATCTCGAGCCCATCAAAATACGCCTTAACGACGGCCTTCTGGCCAATATCCCTTAAACCGGCGGTCTTTGATGCCTCCCACTCGTTGTACTCATCTAAAAAAAGATAAAAGTCGTTCAAATCTGCCGGCAAAAGCACCGATTTCTCCGCGTCGTTTAAAACAAGCCATTTAAATTGGCCGTCCCCATCCGGCTCGCGCGACAGCTCCGAATTTTTCCTCAGCGTGACATCGGTGATGTTGCCGTCTTCGTCGCGCGTAACGGATACGACGTCGGTTACGATACCGGCATACCGCTCCTTCAATTCGACGGACGTTTTACCGATATCTAAGTACATCGTAAAGCCCTTCTCCTCGTACTCTTGCGAAAAACCTGCCTTCTCGTTGTTCACCGCCAGGGTGTAGGCGTCGTATAAATGTAAGTACTGTTCCGTGTTTTTAAATTGGCTGATGGGGTTAAGGCCGCCCATAAGGAGCCAAATTGAAATGAGCAGAGTAATCAGCATGGGCAAACAACCCGCCGTTTGCTTTACCCCTTCTTTCTTGTTTAGTTCCGCCTTTTTTTGTTGCAACGCTTTTGGATTTGAGCCGTATTGCTTTTCGAGTTTTTCCATCTCGGGCTTTAAGCTTTCGGTAATCCGCTGGTTTTTCTTCATCGCGACGCGCTGGTAAATGTCAAGCGGGCTTAAAAGGAGCTTTAAAATCAACGTAAAAATGACGACGCGCCAGCCGTAGTCTTTGATAAAACTAAACAGTCCGAGGATCAGCCAGGACCAGAGCGTTTCCCAGCCGCCTTGGGGGATGCTCGTCTCTTGCGCGAGCCCGAGCAGGTTTATAAAAGCCATTTTAAATCTCCTTTGGGGTTGTCGGGAACCGGATCGAATCCGCCCTCCCGGCCGGGCCTGCACCGCAAAATGCGTTTTACTCCGAGCCAAACGCCTTTAAAAGCGCCGAATTTCCCGATCGCCTCGAGCATATAGGCCGAGCACGTGGGATAATAGATACAGCTTTTCGGAAGTAGCGGTGAAATACAATATCTATAAAATAAAATCAAGCCTAAAAAGAGCCATTTAAAGGTGATGATGTTGATGAGAATACGCTTCATAGTGATGAGTGCAGTAGTGCAGTAGTGCGGTAGTGCAGTAGTGCGGTAGTGCGGTAGTGCAATAGTGCAGTAGTGCGGTAGTGCAATAGTGCAGTAGTTATTGATTTTTTTGTGAGTTGAATACGTTCTTAGAAGTAATTTCTGTTCATCCTTCACTACTGCACTACTGCACTATTGCACTCGTCAGAGCACTACTGCACTATTATAGAGTTTTGCCCGTACAAACAATTCCCGCACGGTTTGTCCCAACTCCGCAAAAGTCAGCAACTCCGCTCCCGGACGCGCGGTAATCACGACTTGCGCGGGCGCTAGTGTGGGAATTTGGCCGCGCACATACGCGCGCAAACGGCGCTTAAGTCGGTTGCGCACATTGGCCTTGCCGATTTTGTTGGGAACCGAAAACCCGATTTTTAATTTTTTGCCCCGCACGAACACTAAGCTTAAAAGGCGGTCGGATTTACGCTCGCCTTTGTTATACACGTACGTAAACGAGCCGCGCTTTGTGAGTCGGTAACAGTGCTTAAGCATAATTTAGGGATTAGGGGTTAGGGGTTAGAACCCGTTGTAAGAGGACACCACCAAAACATATTTTGTTACTTTTTAGCGAATAACGAATAGCGAATAGCGATGGACTATTTGTATTAAATCGGAGTTTTGACGCAAAAAAGTATTGAACTGTGCCCAAGGCTTTGAAGACTGACTTAGAAACATCCGACGCTATTCGCTATTCGTTATTCGCTATTCGCTAAAAAGAGCCTATAGGTGGTGCTGAATTACACTACGATAGAGGATAGGGGGTAGCCCCTAGCCCCTAAAAATCAGCCTAACGACTTGATGGAAACATTCTTGCGGCCTTTCTTTCTTCTGGCGGCCAAAACGCGGCGGCCGCCCGCGGAACGCATACGTTCGCGGAATCCGTGCACCTTATTGCGCGCGCGTTTTTTGGGTTGGTAGGTTCTTTTCATAATGCATAACTTTCCTTATACTGTAATCTTGTCCATTATAAAGATTTTGCTGCAACAAGTCAAGTAAAATGCGGACATAATAAAAATGTAAATGCAAAATTCACGTAAAATTCACGTAAAATTAATAGGCAAATGAAAGGCACCCGATTTCTCTTGACAAATACAATAATCCGACGTATAATTACATATAGGGATTAAAAGGTAGGAGGAAGCCGCAATGAAAAAAATTGTATTCCGCTTAATAACGACGGTTTTAATCGGGGCGTTTGTTTTTTCTCTTCCTGGGTGCGTCATGAGGTTCTCCGACAGGCTCGATACGCACACGCACGATTTCGGGGACTGGACGGTGACAAAGGCTTCTACCTGCACCGCTGCCGGCTTTGAGAAGCGCGTATGTAAGCTCGACCCCTCGCATACGGAAACGCGCGTGATTCCCGCGCCCGGGCATGATTTCGACGCATGGGTAGCGGCGGCCGACGGTACGGAAAAAGGAACGTGCTCCGTTTGCGGTTACGTCGAAACACGCCCCGCATCGGGGAATACGCATATCCACGATTTCGGCGCGTGGGTAATGACGGCAAACGGCGTGGAAAAAAGGACGTGCGCGGTATGCGGCCATACCGAAACGCGCCTTAGCCCGGATTCCGAAATCTTTGACGAGTTGATATTTACTAAGGAACAGCTCATTGCTTTTGGCAGCCGCGGCATAAACCGTGACAACAAAAAAGTCGGGCTTGGCGCAAGCATCGATTTGGGCGGCATGGAATGGACGCCCATTTGGAGTATTTTCAGCATCTTTGACGGCAGCGGCTTTACGGTAAGCAATTTTAAAATTACGGATTTGACAAAAGGCCTCTCCGTCGGCTTGTTCGGGGGCAACGTCGGCATCATCCAAAACCTCGGCGTAACAGACTTTGTAATTGACGCGTCAGGGCCTGCGGGGGGCCTTATCGGGATGAATGACGGGACGATAATCAATTGTTATGCGACGGGCACCGTAAGCATTAACGCGCAAAGCCCGACGTACGCCACGGCGGGCGGCTTGGTCGGGTTTAACAACGGCGGCGACATCATAAACTGCTATGCGTCGGCTTACGTAAACGTTGTCTCGGAAAACCCAATGTATGCCGCGGCGGGCGGCTTAGTGGGTTTTAATAACGGCGGGCTGTTGGAAAACTGCTACGCGACCGGAGACGCAAGCGTGAGCGCGGTGAGCGCAAGCAATTCCACCTCGGTAGGCGGCCTTATTGGGTTCAATAACGGCGGGGCGGTCAAAAGCTGTTTTGCCGCGGGCAGCGTAAACACGGCGGAAGGTTCGGCGGGCACTTACACGGGCAGATTAACCGGGTTCGGCCATATTGAAAACGTCACCAATTGCTATTGGTATACGGGGCAAACCTTTGGAACTGCGCCGAACAACACGCTGGGCGTGGCAGCCACGCTGGCCAACCTACAATCCGAGAGGTGGATTGAACAAAACCTATGGGCGTTTGAATCGGGGATTTGGTCGTGCGCCGCAGGGCAATTCCCTACCCTTAATTACGAATATGTCCGTTCCGCAGTCATTGAAATCGCTACGGCCGCGCAATTGCGCGAATTGCAGGGCAAAACGCTGACGCTAGGCTACAAGCTTGTTGCGGATATCGATTTAGGCGGCGGCGAATGGATTCCGATGGAAGACAACTTTAAAGTATTCAACGGCAACGGGCACAAAATCAGCAATTTTAAAATCCTTAACTCCGCTGCAAGGTATCATCCGGGCATCGGCCAAGGCATGTTGCGAAGAAACAGCGGCACCATCCAAAACCTAGGGTTAGAAGGGGTAACCGTCGACATATTTTCGACGAGCGCCAACGCGGGCGCCTTGACGGGGTTTAATGGCCAAACAGGCCTTATTTTGAATTGTTACGCCGTCGGCAGCGTAACCTCGGCAGCCGAATCCGTCTCAGGCGCAACGGCGGGCGGCTTGGTGGGAACCAACTTCGGCGCGATAAAAAACTGTTACGCCGTGTGCGACGTGAGCGCGACGGCAGCTTTTTTTAGCATCCATGCGGGCGGCTTGGTCGGGAAAAACACCGGCTCCGGCACAACCTCCGGCTGCTTTGCGGCCGGGAATGTGAGCGCGACGGATTCGCGGATCCCCCCTGCCGGCGACACCGTCGCCTACGCCGGCGGCCTGGCGGGATTCGATGATCCCGGCTCCGTAACAAATTGTTACCGCTACGCGGGCCAAACGTTTTACCGCAGGGACACCTCCGGCACATTCAATACGGCAAACGTTACCACGGGTGCGGCTTGCACTCTGGCGCAGCTAAATTCCGCAACATTCTATACCGCCACGCTCGGCTGGGACGACCCGGTATGGAATCTTGCCGGGCTTGATTTTACTTCCGGCAAGTACCCCGTCTAATAATTGCGTTTTGACACAAGGGGGCGTAACACAAGGGGGCGGGGAACTTTGTGTAATTGGTGCGTGAGGTTGAGTGGATGAATTTACACAAAGTTCCCCGGCAGACTGGGGAAAAACTCTTACGTTTAAACGCTTGCAAAATCCGTCATATTTTGGTATAATGTTGTTATGTTGAGTGGGTGGTTTTAAGTAATGCCTATTTTTACCTTTTCGTCCTTTTAATCCGACGTTTAGTCAAACATCTAATAACACCAAAAAGCTAAAAAGATAAAATCCGATTTTTTTCCCCAGTCTGCCGTCCCCATTTGTTACATTTATTATTCGTCCCTCTTTATCTTAGAAAACTGGATGGCAAGTTTGGCTTCCAATAATTTATAGGCACGCAACGCGTCGGATTTATCGCGGGATTCGGGCACCGTACCGTCTGAGGGCTGCTCTTCCTCCGGCTCGTACGGCCAACGGCAGGCATCAACCAAAATCGTCACGCCCTCTTTGCGCACCGACAAAACGCCGCCTGCGGCATGCGCCTCCAGCCACCGCCCGTTTTGGAAAAAACGGATGGTCCCGGGCACCAAAACGGAAACAACCGGCAACGCATGGCATAAAATGCCGTAGCGGCCGGAAATAGTGCTGACCACCAGCGATTCGGCCTCGCCCGTATAAAACGCGCGATCCGGGGTGTAGATTTGCAAGGAAAATGTGGGTTTGGGCATAAATCCTTTTTAATGAGTGCAGTAGTGCAATAGTGCAGTAGTGCAGTAGTGCAATAGTGCAGTAGTGCAATAGTGCAGTAGTGCACTACTCGTTACCCTTTTGCCGCGTCCTTTACCTCGTCTAAGTCCCCTTTCATGTAAAAAGCGGACTCGGGGTAACAGTCGCATTTGCCGTCGATAATGTCGCGGAAGCATTCAACCGTCGTCTTTAAGGGCACGTAGCGGCCCTCCATCTGGGTAAAGACGGAGGCGACAAACATGGGCTGGGCAAAAAAGCGTTGAATTTTACGCGCGCGGTACACCAATTGACGGTCTTCCTCGGAGAGTTCCTCCATGCCCATGATGGCGATGATGTCCGACAACTCGCGATACCGTTGCAGCGATTCTTTCACCCTGCGCGCCACGGCGTAGTGCGTCTTGCCGATAAGGCCGGGCTCCAACATGCGGGACGAGGACTCTAAGGGGTCAACCGCCGGGTAAATCCCCTGCTCCACGATTTTGCGCGAGAGCACCACCGTTGCGTCTAAGTGCGAAAAAATCGCGGCGGGCGCGGGGTCGGTTAAGTCGTCGGCGGGAACGTACACTGCCTGAATCGAGGTAATCGAGCCCGCGCGGGTGGAGGCGATACGCTCCTCCAAAACCCCCATTTCGGTGGCAAGCGTGGGTTGATAGCCCACCGCGGACGGCATACGCCCCAAGAGCGCGGACACCTCGCTGCCGGCTTGAATAAACCTAAAGATGTTGTCGATAAACAAAAGGACGTCCTTGTTCATCTCGTCGCGAAAATACTCTGCGACGGTAAGCCCCGTGAGCGCCGCGCGCATCCGAGAACCCGGCGGTTCGTTCATTTGGCCGAATACCAGCGCCGTTTTGTCTAAAACACCGGATTCTGCCATGCTTTGAATCATTTCAAAGCCCTCGCGCGAGCGCTCCCCGACGCCGGTGAAAATCGAATAGCCGTTGTGCTCGTGCGCAATGTTGCGGATAAGCTCCATGATGAGGATGGTTTTACCGACGCCCGCGCCGCCGAACAAACCCACCTTGCCGCCCTTTGCGTACGGTGCAATCAAATCGACGACCTTGATGCCGGTTTCTAAAATTTCGGCCGAAGGCATTTGTTCGTAAAACTCAGGCGCAGGTCGGTGTATCGGATGTAATCTTTTTCCGTCGCCGATGGGGCCTTTGCCGTCGATGGGCTCGCCTAAAACATTCATCACGCGCCCTAAAACCGACTCTCCCACGGGCACGGAAATCGGCTTGCCAGTAGCAACAACCTCCATGCCGCGGCTCATGCCATTGGTGTCCGACAGCGCAATGCAGCGCGCCAAGCCGCTCCTTAAGTGGCTGAACACCTCCAGCGCGACATATTTTTCGGCGTCGGCCCGCACCAACAGCTTTTCAAATATCGCGGGCATAAAAACACCCTCGAATTTTACGTCTACGACCGGCCCGAGTACGGCCGATACCTTGCCTCTTTGAGTTGATTCCATAATCGTCTTTGTACTGCCATAAAAAAAATGACAATCCTATCTCCCGTTCGTAGGGGACGCCGCCCTCGGCGTCCCGAACCAAAATAGCGCGATTGAGAGTAGTCCGGGACGCCGAGGGCGGCGTCCCCTACTTGATAAACAATTCACAAAATAACTCAATCCAATATCTTTTTAATCATTCCCAACAGTCCCGCCGGCTCATCCGATTCAAAATATAGATAGTATCGGATATCGGACGCCGTGAACGATGCGAGGGCATAGGTCTCGGCTATTCGATATTTTACGTCGGTCCCGCCGATTTGCATAGCACCTGTCAGCGCCGAAAACGCATAATTGTCGGCAACGGTGAAAGCAGGTTCAAGCGCGGCGGTCAGTTTTAGGGTGATTGGTGGTTGGTGATTGGTGGTTGGTGGCTCGATTGCGTTTGCCTCTGTAAATAACAATCCGCTATTTCCTAACCCCTGTCCCCTAACCCCTAGCCCCTGATATATCAGTTCTGCGTACAACGGGTTGTCGGACTTGGGGGCAAAAAACAGCTTGCCGTCGGCAAAAACGAAGCCGTCCTCTGCGGCGGGCAGCTTTAACGCGGGAAAACGCTCCTTAAGCCCCTTTTCCGTTACCGGCACGGAGGTGGGAATGCCCGCTGAAAGACCGATGGCGGAGGATACAATTTCGTTCAATTCGTTTGTAATCGTTTCCTGACGCGCACGGTGATACCGATGCGTCAGGTTTTCAAGCATTTCGTCCGCGTTCTTTGTCGCATTGCGCATCGCAAGCCTTCTGGCGTTGTGCTCGCACGTTGCCGCGTGTAAGAAAGCGCCGTACAACGTCCAAGAAAGGTACTTGGGGATGAGTTGTTCTAAGACGGCCTCTGCCGAGGGCTCGAATGAGTGAGGAGTGAGGAGTGAGGAGTGAGGAGCGGCGGATAAATTATCATCCGATTTCTGACCCCTTACCCCCGAAAGCTGACCCCTATCCATCCTACATTCCAGACTGTTCATTCCTAATTCCTCATTTAAAAGCGGCAGCAGGCGCATCGTCTCCGGCTTCATCACGCCGCCCTCATAAAAGCGCGTATAGGTCAAATACACGCGGCCGACACGGTTTTGATGATAGAGCTGCCGTATCAGCTCCGCGAGTTCTTTTGCGTCCGAGTTGGCAGTTTCGACCGAGGGCTCGGGCAATTCAAGCCCGATTACGCAGCCGTTTTTTTCAAAAAAAGCGCGGATGGCACGGCCGACGACGAATAAGCTGCACTCATCACGATCAAGCCGGACTTGCTCCCATGCGTGTTTTGCGACGTTTAAGTTGTACGCGCCCGCCATTCCTTTATCCGAGGCGATTACAATATAGACGGCGGGAGCGTCACCCGACGCGCTACCAAAAAACCGCAAATCGTTCTCGCTTCCGGCATTTGCGACCTCCCGCATAAGCTCCGATATTTTTGTATAAAAAGGCTTATTGGACTCGTGTTTTGTAAGAGCCCTTTGGAATTTCGCAATCGAAACCGTTTCCATTGCACCCGTAATTTTCCGGGTGTCGAAAACGCTTTTTATTCTGGTTCTTATTTCGGCTAATTTAGGCATGATTTATTTTGATAAAAGTACTCTGCGTACGCGTTCACCGCGTCTTCTATTTTGAGGCTGATCTCCATCGAAATTTCGCCGCCGGCTTTGAGATTTAATATGACCTCGGGAAAGTTCGTGTCTAAGTAGCGGATAAACCCGGCATTAAAGTCCGAAATGTCTTTGCTTTCGACACGTTTTAGCAACTCTTTCATGGTGATATATAACACAATGATTTGGTGCTCCACCGCCATAGGCGCATGAACGTCCTGCTTTAGCGCCTCGACGGTGCGCTTGCCCTGCTCAAGTCGCTGCATAGAGAGCGCGTCTAAATCCGAGCCGAACTGCGCAAAAACAGCCAGCTCGCGGTATTGGGACAAATCGAGCCGCAGTTTTCCGCCTACCCTGCGCATCGCCGCGATTTGCGCCGCGCCGCCGACCCTCGAGACCGAAAGCCCCACGTTGACCGCCGGACGGACGCCCGAATTAAACAATTCGCTCTCCAAATAGATTTGCCCGTCCGTAATCGAAATGACGTTGGTAGGAATATAAGCGGAAATATCGCCGCCTTGGGTTTCGACAATCGGCAACGCGGTCATGGAGCCGCCTCCCAACGCCTTGGATAACTTGGCGGCACGCTCTAAAAGCCTGGAATGCAGATAGAATATGTCGCCCGGGTACGCTTCTCTGCCGGGGGGGCGCTTTAGCAGCAGGCTCATCGCGCGATAGGCGTAAGCGTGCTTGGTTAAGTCGTCGTAGACGATTAAAACGTCGCGCCCGCTATACATAAATTCTTCGGCGACGGCGCAACCCGCAAACGGCGCGATGTATTGCAAGGGAGCGCTGTCACGCGCCGTAGAGCAAATAATCGTCGTGTATTCCATGGCGCCGTAAGAAGATAGCGTGCGGTACACCCGATTGACGGTGCTCGCCTTTTGCCCGATGGCAACGTATACGCACAGCACGTTTTTCCCGCGTTGATTGATGATAGCATCTATGGCAATCGACGTTTTTCCCGTTTGACGGTCTCCGATGATAAGCTCCCTTTGGCCTTTCCCAATCGGAATCATGGAATCAATCGCCAATAGGCCGGTGTACAGCGGTTCGTTGACCGGGCCGCGGTCGATGATTTCGGGCGCGCCGAATTCAAGCGGGCGAAAGCCGGAGGTGTTCAGCTCCCCTAAGCCGTCCACGGGTTTTCCGAGCGGATTGACGACGCGCCCCAAAAGCCCCTCGCCGACGGGAATGTCAATCGTTTTGCCCGTCGGGCGTACCAGCAGGCCCGAGACGATTCTGTTATCGTTATCAAGCGCAATCGCACCGGTTTCGTCTTCCTCTAAGCTTAGCGCGATAGCATAGCCGCGGCCGTCCACATCCAATAGTTCACCGTATTTAGCGGTTCCTAAGCCTTTAATTTTGATAATCCCGTCGCCGCTCGACGTGACAACACCCGCCGTATCAAACCGAAACGCGGGGTCGAATGCTTTGATTTTTTCCGACAATTCGGAAAATGTGTAGTTTACATACTTTTTTGACATTTTTCTTTTATCTTTTATCTGTTATCTTTTCTCTCTATCAAAGCTGCTTGCGTAGCTTTGATAGCTGCCCCTTAATGCTGGCGTCATACACGGCGTCGCCGTCCTCGATGCGGATGCCGCCGATTAAGGAAGGGTCAACCGCGTAAACAAACGAGGGCTCCCCGCCGTATTTTTTGCGCCAAGCCGTTTCAAGCTTTTCGCGCTCAACACCGCTCAGCGGCGCGGCGGAGACGATGCGGATTGCAGTCTCAAGAGAGCAGCTCCCTAACACAATCGTCGATGATTCTTTGGTTATCGGCATCGGTTACCTCACGCGTTAATATTTTTTCTGCGATTTCAACCGACGCTTCGGCTACTTTGCGGCGGTAATCCTCCATCACCCGGTCTAACTCCGAGTTTGCCTCCCGATGCGCGGTTTCGAGAATCATTTTTGCGCGCCCCT
>WQYM01000021.1 GCA_009781235.1 Bacillota bacterium
GTGTAGGTCGTGGTCAGCGCACCCGCCGCTAAACTCCCGTGTACCGCGCCGGCCGCTCCGGCCTCACTCTGCATCTCGGCAAGCCGCAAAGGTTGTCCGAACATGTTTTTGCGCCCCTGCGCCGCCCATTCGTCCGCGTATTCCGCCATCGGGCTCGACGGCGTAATCGGGTATATCGCGGCAACCTCGCTGAACGCGTACGCAATGTGCGACGCTGCGGTATTACCGTCGACGGTCATTTTTTTCATAGTGTATTAAACCTCCAAGTTCTCTTTGGCAGTACGGGAACTTTGTCCGACACCGCCTTGTTGCAAACAAATTTTTTTCAACCCGCCCATTATATAATATTTAAAATATTTAGTCAAACGTATTGTGAATGTTTGAAAAAATAAACTCCCAAAGGACTTGTTTTTTGAGATTTGTTGTGGTATACTCGCTTTTGGAGGGCGCTATTTATGATTATTTTTGGCTGGGGCTTTAAGACAAATAAAATTTTTGGTTCGAAAAACGCGCGGTGCCAGGTCTGCAACAATATGGGCTTTACCTACATACGTACGCGGACATGGTTTACGCTGTTTTTTATTCCGATTTTTCCGATTGGTACTGTTTGGGGCAAATATTGTAATATTTGCGGCAACGGATTTAAGATGACAAAAGAGCGGTTTTTTGCCGAGCTTGCCGAGCACAGACCGGAGCCGCAGGCCGTTTTTGCCGAATATGACGCGCCGCCCGCATCTAATGCGCAGCCTGAATATGACGCGCAGTCTGCGGCGGATTACCGCGAAAGCTAGATTGCCGTTGTCCGAAAAACATTATGTGTTATCGGTGGATTACTCCCATATGGCGTACAGCGTGGTGCCGACGGCGACGGAGCTGAGCTGGTCCGCCCAATAGGTGACGATTCCAAACTGCGCGTTGACGGCGGAGATCGCCCAGCCGCCAAAGGTATAGCCCTCGCGGTACGGTGCCTTAATGCCATTTGGCGCGGTCGGGTAGGAGATGCTGTTTGAGTTCCTTGTAAACGACACGACGTAAACGCCGCTTTCATCTTGCGTAGTCGCGCATCCCCACGCGACGGGACGGCTTGCATAATTCCAAGAGGTGTTCCATCCGCCAAGCCTGCTTGAAGCTTCGGTGTATATGGTCAGATTATCGCAAACATAGAACGCGTCAAAGCCGATTGTAGCCACATCGGCCGATATTGTTATGCTTTGGAGGGAAGTGCAGCCGTAAAAAGCGTTTTGCCCGATTTCTGTCAGTCCCTTAGGGAGCGTAATGCCCGCAAGATTAGTGCAGCGTTGAAACGACCCCATGCCGATGACGGCCAGGCTGTCGGGCAGCATGATTTTTTGCAGGCTTTCGCGGTTGCGGAATACGTGGTTGGCGATTTTTGTCACGCCCTCCGGAATTTCCACCATGTTTTCGGTGCCGAAATAGGAAATTAACGTATTGTCTGCAATTACAAATTTATCGCCTGCGACATGGGCTTCCGAATATATCATAGATTCATACGCCGTCCAAGCGTCTTTGTAGCTGTCCTCGGCTCCAATCGGCACGACAATTGCCCGCACACTTTCAAAGCTTGTACTTTGGGTGGGCGGTTCGTTGCTATTTAAAAACAGCGTCAAGCGTAAGCAGCTTGCGAATGTATTGGAGCCGATTTCCGTCACGCTTTCGGGGATGGAAACATTGATAATGCTGCTGCCGCTAAACGCATAGCTTCCGATGCGCGTGACGGGCGCGTCCAAGGCCAATGCCAAGACGTCAAAGGTTTCTGCGTCACCGACATATTTTGTTAAGATCGCGTTTTCGCCTTGCAATACATAGTGCGCTTTGTCATTTTCAAAAAAAGCGGAGCCGGTTACGCCCCAGTATACGGGACGGCCCGCCGGCAGGAGCGACAGCCACGACGCGGGTTGGCTTACCGGTTCGGCGTACATAATTAAATTGCTGCAACCGCTAAAGGCGCCTGTACCGATGCTTTCGACAGAGCTTGGAAGATAGATGGTTTGCAAGGCGCTACAGCCGTTAAAGGCGTTTGCGGCGATGTCGGATTTGCCCCTAATCACGACGGATTTCAGCGACGCCGGAACCGAGGTGTTTTGCCCGCTATAGCCGGAGGCGCCGAAGATATAGCCAAAATGCGTATTTGACGTCCCGTTTTTGGTGTTGCCAACAAACGGAAGGCTGAGGCGATACAAGCTGCTGCAGCCCGCAAACGCCGAATCTGCGATGCTCGTTACGCTATCCGGCACGGTAAAGTCGGTCAAACTTGTGCAGTTGTAGAACGCCCGGTATTCGAAGCCCGTAAGCGCGTCCCCCTCAAAGATAACATTTTCCATATTTGTACAGAGGGAAAACGCATTCCAGCCGACGACAGTCACGCCGGCCTGCAATGTAATGGTTTTTAAGCTTGTACAGCGGTAAAATGCAAAGCGGTCAAGACGACCCCCGCCCGTTACGGTCACCGTCTTTAGTGACGGCGGGACGCCGGTTTCGTTATGGCTATACCCCATGGCGTTAAAGAGGTAACCTAAATTAGTGTATGTGCCTCCTACGCTGTCCCCTACAAACGGCAACGTCATGCTTTCAAAGGCGTTGCAGCGATAGAACACAAAGCTTTCGATTGACGCGGTGTTTTCGGGGATGGCGATGGTTTTAAGGCTCGAACAGTCCCGGAACGCTGCATAGCAAATTGTTTTTAGTTGGCTTCCGGTCTCGAAGTCTACGCTTTCGAGGCTTGCGCGTCCGTCGAAGGCGAACCTGCCGACGACCGTTACGGTTGCGGGGACGGTTACGTTTGTGATGTCGATGGTAGTAAACGCGGAGCTCGCGATTTCGGTCACGGGCAAGAGGTTGTGATATGCCGGGATATAGACCGCGCCGCCGGTTACCGTCCCCCGTGCGACGGAATACGCGGTACCGTCGTCTATGAGGGTGAACTCAAGCCCTTGCGTGCCGACGGTATACCAAATTTCCGGAGAGGTCGCGGAGTCCGAATTGTCGAATCCCTCCCCGACGGCGCGCACCTTGACGAGGTAAACGCCGTGTGTCGTCAGCCCCAAAGCGGATAAATTGAGGGAGGTTCCCGGCACGTCATGTTCTGCCGACCCTACGGACACTTTGTAGCCGTCGGCACCGATAGCCGCGTTCCACGTCAATAAGCCCGACGGGTCGATGTACAAATTAGTCGGCGTGGGGAGCAAGGGGGAGACGGGCCGCGTGCCGTCCTCCGCTCCGCAGCGGAGGCATGTTTTTGTTTCTAAGCCTGTCGCTTCAACGCTTGCGGGAACCGTTACCACCCAGGCCCAAGCGTGGCCGAGCGCCGCGTCGCCGGGGCGTGTTTCCGTTTCGCCGCAGCGTATGCAATTTCTTGTTTCCGTGCCCGCCGTCGTACAAGTAGGCTCATCGGTTACCGCCCATAATTCAAAATTATGCCCGAGCGCGACTTCGCCGGGACGCGTTTCCGTTGCCCCGCAGCGTATGCAAGTCCGTGCTTCCGTTCCGGCCGTCGTGCAGGTGGGCGCGTCGGATACCGCCCACAATTCAAAATCATGCCCGAGTGTATCAATGTACCGCGTTTCGGTGTGCGTGCCGTCGAGGGCGCACGCGCGTGTTTCGACGCCGTTTGCGATGCAGGTCGGTGCGGCGGTTACTGTCCAGTCGCCAAATTCGTGCGTATGCACTGTGTCTTTTGTCCACTTTGCGTACAGCGTCGTATTTTTTGTTACCGTATCGCCGACAAAATCCCACGCATATGTCAGCCCCTCGTCTTTGTACCACCGGTCAAAGGTATGCCCCTCTAACACGGGGTTGGGCGGTTTTGTAATTTTTGCGCCGTTTTCGACATTTAAAAGCGCGCCTACGGCGGAACCGCCGTTGCTTGCAAAGGTTACCGTGAATTTTTCCGGAGGCGTTTCGTTTTTGACCCACTTGGCGTACAGGGTTGTATTTTTTGTCACCGTGTCGGAGGCAAAGTCCCAGGCGTATATGAGGCCGGTATCTTTATACCATCCGGAAAATTTATACCCATCAAAAGAGGGGTCGGAAGGCCTTGTGAGGAGGGCGCCGCTTTGAATGCTTGTCTGCTTTGCGACTGCAGATCCGCCGTTGCTGTTAAAGGTTACCTCATAGGTTGGCAAGGCACCGTCCTTCCCGCAAAAAGCGACGGGCAAAAATATTGCCAAAAACAGCATCACGGCGACGGCGCAGGCAGCGGAAATCAGGAACAATTTTTTATGTTTTGCGGATGGAGGCGCGGGGGAGGCGGGGGGCGGGCCGATGTGGGCATCGGCCCCCACGGACGGTTTGTGTTGCAGGGCGCCCGATGGGCCGAGCGGGCCGCCCGATGGGTCGCCCCCTACGGGAACGGGCTGCCCGTTCGGTTTATATTCGCCGCTATCTGTAGGGGCCGACCCATTGGGCGGCCCGCTCGACCCATCGGGCGCCCCGGCCGATCCGTTGCGCTCCCCATTTAAAATCTCGTCCACCGTAATGCCGTACAGTTTTGCAAGCGGGCTTAATAGGGAAGTGTCCGGCAACGTGCCGCCGGTTTCCCATTTAGATACCGCTTTGTTGGATATGCCGAATATCTCCCCGAGCTCGGCTTGCGTCACCCCTTTTTCTTTTCGCAGTTCATACAAAAAATTTCCGACTTTGTTGTCCATTCCGGCATAAAACCTCCGTTTATATTATGAACAGTATACACAAGTTTCTATAAATCTGCTAGAACTTGAGGCTTGAACTTTGTCTACTTTCGGGAGACTTTTTTAAAAAGTCTATGATTGTCGTGCAATGCGGCAAGTATATCATTTTTTTCGCGAAAGCGCAAACAAACAAGCGGAGCATTCGTTTGACAAACCTCGCCCGATACTTTATACTGTAAACATGATAGAATTCGTAGGAAAAATCGGGTCGATGGCGCTTATCGACCGCGAAAACAACGACATTGATTACAACAAGTTCGCCCGCATCTCGCGCCAATTAAAGCCCGGTATGGTGTGGGTGTCCTCCGGCGCGACCGAAATCGGGCGGCTTGATTATATTAAGCGGACGGGAGGCGAGCTTAGCGGCGATATCGACGGCGTAAAGGCCGATTACGCCAGCCAAGGCCAGGCGATACTCATGCAGTCGTACCGCAATTTTGTCGACCCGAAGTTTTCCATCCGCCAAGTTTTGGTTGAACACCAACACTTTAACGACGAACATAAGCGGGCGCACATCAAAAACCTGCTGCTGCGCGCCGCCGCTCAAGACGCCATCCCGATTATCAACTATAACGACGCCGTAAGCGGTGAGGAAAACCGCAAGGTAGAGATTCAAAACTTGCGCGATACGAAAGGTTATGCGTACGAGCTGGTGGACAACGACGAGACCGCCAGCCAAATCGCGTGTTTAGTGGGCGCAAAAACGCTGCTGATTTTAACCACTTTAGAGGGCATTTACCGCGACGTTTCCGACCCTAGATCCCTAATCCGCGAAATTTCCGGCAAAACTGCCGATGAAGTGATTAAAAAACTGGACGAAACAAAGCGCCTTTGCGTCGGAGCCTCCCGCGCGGGAGCCAACGGCGCGTTTGCCAAATTAGAGTACATAAAACCGTGCGTCCGGCAAGGAACGCGCGTCATCATCGCCTCGGCAAAATACGATATTAAGGATATTTTAGGCGGCAGAGCGCCGAGCACGGTGGTCGGGGTTAGCGGTTAGGGAAAATTAAGAATTAAACAGGCTTGTTTGCGCGTCTTTTAACCAATACAACTGCGGCGCTGGCGATGAGCAATAACGCTATGCCGCCAAATAACCCGACATCGGGGCCGGAGCCGCCCGCGATGCTTCCGCAACCGCAACCGCCCGATCCCGCTTCGCCCGTATCACCTTTATCGCCCTTGTCGCCTTTGTCACCCTTGGCTCCGGGGGCTCCGTCTTTGCCGTCCTCACCGTCGGCTCCCGCGTCGCCTTTGTCGCCCTTGTCGCCTTTTGCGCCGTCCTTGCCGTCTTGCGGCGGGGGGACGGATTCGGCAATCGTAAAGAGTGCGCCGATAAACATCACCGTGTAATTATCGCCCGCGCCTAAAGTCCCCAAGCTAATCGCGTAAGTGTCGACGGCGCTGCCCTCCGCGCGGCTTAAGGCGCCCGTGAAGGCGTCGGTGCCGACTAAGCCCGAATGGGAATAGGTGAGGGCAGGGGCGATGACGGGCTCGGCTCCCTCGATGGGTGCACCTACGAACGTCATTGTCACCGCGTCCGCAACCACTACCACGGTTTTTGGCAAAATCGCGACGGTGACCGGCGCGGAAGTCACCCAAAATTCGCATTGATACGCCGCGAATTCGTTCACGCGGCACACATACTCGCCGCTGTCGGATACGTTTTTGACCTCCAACACAGGATTGTTTTTACCCTCGACTTTCGCGCCGTCCTTGTACCACTCGATGGCGGTACCGGGAACTAAATCCGCCCCTAAGACGGAAATACTGCCCGTCCCGTCGTAGATTTTTGTCAAAAACGCGGATGAAACGGGTAGCTCCGTGCCTACGGTATAAACCGCCGCGCCCTTGGGGTTATAAATCAAGTTGCCGCCCGCCGCATTTTGCACGATGCCGCTCCCGTCCAACAAGGCCAAGCTGCCGCCCGCGTTATTAAGCACGACGGTGCCCCCGGTTTCCGACGCATTAGCCGATGCCACCACGGTGGAAACCGTCGACAAAATAGCGATTTTGCCCGCGCCGTCATTGAGAATCGCCGTTCCGCCCGTCGCCCCTATCGTCCCGCCGAAAATGTTTACCGTGCCGGAACCATTGACAATCGCGGTGCCACTTGTTGCGATGACCGTTCCGCCCGAAACGGTCACCATGCCGGAGGAACCATTGACAATCGCGGTGCCGCTTGTCGCGCCCACCGTGCCGCCCGACACGTTTACCGTGCCCGTAGTAGAATAGTAAATTGCTCTGCCGGTAGTCGCGCTAACCGTCCCGCCCGACACGTTTACCGTACTGCCGTCGTAGCCGACAATTGCGTAGCCTCCGTCGCTTGTTTTCTCGACGGTTCCACCGGAGACATTCACAGTGCCGACGTTAGATGAGCTGGCGTTATAGACGGTGATTGAACAATTGCTTCCGCTGCCTGTGTTGCTGACCGCTCCGCCCGCCGCAACGGTTAGTGTCCCTCCGTAAAGGGTTAATAAGGATGACGCCGTGCCGGAAAGGGACGCTCGCCACACGATCTCTACGCCCGCGTTGGGGTATAACGACAAGCCCGCCGTCACGCCGGTCTTGGTGCCCGTAACGGTAACGGTGTTGCCGCTCACCGAGGCCGAAAGGCTACCCGTGCCGCTCGAGTAGCTCGTGATGGAGGATGCCACGCTTGCCGCCGTTTCCGCGCGCGCCGTCTGAATGGTATTGGCGGGCGAGGCAAACATTAGGATTGCCGCAACGCATACGCCAAGCAATGCGAGCATCAGTGCCGCCGTCAAGAAGCCGAAAAGGCCGGTTGTCTTACTTTTCATAGTTTTTAATGCCTTTTTATTTGATATCGATATTTGTTTCAGCCGAATTCGTTACGTCCGGTTTTAATTCAATCATTTTATCGACCGCTTCCGAATTTTTCACATTATATAAATAAACCGTCGAGTTTCCGGTTTTAATCACGACGGGGGGAAGGGCACGGTTCAGCTTTTTAGTGGGGAAGAGCAGAATAATCCAGCCCAATAATATGCCGAACAAAAATACGCCGCCCGCCGCTAACGTTTGGCCAAAGCCTCCGTCACGCTGTTTTTTCTCGGAATATACCTCCGTAATCGAGGCAAGAGGGATTGAGATATATTCGGCTTCGTCCGCGTCTGCCGCGGCCTCCGGCGCAAAAACCGCGCCGCCTTTCTTGTAGATAAATAAGGTTTGCGTCTCCCGATCGTACAAAAGGCGTTCGGGCGGTTTTTTGACTGAATCAATCAGCGCCAAAATAAGCCAGCCCGCTGCGATTTCGAACAATACCACGGCGCCGCTTAGGTTTTTGACCGCCCATGCGATGATTCCGAGCAGCAGAAATAGTCCCGCAAAAACGGAAGCGCCGATTAAAAATCTGCGGGCGGGCGTTATCAGCGGGACGACGTTAGCCGACGGCGCCGCGCTTTGATAGGCGGGGGGCATTTCGGCCGTTCCTGCCGTTCCCGCTTTGTCCGTTTCAAAACCTACCGTAGGGGCGGCCGGTAATCCGCCCGCACCCAATCCGCCCGCATCTATTACGGCCTCAGACGGGCTTTCCGTCCGGTAAAATTCATCCGCTTCGGCTGCAAAAGAAGCTCCATTCGCGTTTCCCGCGCGCTCCGGCTGCGGCTTATACAGCGGGATTTTCTTAAAGCCCAGCACGCAGACGCATAAAATCAGCGCGACGCCGAACAGCACGACTGACTGCCACTGCGACGGCGTCAGGGAGTTGCCGAGCTCCCACCGGTTGTCCCCGCGGATAAATTCCAAGCAAAACCGCCATGTCGAATAGCTGAACCCGTAAATAATCAGCGTCAGGTTGGGTTTGTTGAACTTTAGCAGCACCAGCATCAAAACGCCGAACAGGATAAAAAGAAAAATCGATTCGTACAGCATCGTGGGCAGCGCATTGTGGTGGTAGGGGAAGTCCATGCCGAAATGCTCGTCCACAATCCCGTAGCAGCAGGGCGCACAAAAGCAGCCGATCCGTCCGAACGCGTGCGCGACGGCGATACAGGGCGCGCCCAGGCTTGCCACGCGGTAAAAGTCGCTCCTGGCTTGGCGCTTTGCAAAAATCATCGCCCCCAAAATAAACGTTACCACACCGAACACCAGCCCGCCCATAAACGTGACGCCCCACGTCCATTCGAACTTGCCGCCCTCGACCGCCACCTGGACTGCCTGATAAATGTTTTGGAACACATTGGCGCCGACAAAGCCGATGGCAATGGACACAACGCCTAAAATCCAATAAAAATTGTACGTTTTATCGGAGACGTTAAAGCGCCTGCACAGCCACCACAATAGCGCCAGCGCAATAATCAGCCCGATGCCGATCATCAGGCCGTACATATGGAGGAACTCTATTCCAAACAGATTAGGACACATGCTTGTATTGTAATACGTGACAAGGATTTTGTCAAGTGATTTGTTGCCAATTTGGTACTCCCGGCGGGAATCGAACCCACAACGGCCCCTTAGGAGTGAACTGGGAATATCTTACACACACAAAATATCTTCCGAAACGGCAAATAACATACAGATTGAGTAGTCGTTTCCGACAGTATTGTATAATAACTTTCCGATTAAGTCAACCCAAAAAACATCTTGCGTTTCATGCCTAATGACCGAAATATGACTGAAAACCCATAAGTCAGATTAAGCGAATCGAATAACCCTTTTCGATAGGCACCATCATACTACAACTTTCAGATTAAGTCAAATAAAATTAAGATATGCCCCCTACAAAATAAAGTGTACATACAAACAAGTGTTGCCGCAGTAAGTGGCAAAAGGGGGTGTGTATGAGTAAGGTAATAGACATCATAGGTTCAAAAGGCGCAGCGATTAGGACGCTTTGGGTGCAAAAACAAAAAAATAAGAACAGGCGACATTTCGCCGAATGAGGTAACAAAAGTGTACAACAATTATAGAAGAGTTCAAGGCATGGCTGCCGACTCCCCCGGCAGAGAGAGAGTAAGAGAGCAGATGCAAAACCGTCTTTATCGTGGGTATGGAGATACAGAGGATTTCGAGCCGGATGTGAAATTCTTTATGAGAGAGAATCCGAAACTGGAACGATGGCTTACTCCTCAGCACAACCTGACGCAAGCAATAGTCATCCTCGACGCTATCAACGCCGGGGTTGCCGTTGAGAAGTTGTCTAGCCCCGATTTGAACTTCCAACAAATGCGGGCAATCTTAGGGGGCTTAAAGAAAGGCAACGATATAACAAAGTACGTGAATGAGTCATACGATTCCATGCTGATGAACCAAGTAGCGTTTGCCATGCGGGACGGCATGTCCTCGGGCGACATCAAGATGATTGCCGACCCGCGTTATAACGGGAAACAGGCTCAAGAGGTTCGATTGGGGTTATTGAATGGTGTAGACGTAAGCAGGTATGCCGACCCGCGCAATGACGCTGACAGAATGCGGCAAATGCGCTATGCGATGGAACAGGTGGGATTAGACCCCGAAGTAATGAAGATGGCTGACGATATTCAGAAAGAGATGGAAGAGAACCCAGATGCTTGGACTGGGGCAAGTTTAATGCCCCTGCTAGCGTGAAAAACATGAAATACTCTCGCAGAAGCCAACTTTTGGACATTTTGGACACAGAACGCAATTAAAAAAGGAGTAATCACACCATGTTAAACAGAGAAATGAGAATGGAAGACTGGGAGTCGGAAGAAAATTTAGCTCGGATTGAATCTTGGGCGCGTGGCGTAATGTCTATGGAAGATATTGCTTTCAATATGAGAATTAGCCGCTCGACGCTATACAATTGGATTCAAAAAAGTGATACGATAACCGACGCTCTCAATAGCGGCGACAGCACTGTTGCTAGAATTGAGCAGGTACTTATTGACAAAGCCCTTCAAGGAGACTCCAAGGCGGCTATCTTCATTATGCAAAATCACAGAGCTTCGCCGTATAATCACAAAATTCAGTCGGAAAAGCAATCGGACAAACAGCCAAACAATTCGGATTATGTGAATGCCGATAAGCATGAAAAAATCATCTTGCCGTTGCATCATGAAATTCAATGCGCTTTGCAAGGAAAGAATCCGCCAATCAATGGAGTAGACCCGGATGAACGGGATTATATCCGAAAATATATTATTCAAGTAGAAACAGAAATGGCGAGATTAAAGCATCAACTTCTTAGAGAACTTCCGGAAGAAGAAAGGGAAAATGCAATACTCAATAAAAATGAGGCTTTCACCAAAAAATTATTGCGGAAGTGGAGAGAACTGGCTGAAAGCGGTATAATTGACGAAAAATGCAAAAATTGGGCTGAATATGATGATGAAGACAGCGAGGAGGTGGATGGAGAAGAGGGTGATGACGGCGAAGAATATGAAGATGGCGACGATGAAGACGACGATGATAATGATGACGATTATGACGACGAGGATGATTCTGATGATGACGGGGATGAGAGCGACGACGATGAGAATGACTCTGATGAGGATGATGACGAGGAATCAGACGGCGAATCGGAGGAATCGGCCTTAGCGGAAGATACCCAAGAGCCGGAGAACTTGGGCGCAGAAGAATCGGATAAGCCTACTATTGAGGCAAAAATCCAAGAGCCGAAAAAAAAGGTTTTAGCCTCGCCGATAACTCCACCTCCATCAACGCATCCTCTGCCAACGGCGGTCATTCCCCCGCAAATAGTGCAGACACCTCAACCAATGCGATTCGGGAGAAGAAGAATCTTTATTCGATAAGGGGGCGACAAAGCCCTTAATCGCGTAATATAGAACGTAGACGCGGAGTGGGCATTACGCCGCTCCGCATAGAGTTGAGCCTTCCTGCCCCGATACAGCCGCGCATAGCGCGTTGGAGGGCAGGTTTTATAACTTCAGAAAAGGTACTTAAAAACAGCCGACCGGGATAGAAAAATCCGCTCGGCTTTTTTGATTGCATTGAATCAGTTGACTGAAACGACCAAAAGTGGTATTCTAATTATGCGACACCCCTTTATAACCAGTCGGACGAACATGCCAATCGGCTATGCTCTTCCCGACTGGTTTTGGGTTGTGTCGCAACAATTAAGGGCATGGCTGTGCGGGTGCCGTCTCTTAATTGGGGCGGCATTTTTCATTTATCCGCAAAAAATGGAGGAAGTTCTTATGAAAAACCTTGTGAAATTTGCGGCAGTAGTGATAGTCGCGCTACTGTTCGCACTGTCGATGGCGGCATGTAACGGCAACGGCAATATGTCCGACCCAAATCCCGGTGGCGACAGAACTATGCGGAAAACCTTGCAAAGCGGCATGGAACATTCCGAGATTGTAGCCGCCGCCGAATCAAAGGTGGCATTGCCTTCCGCGTTAAATAGTCTGTTGCGCATGACCAGCCCATCTCCTCCTTCCACCTCTGTCTATGAAGCCTTGCGTGGCAGTACTACGGTTAATGATGCTACCTATGATTATTTTCAGATTTTAGATTTACCGGGTGTTGTAGGAATGCAAGTGGCACTTTATGAAGTGATAGGCGGCACGACTTCTAAAAACCGGGCAGGTTACTACTGGATGATTAGCGGCGCAAAAGCGACCGAGATGGGTGGAACAGGATATATCGCAAACCAATTATATGTTTTGCCCAGTATAAACTGTTCCGATTCAGCGGCTTTACCGAATGTGAATGCAATGGAGACTTTTCGCTATCCCGCTTATGTTCTCAACAACAATATGTATTGGAGTCCGACTGCAGGCAACCAACCGCGCATTATTACAAATTCATATAGTTCGATTCTTACAGGCACGAAATGGACAAGCGGAACAAAGATATTCCAAGTTAGCGCAAGGTTATTTGCTTTCCCAGACGATTCCACTTTTGAAACTGGCGCGTGGCAGACCAATATGGTCGGGCAAATGACCGTATCTTGTACAAGCCCTGCTCCTCAGACAGGAATCGTGCTTGATATTGACGAGTTGACGCTTGACGTTCGCGGGATACGAACGCTAGCTGCCACTATGATTCCAGTAGGTACTACAGTTTCATGGAGCACTAGCAACGCAAACGTAGCAACAGTTTCAAACGGTGTAATTATGGCGGTAACAGAGGGAACGGCGGATATTATGGCGACGATTACCGTCGATGGCACCACGTACTCCGCCAAATGCGTTGTTACGGTTGTAACCAAAACACTTGGGACGGGTACGGTGACTATGCAAAACTGGGCATTCGGTCAAACTGCGTCCAATCCTGTTATCAATTCCGAAACGAACCCCGGCAGTATCGCAACATACATAGGACGCGACGAAACAAGCTATGCCGAAACAAGCGCAAAACCGTCGGCTGTCGGGAAATATACGGTTAAAGTTGTATTCGCCGAAAATGAGAATTACGCTTTTCACACGGCAACCGCAGACTTTGAAATTACGAAGGCATCCGGCGGCGCGATACTAATACAAAACTGGACGTATGGTCAAACTGCGAATAATCCCGACATATATTCGTTTGAGGAAGTGTATGGAACGCCGGGGCTTGAATTTACGCTGATAAACAGCGGCACAGCTTATGAGGTTTCGAGAGGAACTGCGGATGTCGCGGAAATTAGAATCCCAGCTGTTTATGAGGGAAAGCCTGTAACCAGAATAGCGAACTATGGATTTTCAGCTTATACGACACTACCAACACAACCCGGCGGAAATGCTCAAGGAGGTCAATATGTTGGCTTTCCGGAAATAGCAAGCATTACGCTACCAAGAAATCTAAACAGTATCGGCGTTAGCGCATTTCGTGGCTCCGCATTGTCGAGTATCACGATTCCTGCAAGCGTTACGAGTATCGAAACTTACGCTTTTAGCGCGTGTGGCAACTTGGTGATATGGGTGCAGTCCGCGATTCCGCCGACGATAGAATCTCGTAGTTTGGGAGAACAGGTCGGTATGAGGGCGGTTATTGTGCCAAGTGGCTTTCTCTCCGCCTATCAAACCGTTTGGGGACGCTTTTACCCTGCCAACAGTCAAATTTACAACAAAATATATTCCGAAACTGACCAATTTGTAATTGATAGCGGGTTAAAACCGGATAATGACCCTGCCCCTGCAAACCCGTCGCAATACACTGTGATATATCTTGGGCGCGACGGCACGAGTTATCCCGAATCAACCATAAAGCCGTCGGCTGTCGGAAAATATACCGTGAAAGTGGTATTCGCCGAAACCGCGAATTATACCGCTTACACCGCGACAGCGAACTTTGAAATTCTTGCGCAAAGCGGCGGGACTCCGATTGACCCCGGCGGAGACCCGCAAAATCCTAGTGACCCGAATAATCCCAATAATCCATCGAACACAAACAATCCGAATAACCCGAATGGTGGCATTGACTCCGAGAAAACGCTGCAACTCATCTTAACCATTATCTTCGGGACATTGGGGCTTGCGGCAATCGGCGTAGGGGCGGTCTTCTTCTCACGGAATAAAAAGGCTTTGATGCCTCAAAGCAAAAAAGGTAGAAGAATATTATACGGCATAATAGGCGGCGCGACGGCTCTTTTGGGCATAGACATTGCAATGATGATAAGCAGCGTATTAGGCGCGGAAACCCTTGCATGGAGTGGTATCGGCGTTATGATTCTTTATGGGATACTCGGCGTTGTCGTTCCGGGGCTTATATTACTTCTCGTGCTATCGTTCAATAAGAAATTGCAAAAAATGTTGCTGACGGCTACCGAGTTAATCGACAATGTTGAACGGACTGCGGAACAGAAAAGATGGTTTTACGAATCGGAAGGCTATGAGGATTTCCAACAGGAAATGGGCAAGGGCGATGCGATAGGAAGAAGTATGCGGGTTGCCTACCTGCTTGCCACTGTCGGTTGGATTGCCGCTACCGTTATTTGCTTGATTTCCGCGACCTTCGGCATTATTTCTACACCAATATTACAAATCGCGGGAATAATGGCGTTTATCTACATCGTGATTATCTGGTTCGCGGGGGGCAGAAACCTTAAAAAACGGTTAAATACGATGGATGCACAGAACAGTTTCAACATCAATTATTGCCTTAAATGCGGCGACAGGGCGGAAATTTCCGGCAAGAGGTTTATCGCGACCCGATACACGCATAAAACGATTACACGGCGAGGGACTCCGCCGTCGGGCCCTTTTCGCGAAACCGGAAATTATCAAATGGGCGCATACCAGCCCGAGGGCGAAATCACTTCGGTAACAAGCGCGACAAAAGTGGGCGGCGACGGAAAGGCTTACAATGAATTTACCGCGCAAATTAAATTTACGCACCATGTTCATAAGGTCACGCGGGACTGTGAGCAATGCGGGTATCGTTGGGAGAACGAGGAGGATTTACCGAGCGTGGAGACGCAGAGCAGCCCTCAAACGGTCATTTACGCCGGGAGCGTTTCGGTGGCTAAGCCCGATTTGCCTCATGTATATTGCGAGTTCTGCCACGGTAAAAATAAGGGCGAAGCTACAAGATGTGAGCATTGCGGCAACAATTTAGCCAATGCGGTTACGAAAGGACGCTCTGCGGGGTATGGCGGCAGTCTTGCGGTTCATTTGAGTGCCGGAGACCAAGAGTTAAATAGTTATGCCGAGTTAGCGAAATCGGGCGACGTTGACGCACAATATAAACTGGGATACGCTTATCTTTACGGAACGCTCGGAGAGAAGAATCTCATCAAGGGTATAGATTGGCTTCAAAAAGCCGCGAGGAACGGAAGCATCAAAGCAAAAACTTTGTTAAGAGAGAGGTCGGCGGCGGCAACGGAAAAAGAGGAAAAGGCTGAGGATACGGCGGCAACAGCGGAAAAGCAGGTGGAAGCTGAAAGCCCGGCAGAAAAAGCGTATGTGAAGAAGAGAGAAGAGGGCACATATTTGTTTGAGGCGCAAGAGGAGGAAATAACAAGCGTGTACGGGAGCGAGGCTAATGATTTGCCGCGAATAGACGGCGCAACGCCACCCGTTCCCAAAAACGTCCCGCCTGTTCCCATTGCGGTTGTTCCGATTGCGCCGATTATCCCCACTACTGCCGCTCCGGTTATACCTGCGGCGGTTATTCCGCCCCCTGCCGCTATTCCGGTCGCCTCTGCGGAGAGTCAAGCTACCGAACCAGCAAAACAGGAAATCGCACTTCCGCCCAAAGAGGCTATAAACACGCTAAGGGAATACAAACAGTTATTAGACGACGGCATTATTACCAACAAAGAATTTGCCGCCATGAAAAAACAGCTATTGGGGCTATAAGTCGGCTCCGAGCAAAAAAACAAATTGGCATCTGAAATCCAAAGGCATCGTCTACGGGTGGAGAGGTTCGGCATCAAAATGATACCGAACCAAAACGGCATTGACTCCCACAGTAACAGATATTGTACACAGCAAATTGCATCGTCTACGGGCGGTGCTTTTGAATTTGGGGCAAATATAGTGGAATAGTCCCTATCCATAGCAAAGCGCACCCGACCCGCCAGAACCGCCGTTAAAGCCACTTAAACGGCAGTTTTTTCCCACTCCCACTATCCACCAAAGTCCTACGCCCCCGGCAACGGACCCACAACGCATTCCGGCATTCATGCGGAAAAAACTATAAAACAGCCGACGCATTCGCCCTACAAAAAGTTTGTAACTTCCCTATTTCTATGGTATAATATCGCTATCAAATACAGAAGGAGAAACACGGTTATGGACTGGAGTTTATTGATTGGTATTGCGGCTGGGTGCGTAACTACGATTATCGGTGGCATCGGCTTTGAGTTAATAAAAGGCTGGATGGAAAAGAAAGGGAAGATAGACATTTATTATATGTCCGACTCTGAATGCTATGGCGGCGCAAGAATAATTATCCGTTTGCAAGTTAAGAATCTAACGCAAAGCGATTACATTATGCGAGATATTAGACTCGTGGAAATTGATGAGGAAGAAAAAGCAACTAAAACTTATAAGCAAAAGCAAAAGGTTGAACAAATACTAAAGGGATGCAGGTATACGCTTGATAAAATATATGGTGAGGATGGAGAATTTTCTTTCGTGATAAAGCAAAAAAGCATACAGTCTATGAGTTTAACTTATGATAAAGAGCGTCATGTCGAAAGCATTAAAATCAAATGCGATGGTAATGAGATAGATACTGAACAGGTTAGCTTTAGTGCGGTTAATAGCAACTTAGCGATTCAATACTATGACGAAGATGATGATTTAATAGTCATAAGAATCAAGCCCAAGCAAGAAGATTGGGTAAAGGCAGCAACAGTCGAAAGGTAGTATAGGATGGAATAGCTTAAAAATCAAAGCATCGTCTACGGGCGGTGCTTTTGCATTTCTGAGGACACCCGCAGAATGTTTGTAAAAAACGAAAAAAACATATTAAAAACGCTTGAGATGCGGCTAATTATACGTTACTGTAGTAATGTGCAAATCTCAACGGATAACACTCAAAAACGCCGTTTGTGCTCTTCTCACGTTTTTTGTGCTATAATAAGAGTAGGGGGATATTCCTCCCGGATTGATAACAGGCTATTCTTTACCCAAAAGGATTGACTGCAGGCAGCGATAATAAGCGAAACGGGTTCGTGCGTATTCCCATGAGTGTTATTACCGCCAATTCCCTTCGGATGACAAAAAATCTAAAAACGGAGGACTGCAAAACAAAATGTTTAGGACTATTGAACAGGCATTCGCACTAATCAAAAAATCCGACCCGAACACGGCATTGACAAAGTACGCCATACGAAAGATGGCTAAGTCAGGCGCGATTCGCACGTTGGACATCGAAAAGAAGACTTTGATTGATTTCAAATCATTGCTGGCACATCTCGGCATTGAACTGGTCATCTAGGAACGTTTAACATGGAAGTTCTGGCGGCGGGAGCGGATACGCACCCCTCAGCGCAAACTGCGATTGTCGGTCGTTTTCGCCACACAGAACTTCCGCTAAATTTAGCACCGCCGCAAAGGACGGCGAAAGGAGCCTAATCATGGCGACATACAGAAAAAGAGTTAGTAAGAGGAACGACGGGCGTGTAAAGTACCTCGTTCAAACCACTGTTGTGGATGAATTTGGGAAAAGAAAAATGCAATCCATAACTTGGCACAACCCTAAGAAACTCGTAGGCACAGCAGCAAAAAATGCCGCAGTTGAATTTGGACAGGTTTGGGAACGAAGGCTCAGAGCCGGAGATGTTGAGCCGGAGAAAGAACTTAAGCCGCTAAAATTCGCTCAAGTTGCGGATGAGTGGTACAAGGCAAGAGAACATAAATTCTCGGAAAGCTACAAACAAACTGCTGCTAATGCGATAAAGCGACTAAATGAAACATTTGGCAATAGGTTGATGGTCGGGATAAAAGCCAGAGACGTGATACAATATTTCGTTGGACTAAATAACCATCAGTATCAAAGCACCACGGCAAGGGTAAAGCCGGAATCAAAAGAAAGGTTAAACGAGGCGGTATTAAAATACGGCGTAAGAAAAATCCGAAATGAATCCATCGCGCACCCGACACTCTTTAATGCAAGGAAGGGCGAAACCATTCGGTGGAATAGCGCGGAGCAAATATGCGAAACACTTGGATTGCCCGTGAACGAAATTTTTGAGAAAATCGCAACGGAAAAACCTTATAAGAAAGAAACAATTATGCAATACAAGCGAGTCCTCAGTCCGATTTTCAACTACGCGATTCAAAACGAGGTCGTCACAATCAATTATGCTTCGAGCGCATATCTCAAAAAAGTTATCGGCGGCGAAGAAACGGCAGAAGTAATGATTTTGAGTAACGATGAACACGACAGGCTGTTAGACACGCTAGGCAAACATTCGGTGACGGAAACACTACCAATTTACTTGATGATGATGTTAGGGCTACGGACTGCCGAGGTATGCGGTTTAGAGTTCAAGGATATTGACTTCGATAAGGAAGAAATCCGCATTGTAAGGAATCGAGTATACATCCCCAAAAAAGGCTTATTGCGAACCGACCTTAAGACGAAAAAATCGAGACGGGATTTGCCGATTTGCAGTTTGTTGGTTGAGAAGTTGAAAGAGTACAAGGCTTATCACGACGCATTAAGAGACGCAGACCCGGAGTTTGATTTGAGCGACGCGGTACACTGCAATTACATGGGCAATCCGGCGAACCCGGAACGCATCAACCGAGCGTTAAAGCAATTTCTAGTAGAGGCTAACTGCCCTCCGAT
The DNA here is from genome assembly GCA_009781235.1 of Bacillota bacterium. Lineage (GTDB taxonomy): Bacteria > Bacillota > Clostridia > Christensenellales > Pumilibacteraceae > WRAP01. The sequence goes on from WQYM01000021.1 coordinate 18,873, forward strand.
TACTGCGCACAAACTCCGTCATGGCTTCATCACCCGTTTAATAGATGAGGGCGTATCCATTATCATAGTTTCGAGGCTTGCAGGACACGCGACGGTGGAGATGACTTCGGATGTATACAGCCACTACAGAAAGAGTTCCGACAATTCAAGGGAGTATCTTGAAAAGATATTTACAAAACCCGTTAAGAATGCCGAATCTGATAAGCAAGCCGAGCATGACAAGGAAATCGAAAGTGAACCTAAATAAGAAAACGCAGTCCGTAACAGACTGCGCAAGTGCCGTGGCGTTCCCGAGACGATTCGAACGTCCGACACCCACCTTAGGAGGGTGGTGCTCTGTCCAGCTGAGCTACGGGAACAAATTTCAATCCCATTATAGTATATCATAGCATAAGGGCTCGAAAAAGTCAAGAAATTTAAGCAAAAATTAAGGCAAAGTGACTAATGTATGACTGGAATTTTTGAAAAACTCAATAACAAGCGCAAAAACGCTCAAAATGACCGCTTTTCAAAAGATAGAGGTGTGTCGGGCACACACTTAGGAGGGGGCTGTTATATCCATTTAACTACGAAAGCGCAGTATACTGTTATTATACCGAATCTCAAAACATAAGTCAAGCAAAAAAAATGTCGGTTGTCGTTTTAAAAAGCCCGTAAAAAACCGACGTTTTGTAGGATAAATTCATTAAATTGGTTTTGACAACGGGGGAAAAATGTGGTATGATAACCATAAGGAGCTTTCTATGTCCAACGTTTTAGAGCTTTGTGCCGCCGCCAAGGAAAAATGCGGATACATCGGCGCAAAAACTACGAGTGAGAAAAACCAAATGCTGCGGCTCATCGCGGACGCGCTACGGGATAACTCGGCATCGATTATCGCGGCAAACGCGACGGATTTGGCCGAAAATGCGGCTAAGCCCGCGCACTTTTTAGACCGGCTTGCGCTCAACGTTAAGCGCATCGACGATATGGCGTATGGGTTAGAGCAGCTGATCGCGCTGCCCGACCCCATCGGCGAGGTGCTGGAAGAATGGACGGCCGCCGGCGGGTTTAAAATTCAAAAAACGCGCGTGCCGCTCGGGGTGATCGCCATCATCTACGAGGCGCGCCCTAACGTCACGGCCGATGCCATCGGATTATGCCTAAAAACCGGCAATTCCGTCGTGCTGCGCGGCTCCAAGGACGCAATCCACTCCAACCGCGCCATTGTCGAGGCGGCAAAATCCGCGCTTTCTCAAAACGGCTTTGACCCCGGGTTTGTCCAGCTTATCACCGATACGACGCGCGAGGGCGCAGCGGAGCTGATGCGGTGCCGCGAATTTGTGGACGTTTTGATTCCGCGCGGCTCGGCGGGCTTAATCCGCTCCGTTGTAGAGCAGTCCTCCGTTGCGGTGATTGAAACGGGGGCGGGGAACTGCCACGCCTATGTGGATGCCTCCGCCGATTTTGATATGGCCGAGCGCATCATCCTCAACGGGAAGCTGCAACGCCCCAGCGTCTGCAACGCGCTCGAGAGCCTTTTGGTTGACCGTACGGCTGCCCAAGCCTTTTTGCCGCGCATAGTCAAGGCCTTATCCGAAAAGGGCGTGGAAGTCGTTGGTTGCACCGAGACGGTTGCTATTTGCCCCGACGTGAAACCCGCGACGGAGGAAGACTACTATACGGAGTTTTTGGCACTAAAAATCTCCGTCAAGGTGGTTAGCGGCGTGGATGAGGCTGCAAAACACGTCAACCGTTACGGCACCAAGCACAGCGAGGTGATTATCACGCAAAACGCGGAGAGTGCCGGATTCTTTCTAAACAACGTGGACAGCGCCGCGGTGTACTGGAATACTTCCACGCGCTTTACCGACGGCTTTGAATTCGGGTTCGGCGCGGAGATGGGCATCTCGACCCAAAAGCTGCACGCCCGCGGCCCCATGGGATTAAGAGAGCTTACGAGTGTAAAGTACAAGATTTACGGCAACGGGGAAGTTAGGTAGGGAAGCGAATAGCGAATAGCGTCGGATGAATTTGTATTAAGTAGCCAATAAACGGCGGCTTGGAGCAAAAGAGATTGCTTTTTGAACAGTAACACTTATCCATCGTTTTTTTTGTTTTTCGTTATTCGCTACTTGCTCTCAAGGAGACTCATTTTGACCAAAGAAGAACTAATACAAGAATGCCTACAAATGCCGGACAGCTTCGTCGATTACCCTTTTGACGCGACGACGGCGGCGATAAAAAACCAAAAGGGCAAGATGTTTGCGTTTTTGGATTTTGTTGCGCCGGAAAAAATCAAAAAAAATTGCGGCGCGGACGCGCCCGTCAGCGACGGGGATTTGTTTATCAACCTTAAATGCAGTCCGAGCCTTATCGAAGCTCTGCGGGCGCAATATAGGGCCGTTCTGCCGGGGTACTACAGCAATAAAAACCATTGGAACACGATTGTTATCGATAAAGACGTATCGACCGAGGAATTGCGCAAAATGATTCGTTTAAGCTTTGATTTGGTGAAGAAATAACTGATAACTGAAAACTGCCAACTGAAAACTGATAACTGCACCGGAGGTGCCCGTGAGAGACCCTGAAAAAACCATCGGCAATCTAGTCGATAAGCAAAGCACGGCGTTCATCGGTTCGGTGGACGGGCAAGGCTTTCCAAACGTCAAAGCGATGCTCGCGCCCCGAAAGCGCGAGGGCATTCGCGAGTTTTGGTTTACGTCCAACACCTCCTCGATGCGCGCCGCGCAATACCGTCAAAATCCAAAGGCGTGTATTTACTTTTACGATAAGCGCTTTTTTCAGGGCGTGCAGCTTACGGGCACGATGGAGGTATTGGAGGATGCGTTCAGCAAGGCGATGATTTGGCGGGACGGCGAGCCAATACACTCCTTTTTACCAACTAATTAGTCGAGAGTTTTCGTTCAAACCGTCGCCAAAAGGCAGCTACAAGAAAGAGATAGTAGGTTTTGTGGGGAAAGTCGAAAAAGAACGACCTCGGCAAGCTGACGAGATTTTGGAATTTTGCCAAATACCGAAAACTGCAAGCGAGATTTGCAAAGTGCTTGGATTTAAGTCAACATCTCATATAAAGGTACAATATATTGAGTCTTTGATTGACAGCGGCGAAATACAGTACACAATTCCCGAAAAGATAAAAAGCCCAATACACAGGTTAAGGCAGGTAAACTAAAATTACTATTTCCAGAAAGACCGCAAAGCACAGACCAAAAATTTATGGCGGCAGAGGTTGACATTCCGATATTGACGGCGGATACGATAGCGGAGTTTTGCGAAACGGCGATGACAAGAAAAGAGATAGCCGAGCATTATGGATTAAGTCAACGGACGGCGAGGACATACATTCAAGAGTTTATACAAAAAGGAATACTCGCTTACACGATACCTGAATATACACTAAGCAAGTTTCAAAAATACATTAAAGCATAATCACACAGGAGGACGACATAATGGCAATGCGCAATCCCGAACAGACGGTGGGGAACTTAATCGACAATCAAAGCGTTTCCTTTATAGGTTCGATTGACGCGGAGGGCTTTCCGAATATGAAAGCAATGCTCCCGCCGCGTAAGCGCGAGGGCATAAGAGGGTTTTTGTTTACAACAAACACTTCAAGTAAACGGGTGGCGCAATACCGCTCAAATCCTAACGCCTGCATTTATTTTTATGACAAGCGATTTTTTCGCGGGGTAATGCTCAAAGGAAAAATGGAAGTATTGACCGACGCCGCCTCGAAAGAAAGTATTTGGCGGGCAGGCGACGAGCAATATTATAGTAAGGGCGTCACAGACGAAGATTACTGTGTTTTACGGTTTACAGCGCACAGCGGACGCTTTTATAGCAATTTCAATTCCGAGGATTTTATCGTATAACGGGAAATACTTCGGGACGCAGGCAAAGAGATTGAGGTCAAAACGGAGGCGTGAGTACAAAAAGGCGGATGAGGTTTTAAGGAAAAGTTAAGGACTTGTAAACAAACTAAAACAAAATTTTTGGAAAATATCGCGATAAACGCTTTGAGCTATCCACATGAATATGTTATAATAAAATATGTGTGCCCGCACAAAACCCGTGAAAAGGAGTTGACAAGTATGCCAGCCTGCCGTACAATTTTCGACAGACAGACAGACAGACAGACAGACAGACAGACAGACAGACAGACAGACAGA